>JADMIJ010000206.1 GCA_015478655.1 Acidimicrobiales bacterium | reverse complement strand
TCCAGACCTCCTGGCATGGTGTCATCATCCGTGGGTAGTCATCCCGGCTCCTTGACCGAGTAGACGAGGATGAGATCCGTCCCCGGATAGATGGTCTTGGTGGCGGTGAGCTCCTGGCAGAGTCCAGCGATGGCACGGGTCCGCCTGGGTGCCGAGAGCGGATCGAGACGAACGTGGAGCTCGTTGCCGACGATCTGGAGGTCGGCCGGAGATCCGAAGGCCTCGCGTAACAGCGTGCGTGCCTCGTCGTCCGCACGCGCGTAGTGAGGGCCGACCAGACGAGCGAGTGCAGACTCGGCGTTGTAGGTCGCCATGCGGATGGCATCGTGGATGCGCTTGCGCTCGGGAGCGAGCCGGACCGATCCAGGTCGGGCGTCACCCAGCGGCACCCTGGCGGGAATGGCTTTGGCTGCTCGTTCGAGTGCTTCGATCTGGGCTGCCGCATCGGCGAAGGCTCGGGTGATCTCGCCGTTGGGATGGCGACCGGCGAGCGAGGCTTGGCCTCGACTGGCTTCTGCGACGGCCAGACTCTTCCTTGCCTCGGCCAGTGTGCGGTCGGCTGTCCGTCGGGCGGGATTGGGGACTATGCGACTCATGTCGTCGTCGGTGGTGGCGTAGGTGTCGAGTGCGTCGAGCCCGTAGTGGGCGCGCATGTAGCGGAAGAAGTTCTCCTGGTTCCACCGGCTGAACATCAAGTGGGCGATGGCCGCGGGATCCTCGTCATCCCTCGTCGTGAGGACCTGGGTCTGGTGTCCGGTGTCCGGGTCGAGCCGGGTGATCTGGCGACAGGGGAAGCGGCGCTTGCCGCCTTCGTAGGCGATGGTCACCCGGCGGTCGGCCAGCAGGTAGTGATGCTCACGTCCGACGCCGTCGGTGTACACATACGCGGCGAACGAACCGACCGGCTCCGTCGGGGCGGGCTTCTTGCGATAGGTGAGGATGTCGAAGCCCGCGAGCTCGAGTTCTTTGAACAGCTTCGGCGACCACCCGCCCCGGTCGAAGCAGATGGTCGGATGGGCGTCAGGCCCCACGTGGGAGCGGACCCGATCGGCCACCGTGCGCAGCTCACCCACCAGGCTCGCCCCGGGAGTCGCCGCCCACACGAGGACTCCATCGCCGTTGGCATCACAGACCCAGGTGTCCAGCTCAGCGGGCATCGACAGTCGGATGCGGGCCACATGGGCCTTGGGTACTTCACGACCTCCGTGATAGGCCCGCACGTGGCCATCGACGTAGAAGATGCCGGAGGCTTCTGTGTGGGACTGGACGTGATGGCGGGCCAGTTGATCGAGCAGTTGGTCGGCCCTCCCTGCAGTCGCCAGCTCCTCGACACGGCGCCGGATGGTCCCGACCTCGGGACCCCGGTCGAGACCGACCAGGCGACCGAGGTCGGTGGGGCTGATCCTGGTGACCCCTTCGGCCCGTGGTTCGCCGAGGAGACAGGCGAAGACGATGGAGCAGAACAACGAGCGCAACGAGTAGAAGGCTGCCTTGCGGGCGCCATAGACCGAAGCGGCGATCTCCAGGAGTCCGGTGGCAGCCAGCGCGGGCAGGATGAGGAGGGCCCCGACCAAAGGGAGCGAGGCACCTTCGCAGATCACCGGCGGGGCATCGTCGATGAGCCCGAACCGTGCAGCAACTCGCTCGTTCGAGCGGTCGACCGGTCGGGCCAGGGGAACCAGGTCGCCACCGGTGGGCGAATCGGACGGGTCGCCATCGCTGCTGTTGTGATCGATCGCATGCTGCGAGGGTTCGGCGTCGGCCACGACGACCGTGACCCGGCGAACGGTGGCCGTCGACACGTCGGTTCGTGCAGCCACCTCGACCAACGAGAGGCCCGAGGAACGCAGTCTGGCGATCTCATGGCGCTTGGATTCGGTCACCTTGGAAGGACCTCTCGGTCCAGGCCGATCATCCATCAGCGACTCGACGCCACCGCCCTCATAGGAGGATCGCCACCGCACGAGCGAGTTCTCGTGCACACCGAAGACATTGGCCACCTGCCGCTGCCTCGCTGCCTTCGAGTTCACCAGCTGCACCGCGGCCAGGCGCCGGGCGACAGGATCGCCCGCTTGCCAGCACCAGGCCGCCATCCCCCACAAAAAGACCGAGCCGTTGCCCTCTGCGTCCTCGGAGAAGTCCACCCCGTCAGCGACGTGGGACGAGCCCGAGGGGGCCAGTGGCAGTGGCTGCATCGCCCCCATCTTGGCTGCTTTGGCTGCCACGATCCGACCTCCCGGGATCCCTACTTCCTCACTATAGATTATGTCATATTATGGACCCGACGTGGTGGATAGCCCCAGTACACACTGGGTCAGGCCGCTCCTATGCCAGGAGGTCTGGA
>JADMIJ010000001.1 GCA_015478655.1 Acidimicrobiales bacterium | reverse complement strand
GCGTTGCTCGCGTCAGGGGGTGGTCGGGGCGCCCACGGATGTGTCAGTAGAGCCGTATTTCTCGTTGTGGTCGTGTCTCTGCACCATCCACTACGAGCGGGAGAGGAGAGGGGTTGACGCGCCTCGCCTGCCCAACCTCAGGTTGCGGTCGGCTCGGGGGTCGCGAAAGCGGTTCGGAGTCAGTGGGCGACAACGGGCAGGAGGCGCCGCGCCCGCAGTGCTCGCGGTAGGCGGCATAGCTCGGTGTTAGCGTCATCTCGGCCGAAGCCGATGGCCCGGAGGAGAGACTGTGGCACCGAAGGGCAGCGTCGAGGATCCGCCACCACCTCCGGGGACACGGGTGCGTCCGATTCCGTTGGGGATCACCACGCCCGTGCTCACGATGCTACCTGCCGCCCACGCGTCGTGGGAGACGGCGGGGACCATCGACGACGTGGTGGCCATCGCCGAGGCCGCCGATCGCCTGGGCTATCACCACCTGACATGCAGTGAGCACGTTGTGGTACCTGTCGACGTCGCCACGGTGCGCGGCAGCCGATACTGGGATCCCCTGGCCACCTTCGGCTATCTGGCCGCGCGCACCTCGCACATCCGTCTGGCCACCAACGTGCTCGTCCTCGGCTACCACCACCCACTGGCCATCGCCAAGCGCTACGGCACGCTCGATCAGGTATCGGGCGGTCGGGTGATCCTGGGATTGGGGGTCGGATCCCTCAAGGAGGAGTTCGAGCTCCTCGATGCCCCCTTCGACGATCGTGGCCCCCGAGCCGACGACGCCATCGCAGCGCTCCGGGCCTCGCTGTCCAACCGCCTCCCCGAATACGACGGCCCGTACTACCGGTTCTCCGGCGTCGTGTTGGATCCGACGGCCCTCCAACCGTCAGTGCCCCTGTGGATCGGCGGGCGGACTGCCCGCTCCCTTCGGCGCGCCGTCGCCCTCGGGGACGGCTGGGTGCCCTTCGGCATCCGGTCGGTCGACCTGGGCGCCATGATCGCCGCTGCCCGGGCCACTTCCGCCTGGGCCGCACGTGAGCACCCACTCGAGGTGGTGCTGCAGAACGGCCGGCCGGCGAACCCACTCGGGGACCCGGCCGCTGCCCGGCGGATGATCGACAGGCTGATGGCAGCGGGCGCCACTGCGCTCCAGCTCCGATTCGTCCACCACTCGCTGTCCCACTACCTCGAGCAGCTGGAGGCGATGGCCGCACTCGTAGGTGTGGCTGAGATTCCGGGGTGACCCGCTCGGCCCATCGTTCCGTGCTCACCCATCGTCCCCATCGTCGTCCCTATCCTGGGGGTCCATGAACAGGGTCAAGGTCGGTTTCTTCTCGTTGTCGTACCGGTCTCCGACCGGCGACGACCGCTCATATCTCGAGTGGCACCAGTTGGACCACATGCCAGAGCAGTACCAATTGCCGGGGCTGATCCTCGGTCAACGGTGGGCCTCGACCGCCGCCTGTCGAGCCGCCCGGGCGGCCGCGGTCGATGATTGGTCGCGGGTCGACCATGTCGTCTGCTACATGATGGGCAACCCGGTCGACGAGACCATCGACGAATTTCTCTCCCTGGGTCGTCACCTGGCCGAGTTGGGTCGGTTCTCCCACGCCCTGCCCTCCCACTACCGGGGCGGGCTGCGACTCCTCGAGGCCCACGCTGCACCCCGTGCCCTTATCGGACCCGAGGTGGTGCCCTTCCGACCGCACCGGGGTGTGTACCTGATCGTCGAAACGCCCACCGACCAATCGGCTCGGGACGACTACCTCCAGCGGAAGCACACCGAGCTGCTCCCGGAACTGGTATCCGTGCCCGGTGTGGCCGGCGCGTGGGCCTACGCGACGACCCCCGCCATCCGGCGACCGATGTTCACCGGCGGCGACCTGCAGATGACGCTCTGCTACCTCGACGACGACCCGGCCACGGTGGGCGAGCGGCTGGCCCCGGTGGTGACCCGGGCCACGGCATCGGCGCCGACCCGGCTGCTGCTCGCCGCCCCGTACGAGTCCATGATGATCTGGGATTGGGACCGCTTCAGCTTCCCCGACTGATCCACGGAGTCACTGCAGTACCGATGGCCGACCCGAGCAGACAAGCTTGGCCCTCAGGTCGCCTCACGCTCGCGGAGCTTCTTGAGGGACCTGACCAATGACGCCTCGATCAGCTTGTCATTGTCCTTGGATATGAAATCGTGCACCCTCTTCTCGAGGAGCGCCCGCATCACGGGATTGAACGCCTCGTATGTCTCCCGGAAGTAGACCCTGGTCTTTCCGCCCCCCAGGTCTTCGAGCCGGGTCCACCCCGAGGCGCGGGACCAGAGCGGCTTTCCGATGGCGTCGTAGCGCCACGAGACGGGCCGCTTGGCCTCGGTGATCCATTCCCATGATTGTGCCCTGCCTCCGGAGAGGAGATACTTCGGCACCGGGAAGTGACAGTGGCGAACCAGGCCGTTCCCTTCTTCATCTCCGGGGTGGAAGATCTCGATCTTCACGGTGTCTGTCTCGATGCCCACTCGCGTGCGCTTCCAGATCACGTCCCACACCTCCTCGGGCGTGCCGTCGACGGCGAAGTCGAATCGATGGTCCTGCACGTTTCACTCCTCTCGTCCCCTGGTCTTGACAGGTCTGTGCTTCGCGCTGCGCTGGAAATGCTCAGTTCCGGGGAGCAGCCGGCTGGCGCTCGACCGTGGCTGTCGGAAGCCGGGACTTCACGACCTTCCCTCCGGCGTTCCTCGGCAGTTCGGCCAGGTAGGTGACCTGCCTCGGCACTTTGTAGTCGGCCAGTCGCTCGCCGGCGAAACGCTGCAGCTCCTCGCTCGCCAGCGCCACGCCGGGGCGGAGTACGACGAAGGCGGCCACGTCCTCGCCGAGCACGTCGTGGGGGGTGCCGACGACGGCTGCCTCGACGACCGCAGGGTGTGCGAGCAGGACCGCCTCCACGTCATCGGCGTAGACGTTCATCCCCCCGCGTACGATCATCTCCTTCTTTCGACCGACGATGTAGAGGTACCCGTCGGCGTCGAGATAGCCGAGGTCGCCAGTGTGCAGCCACCCCCCCGCCCACATGCGGGCGGTTGCCTCGGGGTCCTTGTAGTACTCCCGGTGCCCGGCCGGGTTGCGGGTCACGACTTCGCCGACGTCACCGAGCGGACGGTCCGCGCCCCCGTCGTCGACGATCCGCACCTCCACGGGAGGCCTCGGGCGCCCCACGGCGCCGGGATGGGTTCGAGAGCCCTTCGGGTCCATCGAGAACGTGGCGTGCCCCCCCTCGGTCATCCCGTAGCTGTTCAGCACGGCGGCGCCGGGCAGCCGCTCCTGGAGGCGCTGCAGGGTGTCGGGGGCCAGCGGGGCGCTGCCCAGAATGAGCCGGGTCAGGCTGGAGAGGTCAGCTGAATCGAACTTCGGATGATGGAGGAGGAACAGCGCCATGGCGGGCACGACGAAGGCGATCACGGGCCGCTCGACCTCGACGGCCTCGAGCCATCTTCCGGCGTCGAATTTGGGCAGGAACAGCACGGGCATGCCGGCCTTCATAGGGTTGTAGATGAATCCGAGTCCCGCAAAGGTGAAGACGGGGGTCGCGGTCAGCCAGTACGTCCCCTGCCATTCCGGTTGTGTGTTGGGCAGGAGGGCAACGTTGCCGTGGCGCACTGCCACCCCTTTGGGGCTTCCCGTGGTCCCGGATGTGTACATGACGTCGGCGAGGTCACTCTCGTCGATGGGGACCTGGATGGCTGCGTCGTCCGCGCTCTTGAGCGCTTCGAGGTCGATCGACCCGGTGAGCCCGGACGTCCCCACCACCGCCACCACCTCCAGCGAGGACAGGGAGCCCATCAATGGGGCGATGGCCTCCCCGTAGGCACCGCTGGCGATGATGGCCGCCACTTCGGCGTGCTCGAGTATGCCCCGTACCTCTGGTGGCGACAGGCGGTTGTTCATCGGGACGGCCACCGCTCCGAGCTTGTGCACCGCGCTGTAGGTGACGATCCAGTCCAGGATCTGCTCGGCTTCGAGGTAGATGGCCACCAGGTCGCCCTTCCCGACCCCTCGTTCCTGCAGCCCTCGGGCGAGGCGGTTCGATTCCCGCTCCCACCGGATGAAGGTGATCGAGGATCCGTCTCCGATGTTCCGGTACGCCACCTTGTCCGGGTAGGCCGCGGCCATGAACCGCAGCTGGTCCGGAAGCCGGTCAGCCACGACGGGTCTCGGAGATGGGCATTGCCGCGGACCCGCTCGAAATGGCGTTCATCCAGCGATCGATGACCAAGTCGTGCTCCCGGGATAACTGACGGATCTGAGCCAGGGTTCGATGGCAGGCCCCCCCAACGCGGGATGAACGCTGGCCAACCGGATAGGCGCGCGGACGGTGCCCGGCGTCGGGTCCGACCACGGTCGGAACTCTAGTGACCCTCCGGTTCCCCCGCGCTGTCGTCCCGACCGTGCGCCGATCGCTTCCGTCCCTTCCCTGCGCCTCGCCTGGCACCGGGCTAGTTTCGGACCGGCACCGCACCGCGGCGGAGCCATTCCGGGGGTCTGAACTCAATGCGAAGCAGAGAAGCGGTCGGTGGAGACGGCGCGGCGACCACCTCGCGGGAGTTCTTCGACGTCACTCTCCGACAGCGCGCCTCCCGCCAGTTCAACGACCAACCGGTGAGCGAGGCGTTGATCGAACGCTGCCTACAGGCCGCCGTCCATGCGCCGAGTGCCGAGAACCGCCAACCATGGGTGTTCGTCGTCGTACGGGATGCCCACCTTCGCGCCACCATCGGGGACCTGTCCCGTCGGGCGTGGCGGCAAGGCGGTCGACAGCACTCCGAGGGCCGTCTCTCGCCCTCCCTGCTGCGCGATGTGGACCGAGGAGCTGAAGGCGGCATCGGGTCCGCTCCGGTCATCGTCGTGGTGTGTGGCGACGCCGACATCGGCCTCGAGTCCACGCTTCCCTCCTCGGTGTACCCGGCGACCCAGAATCTGCTCCTGGCAGCCACAGCTCTCGGTCTGGGGTCGGCCATGACCACACTGGCCACCCTGTTCGCCGACGAGTTGCGGACCCTGCTCGATCTCCCACTGTCGATTCGGCCCATGGCCGTGGTCCCCATCGGTTGGCCGAACCGTCCCCTCGGCCCACCGCAGCGCTTGCCGCTCCGAGAGCGGGCCTACCGCGATCGGTACGGATGTCCGTGGTGACGGATCGGGGAGACGGATCGGTGAGGGTCGGGCGGGTCTCGTTCAACTGGGTCGGCCTGGCGGTGACCGACTTGGCCCGGAGCCGGCGGTTCTATGAAGAGCTCTTGGGCTTCACCTACGAGCGCGAGCTCGCCCCTGACGACAAGCCCACTTCCAAGCTCTGTCAAGTGGACGAACCCGTCAACCTCACCGCCGTCTACCTGAGACTGGACGGATTCGTCCTCGAGCTCCTGCACTTCGATCGGGCGGGAAATCCGCCGTCCCGGAACCGGTCGATGAACGAGCCCGGTTTCACGCACCTCTCGGTGAACGTAGAGGACATCGGAACGGTGGTCGCCCGGGTGCCGGGGTACGGGGGCACCGTGCTGGCCGACACGGACCTCGGGGTCGCCGTCCTTATTCGCGACCCCGACGGCCAACTGATCGAACTCCTCGCCGGATAGCTCCTTCCGGACGCACGTATCCTCCTCACATTTGGGTAGGCGTGCCGCATTGCGGAGTTGCGTGGTCACGAAGCCCAGATGGCGCGTCGCCTCAGAGGCCACCGAACCGATCTTCACCCCATCACAGCGCAACCGTCCCGGGCACCGACGACCGTCGCGCAACGTTTACCTGCTCTTGACGCTGCGATCACCTGAGGGGCGTACCGTTTGAAGGCCGAATGGGACGTCGACGTCTCAATGCCTGGACCAACCTGCCCGGTCCTGCCGGTTCCGGCGGAAAGGACGATCGGATGCTGCGGTTGTTGCGGTTCGCATCTGGAATCATCTTGATCTCGGCGGTTCGGTCGGGGCGCTCGGTCGGCATAGCGCTCGAGTGTCGCTGTCGCACCCGGCGTCCGACCTCGACGGCGCGACACGAGCGTACGGTTGGGTCCACCGCCCGACGGCAGGTCAACCCCAGACTGCGACCCGGGGCAGATGAGAGCTGTGCAGTTCCGGCTGATGGTTGATGAGAGTGGGGCTAGCAAGAATCGAACTTGCGACCTCAGCATTATCAGTGCTGCGCTCTAACCAACTGAGCTATAGCCCCGCAAACCGGTGCATGACGCTACACCACCACGCTCGCTCGGTCCCCGGGCCGGCGCCATCCGACGGTCGCCTCCACCGTCGTCAGTTACCCTTCTCCGGCCGTCTCTCCGGCCACGGCGGCGACTGCGGCCACCGCGTCCCCTCCGTCGAGGTTCATGACCCGCACCCCGGTGGCGTCCCGGCCCTGCGAAGCGATCTCCCGCACTGCGGTGCGGATCACCACGCCCGACGTGGAGATGAGCAGGATCTCGTCCTCCAGCCCGGCCATAAAGGCCGCCACGACCCGTCCGCGCTTGGCCGTGAGCCGGATTCCTCGCACACCCTGGCCACCACGGGCTTGGCGGTTGAAGCGCTCGACCTTGGTCCGCTTGCCGTACCCGGCATCGGTGACCAGCAGGATGTCGGCCTCGTCCCGGGCAATGTCGCACGACACGACCTCGTCGTCGGCCTTGAGTCGGACGCCGCGCACACCGGCCGCGTCGCGACCCATGGCCCGTACGTCCTGTTCGGAGAAGCGGATGGTCATGCCTGACCGGGTGACCAGGAACACGTCGTCACTGCCATGGGTCTCCACCACCCTGACCAGCTCATCGCCGTCCCGCAGATTGATGGCGATGAAGCCCTCGCGACGGGACTTGTCGTATTCGCTGAACGACGTCTTCTTGATCTGTCCCAACTTGGTGCTGAACACCAGGTAGTTGTCAGGCGAGAAGTCGCGGGTGCCGATGATGGCCTGAATGACCTCGTTGGGGGCCAGGGGAAGCAGGTTCACGATGGCGGTGCCGCGGGCGGTCCGCTCCTTCATCGGGATCTCGAGGGCCCGCAGCCTGAACACCCGGCCCCGGTTGGAGAACAGCAGCAGGTGGGCGTGCGCCGACGTATGGACCACGTCGTCGATGAGGTCCTCTTCCTTGAGCTTCGCCCCCTGCACGCCACGCCCACCCCGGCCCTGCGTCCGGAACGCATCGGCCGAAACGGCCTTGACGTAGCCGGCCCGGCTCATGGTGACAACGATCTCCTCGTCGTCGACCAGATCCTCCACGTTCATGTCGCCGGGATCGTGGGTGATGACCGTCCTGCGTTCGTTTGCGAACTTGTCGCGGATCTCGCCCACCTCCGAGGCGATCACGCCGCGCAACTTGGCCGGGTCGGCGAGAATGGACTCGAGCTCTGCGATCTCCTCCAGCAGTTTGGCCATCTCGTCTTCGAGGTTGCTCCGGCCCAGTCGGGTGAGGCGAGCCAGGGTCATGTCCAAGATGTGGTTGGCCTGCTCTTCGGAGAACTCGAAGGGAGCGGTGCGCAGCGCCTCCAGGGCGGCGGGACGATCGTCCGATCCGCGGATGGCGGCAATGACCGCATCCAGCATGTCGATGGCCCGGAGCAGGCCCTCCACCACATGGGCCCGCGCCCGGGCCTTGGCCAGCAGGAACTCGGACCTCCGGGTGACCACGTCGACCTGGTGGGCGATGTAGTGCGTGAGCATCTGGGCCAGGTTCAGCGTTCGGGGCACACCATCGACCAGCGCCACCGCATTCACGCTGAACGAGGTCTGGAGCGGCGTCTGCTTGAACAGGTTGTTGAGCACGACGTTGGCGTTGGCGTCGCGCTTCAAGCGGATGATCAGCCGTGTCTTGCCGCCGGATGAGTCGTCCTGAGCCTCGGCGATGCCGTCGATGTCACCGGTGCGGACCAATTCAGAAATCTTCTTCTCGACCGTGGCCACCGAGGTCTGGTAGGGCATCTCCGACACCACGATGCGGGTCGCGCCGTCCCGGCCCTCCTCGATCTCCGCCACCGCCCGCATCTTGATCGAGCCTTTGCCCGTGCGCATGGCGTCCAGGAGCCCCTGCCGGCCGAGGATCAACGCCCCGGTCGGGAAGTCGGGGCCCTTGACGAACTGCATGAGATCGTCGGACGTGGCCTCCGGATGCTCGAGCAGGTGCGTCGTGGCGTCGATGACCTCGCCGAGGTTGTGGGGAGGGATGTTGGTGGCCATCCCGACCGCGATGCCCTGGGAACCGTTGACCAGGATGTTCGGGAAGCGTGCGGGCAGGACCGTCGGCTCCTCCGAGGTGGCGTCATAGTTGGGGATGAAGTCGACCGTCTCCTGGTCGATGCCGCTCATCAGCTCCAGCGCCAGGGATCCCAGCCGGCACTCGGTGTACCGCATGGCGGCCGGCCCCTCGTCCGGGCCGGTGCCCCCGAAGTTCCCGTGCCCGTCGACCAACGGGTGTCGCATGGAGAATTCCTGGACCATCCGGGCCAGGGCCTCGTAGATCGAAGAGTCTCCGTGGGGGTGGTACGAGCCCATCACGTCGCCGACCACCTTGGCGCATTTGGTGTGGGGTCGGTCCGGCAGCAGGCGCTGGTCGTACATCGAGTAGAGGATCCGCCGATGCACGGGCTTCAGTCCGTCGCGTACGTCGGGCAGAGCGCGGGAGACGATGACCGACATCGAGTACTCGAGGAAGGACCGCTCCATCTCCTCTTGGATCTCGATGGGCTCGATGAACCCCGAGACGTCGGCGTCGGTGTCTGCACCGCCCCGACCGTCGTTGTCACGTCCTGCCATGCTCTGTCCTTGTCCTTCTCACTGGTCTCTGGAAATCCGTGCGCCTGTGGCGGGGACGGACCCGATCGCCTCCTCAGATGTCAAGGAAGCGCACATCCTTGGCGTTGGTCTGGATGAAGTGACGTCGCAGCTCGACGTCCTCCCCCATCAGGACCGAGCAGACCTCGTCGGCCACCGCGGCCTGTTCCACCGCGACCTGCAGCAGCGACCGGCGCCCCGGGTCCATGGTGGTGTCACGCAGCTCTCCGAAGTCCATCTCCCCCAGCCCCTTCAACCGCTGGAAGTCCGCCTTGTGGTTCGGGTTCTCCACCAGGAACGCCGCCTTCGCCTGATCGTCCTTGAGGTACACCTTCTCCTTGCCCACCAACGTGGAGTACAGCGGCGGCTGGGCTACGTAGACGAAGCCCCCTTCGACCAAAGGCTTCATCTGCCGGAAGAAGAAGGTGAGCAGCAGGGTGCGGATATGCGAGCCGTCCACGTCGGCGTCGGCCAGGATGATGATCTTGTGATAGCGGGACTTGGTGACATCGAAGTCCTCGGCCAGTCCCGCGCCGATGGCGGCGATCAGGGCCTGGATCTCCGTGTTCTTCAGCATCTTGTCGATGCGGGCGCGCTCGACGTTGAGGATCTTCCCGCGGATCGGGAGGATGGCCTGGGTCCGCGGGTTGCGGGCGTCCTTGGCCGAACCTCCCGCAGAGTTCCCCTCGACGATGAACAGCTCGCTCTCACGAGGGTCCCGCGACGAGCAGTCGACCAGCTTGCCCGGCAGTCCCGCGCCATCTAGCGAGGACTTGCGCCGGGTGAGGTCCCGGGCCGATCGGGCGGCCACCCGGGCCCGGGCGGCCAGTAGTCCCTTCTGGATGATCTGCCCGCCCTCGCGGGGGTTCTCCTCGAACCATTCGGCGAGCTTCTCGTTCGTGGCGCGTTCCACCAACGAACGCACCGGGACGTTGCCCAGTTTGGCCTTGGTCTGGCCTTCGAACTGGGGATCCTGCAGGCGAACCGAAATGATGGCGGTCAAGCCTTCGCGGATGTCCTCGCCGAGGAGGTTGTCGTCCTTCTCCTTGAGGGCGCCGCGGGCTCGTGCATATTTGTTGGCCACATTGGTCAACGACTTCTTGAATCCCTCTTCGTGCATGCCCCCGTCGATGGTGGAGATCCCGTTGGCGAAGGAATGGATGCTCTCGTAGAAGCCCGTGTTCCACTGGAGGGCGATCTCGACCTCCATCGCCTCCTCCTGCTGCTCGAGGGAGGCGACCTTGCGGAACAGCGCCTCCTTCGAGGCGTTGAGGTGTCGGACGTAGTCGACGATCCCGTCCTTGTATTTGAAGGTCTGGGCCGGCCTGGCTTCGGGTCGTTCGTCGACGAACCGGATCTCGAGGCCCTTGTTGAGGAAGGCCATCACCTGGAGTCGCTCGATGACCGTCTGGGCCCGGAATTCGACCTCCTCAAAGATGGTCGGGTCCGGCCAGAAGGTCACGGTGGTCCCGGTCCTGCCCCGTGGGGCGCGGCCCGTGATCTCGAGCTTGCCCGTGGGCTTGCCGCCGTCGAGGAACTCGAGCTCGTGGTGCTCGCCATCGCTGTCGATCTCGAGCAGCAGCCGCTTGGACAGGGCGTTGACGACCGAGACGCCGACGCCGTGCAGCCCACCAGAAACCTTGTAGCCACCGCCCTCGCCGAACTTGCCGCCGGCGTGGAGCACGGTCAGCACCACCTCGGCCGCGGACTTCCCCTGCTGATCCTTCATCGGACCGGTGGGAATGCCACGGCCGTCGTCAGCGACCCGGACTCCCCCGTCGGCCAGCAGGGTCACATCGATCTGGGTGCAGAAGCCGGCCATGGCTTCGTCCACCGCATTGTCGACGACCTCCCAGACCAGGTGGTGCAGACCGGACGGCCCGGTAGAACCGATGTACATTCCCGGCCGCTTTCTGACCGGGTCCAAACCCTCCAGAACGGTGATGTCCTCGGCGTTGTACGTGGGTTCAGCCACGTTCCGCGCGTTCTCTGTTTTCAGCGCCACAGGCGCGCCCTTTCCAACATCGTTTGACTGAGCGGGAACCGGTGCAACGAGGCTGTCAGCTGGGCGACTGGCGCTTGGTGCTGACGGCGGCGGTCCCCCGATTCCAAGACCCCAGTCTAGTCCCCGGGTGTGACCCACATGACCGATGGTCGCGGTGCTGCCGGAGCCGATTACCGGCGGACCCGGACCTCCACCCGGAGGGGTCGGGCCATACCGGTTCGCTCGGCCACGAGGTTGAGAAGATCCTCACCCAGGTGCCGCACCTGGGTGGCCCAGGCGGGTCGGTCGACGCTCACCACCAAGGTTTCGTGGTCGATCCTCACGGGCTGCACGTGCTCGGCCATGGCCGGGCCGACGATCTCTGGCCAATGGGCGAAGAGCCGGGCGAGGCCTCGCGAGTCGCGCATGCCCAGTTTCTTCGATACCTCCTCCAGCGAGGCGTCGAGTGGCCGCGGACCCACGTCTCGTCCGTACGGGTCATTGTCCACTACGCCGGGCCCCTCGTACCGGTCGTGGCCACATGGCCTCCGGCCTCCAGTTGGTAGATCTTGGCCGCCGACACCTCCGGAGGAGCGGGAAGGGCCGTGGTGAGCAAGGCTTGCCCCGGGGGCAAACCGGCCAGCAGGGCCTTGGCCCGGAACGGATCCAGCTCGGAGAACACATCGTCGAGCAAGAGCACCGGTGGCGATCCCAGGCGCTCGGTGGCGAGCTGGTGGGCCGCCAGGCGCAGGGCCAGGGCCAGTGACCGCTGCTCACCTTGTGAGGAGTGGGTGCGGCCGGGAAGGCCGTCCAACGAGAGGTCGAGGTCATCCCGGTGGGGCCCGATAGACGACACGCCCCGATCGACGTCCGTCCTGCGCGACCCGGCCAGGGCGTCGATGAGCCGACCCGACCACGAGCGTCGGTAGTCGAGCCCGACCGGGGTGTCCTGGCCCGCCAGCCGTGCGTAGTGGGCGGCGGCGATGGGCACCAGCTCCTGCACCAGTGCCTCGCGGGCCTCGACCAAAGCTGTCCCCGACGTGTCCAGTCGCGTGTCCCAGACGTCGAGCGTGGCGGCCACCTCAGGGGTGAGCCGCCGGCCGGTGCTCCGGAGGAGGGCCGACCGCTGGCGCAGGATCTTGTCGACCTCATCGGTGGCGTGGGCGGCTTTGGGATCCACCACCGCCAGGGTCTCATCGAGGAAGCGACGCCGTTCCGTCGGTCCGGCGCGGACCACCCCGATGTCCTCGGGCGAGAACACGGTGGTTCGGATCGCCTCGTGCAATTCGGCGCGTCTCCGGACACTCTGGCGGTTGAGCATCGTGCGTGACCGTCCAGTGGTGGACAGTTCGGCTTCGATGGTGACCGACCGTCCGCCGACCAGTGTCTCGGCCCGGAGGATGGCGTGGTCGGCGCCCCGGCCAACCATGGCCTCGCGCGGGGTCCCTCGAAACGACTGGAGGGTGGAGAGATAGCCGATGGCTTCAAGCACACTGGTCTTGCCCGCACCGTTCAGGCCGGTGATCACCGTGGTCCCCTCGGGATCAGGTTCGATCGTCGCCTCGACGATGTTCCGGAAGTCCGAGATGACAAGCGAGACGAGGTGCACGTGGCGGTGGCCGAGGCGGTGAACGCCCTACGACACCCGGACCGGCATGAGCAGATAGCGGAAGCTGGTCTCCTCCGCCGCCCGCACGGTGGCTGGCTTGGTGGCGTCGACCGTCTCGAGGAGGACCTCGTCGCCCGTAACCGCCTCCACCCCGTCGATGAGATAAGTGGGATTGAAGGCGATGGTCAGCTCGGTGCCGTCGAAGTCGGCGTCGACGGTCTCGCTGGCGTCGCCGACCTCCTGGGAGACGACCGTGAGGTCTACGCCACCTGGACGCATCGAGAGCCGCACTGGCGTGGTGTTGTCGCGCACCAGGAGCCGGACCCGCCGCAGGGCGTCGAGGAGCGAGTCCTTCCCGACGTGGAGCCGATTGGGGTACTCGGATGGGATGAGTTGGCGGTAGTCGGGGTAGCTCCCGTCCAGAAGACGGGTGCTCACCTTCACGTCGCCGGCAGTGAAGGTCACGTCGTGATCGCCGATCGAAAGACCGATGGTGGGGAGTGCACCGTCCCCGTCGTCCGCACCCTCGCCAGTCGATCCCAACGCACCGTCTTTGGCCGTCATGCCCAGCACCGAGAGCTTCTGCAACTCGGCCAAGGCTCGCGCCGGAACCAGGATCTGCGAGGTGCCGGCCAGGGCGTCGCTCCCATCGATGTCCCGCATGGCCAGGCGATACGAGTCGGTGGCCACCAGTCGTACGTCGTTTCCCTCGGCCGCCACCAGGACTCCGGTGAGCAGAGGCCGGGCGTCGTCATTGGAGGCCGCCCGAACCACCTGGCGCAGGGCGCTGGCCAATCCCGCCGCCGGGAGGAAGGTGGCCGGTTGAGGTGGTTCCGGCAAGGTGGGGAAGTCATCGACCGGGAAGGTCCGCAGACTGAATCGCGACCGCGCCGCGCCGATCTCCACCTTCTCCGCTTCGGCCTCGATGGTCACCGCCCCCGGTTCGAGCGATCGGACGATGTCAGCCAAAAGTTTGGCCGGGGCAACGCACACGCCGTCCGATATCCCGATGGCCTCGGTGGAAACATGGATGGTGAGATCGAGATCGGTCCCCACCACCACCAGGTCATTGCCCGAGGTCTCGATCCGTACTCCTCCAAGGGCCATGGATGTCGACGTGCGCGATCCGACCGCTCGCCCGGCCGTGGTCAGTACCTCCACCAAGGAGTCACGCTCGCATCGAAACTTCACCAGTTGGTCCCTTCTCGCTTTTCTGCTTTGTATCTAATTTGAATAGTGATGGTAATAAGGCCTGTGGATTGCGGATGACGGTCGGTCGGCGCAGCGTAGGACATGTTTCGCTATCCCCTGATCGTCCACTGTTTACCGGCGGAGTGTGACACTGGATGTTCGTAGGGTGTCCGGTTATGGACAAGTTCATCTGAGTTCACAGAATTACCCCAGGTTTCACGATAGATATCCACAGATAGTGCACAACCTCCGGATAGAAGGCGGTTCGAAGAGAGTGCAAAGCGGACAGCGGGCGCCGCCGGTGCGACGGCCCGGATGACTCGGTCCCGCGGGCATCAGGCGCCGCTCTTGATCCGGACGATGAGATCGGTCACCTGATTGTAAATCTGGTGGCGCTCCCTCATCATGGCGGTGATCTTGTCTACGGCGTGCATGACCGTGGAGTGGTCGCGGCCGCCGAATTCACGGCCGATGGCCGGATAGCTGAAGTCGGTGAGCTCGCGGAACACGTACATGCTCACCTGTCGAGCCGTGACCAACGGCCGGCGTCGATTTGGGCCGCAGAGCTCCTCCACGGAGAACCCGAAGGTGTCCGAGGTGGCGTCGAGGATGACCTGGGGGGTGATGCGTCGGGGCTGATCGGCGGAGACGATGTCGGAGAGCACCTGTTCGGCCAGCTCCAGGCTCATGGGCTGCCGGTTGAGGCTGGCGAAGGCGGTGACCCTGATGAGGGCTCCCTCGAGCTCGCGGATGTTGTCCTTCACGTGGGTGGCGATGAAATCGAGGATGGTGTCCGGCACATCCATGCCGTCGTGTTCGGCTTTGGCCCGGAGTATGGCCAGGCGGGTCTCGAGGTCGGGGGGCTCCACCACGGTGATGAGCCCGGAGAGGAAGCGACTGCGCAGTCTGTCCTCCAGGGTGGCGATCGATTTGGGCGGCCGGTCCGAGGTGAGCACGATCTGCTTCGACGCCCCGTACAACGAGTTGAACGTGTGGAAGAACTCCTCTTGCAACGACTCTTTGCGTTCCATGAATTGCACGTCGTCGATGAGGAGCACGTCGCACTCGCGATATCGGCGTTTGAAGGCCGTCGTGGTGTTGGTGCGGATGGCGTCGACGAACTCGTTCATGTAGGTCTCGGTGGTTACGTAGCGGACGTGGCGCCCGCTGAAGTTCTCGAGTACGTAGTTGCCGATGGCATGGAGGAGATGGGTCTTGCCCAACCCCGCGTCCCCGTAGATGAACAGCGGGTTGTAGGAACGCGCCGGGGACTCGGCCACCGACTGGGCTGCGGCGTGGGCGAATCGATTGGATGACGCGATGACGAAGGTGTCGAACGTGTACCGGGAGTCGAGGATGGGTGACTCGAGGTCCCCTGTCCGGATGGGGACGGGCCGGCCTGCGCTCTCGCGCCGCGAGGACGGCGACGGGACGTCGGACGCCGACGACCGGGATCGACCACCGTCGGTCCCAAGGAGGCCCTCTTCGACCGGCTCGTAGACCGGGGCCACCACCTCGAGTTGGACCACGAGGTCTCGCCCGGCGGTGCCGGCCACCGTGTCCTGGATGAGTCCCAGGAACCGCGACTCGACACGATCGCGGATCAGGGTATTGGGCACGCCCAGCACGATCTGGCTGTCTTTGATCGAGAGCGGCTTGATGCCGGAGAGATAGGCCTGCCAGATGGCGTCCGACACCTGCTCGCGCAGGGCTTCCGAACACAAAATCCACAGCCCTTCAGTGTCGTTCACATGGGCCTCCGCCCTTGGAAAGTTCGATCGGTCCACAAAGATATCCACAGGTGTGGACGAGCACCGAATTGTGCACACACCCTCCTGCGAGCTCAGGATGGGGTGCTCCAGACCTTGTTACCTTGGGTGGTTCCTCGAGGCAAGCGGCGGGCCAGGCCATGCATTCCACACCCGCTGACTACATGCGTTGGTCGGAACGGTACACCGTGCCAATCCGACGTGCCTCGCCTGTCCCGACTAGAGCAGCGGGCCATTTCGCGCCTAACATGTGACGGAATGCCCTGATCCCAGCGACCGGGCACCCTGGCCGACGCGACGCCGGTGTCCACGGTTCAGGGCGAGGAAGGAAGTGGATGGATGAAGCGCACCTATCAGCCCAACGTACGCAAACGAGCGAAGACCCACGGCTTCCGCAAGCGGATGTCAACCAAGGCCGGGCGAGCCGTGATCCGGTCGCGCCGGGCGAAGGGACGCCAACGACTGTCGGTGTGATCGTCGGGCCCCGAGCCATCCCATCTTCGGTGGTGGCCGTCGGGCCCATCCGATCACGTCGTACATTCGAGGCGTTGCGGCACACGCCGCTCCGCGGCCGTTCGGGTCCGCTGACGGTGAGCTTCTTAGAGCAAAAGACCTGGTCAAAGGCAGAAGTGGCGTATGCCATCAACCGTCGGACCGGGAATGCCGTGGCCAGGAACAGGCTACGGCGCAGGATGCGGGCCATCATGGCCGAGGAAGCGCCGGCCCTCCCGGTCGGTGCCTATGTAGTGAGCACCGGGCCAACGGGCCCGATGCTGGATTTCGATGAACTGAAGGTGGCCATGAGCCAAGCACTGGAGAGGGCCACACGCCGCCGGGCGCGCCCCTCCCCCACCGCGCACTGCGGAGACGACGGAGCATCCACATGACGTCCGTGGCCCCGACCCCGGTGGCTGCGCCGCCGGGCGACCCCGACCGCCGGGCACCGGCGACCAGCGAACTCGGGCACCGGGCGCCCAGGTCCCGGCTGGCGGGCTGGATGATCGCCGGCATCCACGGCTACCAATTGGCACGATCCGGTCGGGTCACCGGCTGTCGCTTCCTCCCCTCGTGCTCGGAGTACGCCATCGGGGCCATCGAGCAGCACGGAGCCGGGCGCGGCTCCTTCCTCGCCGCCAGACGACTGCTGCGATGCCACCCGTGGGGTCGACACGGCGTTGACCCCGTTCCGGACCGGAGGACCCCATGCAGTCGTTGATCAAGGACATCGGCAAGATCTTCCAGCCCCTGCTGGACGCCGTCGGTGGGATCCTGGCCTTCTTCTACTCGATCATCCCCAACTACCCGATCGACGTGGCACTGCTCACCGTGCTCATCATGGCGCTGATCACCCCCCTCACCGTCAAGAGCACCAAGAACATGGCGGCGATGCAGGCCCTCGGGCCTGAGATGAAGAAGCTGCAGCAGAAGTACAAGGGCGCCGAAAACCGGGCCCTGATGAATGAAGAAATGATGAAGCTCTACAAAGAGCACAATGTTAACCCTGCTTCGGGGTGCCTCCCCATGCTGTTGCAGATGCCAGCATTCTTCATTCTATACAGCGTTATTCGTGGAATAACCAACACGGTCACCCACACGATCTACCGGACGTCCTTGACGGGGGCAAAGGTTCCCAGTGGACAGGTCGTCGTGGCTGAGCCCCGATACATCGGACCCCACACCAAGATGTATCACGATATCGTCGCAGCTCACGGGCAATTGAACTCGTTTGGAATCGACTTCGCCCAAAAGCTGCTCTCGCATCACAGCTCGCTGTTCGTCGCCATCCCCTACCTCCTTCTCGTGGTGGGAGCGGTGGGCTTGCAATACCTCCAGATGGCCCGGCTAAATGCCCGAAACCCGCAGGCGGCTCAAGCTAATCCCCAGGCAGCCATGCTGCAGAAATACATGCCGCTTATCTTCGGCTTCATTTATCTAAATGTGGCGGCAATTCTTAATGTCTATTTCGTCGTATCGAGTGCGATCCGTATCGCCACACAGGAGGTCCTCTTCCGAAGGGGAATCGTGGGTGGCCCTCCGACCGCACCGGCGGCGGGTTCGCCCGGGGGCGGGGCCAAGGCTCCGGTGGCCGATCGAACCGAACGGGCGCTACCCAAGGCCAAGGCCGGTGGCAGTCCCCCGCCCGGCAAGACCGGCACCCCGCCGGCGAAGCGAAGCGGTGGACCGAACGGAGCGCCGGCCAAGGCGGGACGCGGAGGAGCGGGAACGACGCCGCGACCAAGGACGCCCAACAAGCCGACCAGCCCGCCGAGGGCCGGCGGATCCGCCAACGGCGCCGGGGCCAAGCGGGGCACGGGCGGCACCAACGGATCCGCGCCCGGGCGCAAGAACGCGGGGGCCTCGACCAATGGCAGCAACGGGTCCCAGGCCAAGGACTCCGAGGACAGCGGGTCGACCGCGCCCAAGGCGCACCCTCGCTCGAAGGCCAAGCGCGAGCGAAAGGCGCGTTAAGACGTGGAGTGGGTGGAAGCCAGTGGTAAGTCGCTCCCGGAGGCCAAGGAGATCGCCGTCGACCTCCTCGGGGTGGCCGAGGACGATGCCGAGTTCGTCCTCCTCAGCGAGCCCAAGGCGGGGCTCTTCGGTCGGCTTCGGGGAGAGGCCCGAGTCAAGGCGCGGGTCCGTCCTGTGGCTCCCCCGCCGAAGCGTGGACGTCGCCAGCGACCGGACCGCGGGAGGGCCGGCGGCGATCGCTCCGGAAGCAGCGGGTCCAAATCCCGAAGCGGTAGCGGCTCACAACGCCGCGGGGAGCGTGGTGACCAGTCGGAGCCGCGAGGCAATGGCAGTCGGGCACGTTCCCAAGCCAGCACCGCCGACGTCACGAGGGCCGAGGGTCCCGGTGACAACGGGAGCGCGCCCATCGGCTCCGGACCCGAGCGAACTGCCGCCACCGGGAGCGGAGCGACGCAGGCAGGCCGGGGGCGGCGCTCGAGGGGAGCCAATCGCGGGGCCGTCAGCAACGGGGCGAAGCAGGAGAGACAAGGTTCCGGTCAGAAGTCCGGGGATAGCGAGGACACCATGGAAGAGTCATTGACCCTTGAGCAACAGGGCGAGGCGGCGAGCGAATTCGTTGCCGGACTGGTGCGTGAGTTCGGCCTGGACGCCACCGTCACCTACACGGAGATCGACGAGGACACCGTCCAGGTGGCGGCCACGGGAGACGACCTGGGCTTTCTGGTGGGTCCCCGCGGGGCGACCCTGGCGGCGGTGCAGGACCTCACCCGCACGTTCGTCCAGCGCCAGTCGGAGAACCGCACGGACCGGATTCTGGTTGATGTGGGGGGCTACCGCGAGAAGCGGTCTGCTGCTCTCCGGCGGTTCGCCGAGGGCATCGTCCACGAGGTCAAGAGCTCGGGCGAGGAGCGGGCCCTCGAACCCATGTCGCCCGCCGACCGCAAGGTCGTCCACGATGCCGTGAACGAGATCGAGGGCGTCGAGACCCGCTCGGACGGGACCGAGCCTTCGAGGTACGTGGTGATTCAACCGTCGACTTGAGGGTTGGCGGGGCGTTCACCGATTCCGACGCGGGCGTCGGCCTCTCGTGCTGGGCCGCTGCCGTCGACCGGCTGGACCGTCGGGGCTAAGGACATTTCCGGTGCGGGCCGAGCTGGGGACGAGTCCTTCTGTGAGATTCCCATGGGTCTGCAAGTGAATCCCCCCGGAAGTCTCAGCGAGCTCAGGGATCGTCTCCCTTCCCAGCTCGACACCATTCTGCGCCGCTCCGCCGAACTGGGCTTCCTGGGCAGGATGCCCATACCCGATCAGATCGACCACGCCCTTGGCTTCGTGTTTGCCGCCGAATCCGAGATCGACGGGCCACCGGGCTCGGTCCTCGATCTCGGGACGGGAGGCGGTGTCCCGGGCCTGGTCCTGCTGTCGTGCTGGCCGGACTGCCGGGTCGTGCTGCTCGATGCCAGCGAACGTCGGACGGGCTTCCTGGCTGAGCAGACCGCGGACTGGAGGAGGAATGGGCCCCTGGAGGTGGTGCGAGACCGGGCCGAGAGCGTGGGCAGGGACGAAAGGTTCCGTCAGCAGTTTGAGCTGGTCGTCTCGCGGTCATTTGGGGTGCCGGCGGTGACGGCAGAGTGCGCCGCTCCCCTCCTTTCCCCTGGCGGCGGGCTGATCGTCTCCGAACCACCCGAGGGCGCCGCTCCCGACAGGTGGCCGAGTGACGGGCTGGCCCTCCTCGGGTTGAGGACCTCCGTCCAGGCTCGCTTCGACGGTCGATTCAGCTATCAGGTGCTGGTGAAGGATGGCCTCACCCCGGATGCCTACCCGCGGCGAGTGGGCATCCCCGCCAAGCGCCCGCTGTTCTGACCGCTGCTCATCGGGCGGCTGGTCGTCAGCCGGGAACTTCCCTGAAGCGGCCCGGGTGTTTCACGTGAAACGTCCAAGAGGAGGTGAGGCATCGGTGGGACTCGGACTGCTCGTGTACGGACGGGCAACGGCCGTTGGTTCGGGACCCGCTGGGCCGGTGCAGGCGGACGATGCGGCGTGGAGAGACCGAGTCGTACCCACGGTAGCGAGAAGGCAGAGGGTTTCACGTGAAACATTCCTTGAAAGGCTTGACCTGGATCTCACAGCAGGGGAGGATGAAGGCCTTGAAGCCTGCCGACTTGATGAGACGATAGTGCGCGGCCGTCGTCGAGGTCGTAATAGGTCCTTGCCCCAGGATGTTGAGGATCCCGGCTCGGCCGATCCGAGTGAGCGCGGGGCGGTTACGCTGATCGGCCCTCCCCCGTCTGACTCGCCTGATCCTGACGGTCCTGGCGACACGGAGCCGGCCGCGAACACAGAGCCACCCGCTGCGCCGGCCGTCCAGTCGCCTACCCGGCGGTTCCGGGAGACGATTTCCGATGTGGCCACCGCCCACGCCGAGCTGGACAACGTGCTGCCGCCAACAGCCGAGGGGCGTCCGACCAGTGAACGGGAACGGTCAGAGGTCGAGGGTTCCCGACCCGCTCCGGCGGTGGTGGAGCACGTCGATTCGGTCAGCGAGCCGCTCGAGGTGGCGCAGCCCGTGGACTCTCAGCCGGCCGACGCCCTGTCCGTTCCGATCAAGCAGGCGCAATCCGATGACCCGGCACCCAACAGTCAATCGGATGAGCCCGACCTGGAGCCCCAGGCTGCCTCGGGCAACGCCCTGCCCCGTGTGATGGCCGTGGCCAATCAGAAGGGCGGTGTGGGCAAGACCACCACCTCGGTGAACCTCGGCGCCGCCCTGGCCGAGCTCGGATTCCGAGTCCTGGTCATCGATCTGGACCCACAGGGAAATGCCACCACCGGTCTGGGTATCGATGCCCGAAACTTCGAGCTCTCGATGTATGACGTGTTGATGCGGGACTCCTCCCTGGAGGACTGCGTCGAGCCCACCAGCATGAAGAACCTGTTCGTGGCTCCGGCCACCATTGCCTTGGCCGGAGCGGAAATCGAACTGGTGCCTGCCTTCAGTCGAGAGTTGAAGCTCAAGAAGTCCATCGAGTCGGTTCTGGAGGACTTCGACTACGTGCTGATCGACTGTCCCCCGTCCCTGGGCCTGATCACTGTTAACGCGTTGGCTGCTGCCGACGAGGTACTGGTGCCGATCCAGTGCGAGTACTACGCCCTCGAAGGTCTGAGCCAACTGATGCGCAACGTGCATCTGGTGGCGTCCAACCTCAATCCCAACCTGGATATCTCGACCATCGTGCTCACCATGTACGACGCTCGCACCAAGTTGTCCGATCAGGTGGCGGAAGAGGTTCGGCTGCACTTCGGGTCCAAGGTGTGCCGGAACGTGATCCCGCGGACGGTGAGGCTGTCCGAGGCACCCTCGTTCGGTCAACCAATCACTGCTTTCGATCCTGTGTCGCGCGGGGCCATCGCCTATCGGGAACTAGCCAAGGAGGTCAGCGGTGGCACGTCGTAGCGGGCTGGGGAAGGGACTGAGTGCCCTCATTCCCAACGAGGTGGTCGGCGACCGATCGTCGGCCTTGCGGGAGGTTCCGATCGGGAGCATCAAGCCCAACCCGCGCCAACCGCGGGTCAACTTCGATGACGAGACGATGTCCTCGCTGGCTGCCTCGATCAAGGAGCTCGGGATACTGCAACCTGTTCTCGTTCGCCAGATCGGGAGCGAGGCGGCCGACGATTTCGAGTTGATCGCCGGCGAACGTCGCTGGCGGGCGGCCCGGCGGGCGGGGCTCCAGACCATCCCCGTGCTGGTGCAGACCTCGAGCGAGACCGAGAGCCTCGAGCAGGCCCTTGTCGAGAATCTTCACCGGCAGGACCTCAATGCCCTGGAGGAGGCAGCCGCCTATCAGCAGTTGATCGAGGAGTTCGGACACACCCACGACCAGGTGGCGACCCGGGTGGGCAAGAGCCGGACCTCGGTGACCAACACCCTCCGGCTGCTGCAGTTGCCCGCCGGCGTCCAGCGTCTCCTGGCAGAAGGGCAGATCACGCCCGGTCATGCTCGGGCACTGCTCGGGACCCCGGACCGCGGCTATCAAGAGGTGCTGGCCAAGTCCATCGTTGCCGACGGGCTGACCGTGCGGGCCGTCGAAGAGTTGATGCGCGCCCATGCCTTGGAGGGCGAGATGGGGGCGGACGGGGGAGCAGACCCGGCTTCGAGGGGAGCCAACGGGGCCGGTTCGGGCTCGGCTGCTGAGCGGCGCCTGCCTCCGCCCGGCATCCTGGAATTGGAGGAGCTGTTGTCCGGACACCTCAATACACGGGTCAAGGTGGACCTCACGTCCAAGCGCGGCAAGGTGGTGGTCGAGTTCGCCACGCTTGAGGACCTCGAGCGGATCTACAAGTTGATGGTGGGCAGAACTGAAGTGCGGACGGTCTGAGGACAACCACGTATAGTGACCGAGACCTAACATAACCCTATTATTGGGGTATTTGAGTCACTCTCAGTGGTATTCGATCCCTGAACCCTCGGTAGAGCGTAATCCACAACCTGTGCATGACGTTGTGGATTACGTCCAGACCCGGGAATCAGGTAGAGGTTGACGGTGGGGGAGTGGAATCTAGTCCCAGGGGGTCCCCGCCCATTCGGCCAGAGCGTCGACGACGGCCCGGGCGATCACCGGCGACTGCTCCACCACGACCGTGGCCGGGCTGACCTGGCAGATGACCGCGGGCATGCGGGTCTCCCGGAGGAGCGGCAACGCCATGCCCCGGCTCCCGCCGTCGGGGAGGTCGAGGGAGGCGCACATCCTGTCCTGGAGGAGCTCGGCGAGGCGCCGGCCCCCCGGGGAGGAGTACCGGTAGCCGGCGTAGTAGGCCGTCGAGCAGTGGCGCGGCCCGGCGTCGAGGCGCAGTCCGATGTACACCTCGGCCCCGGCGGCGTTGGCCTCCGAGGCCTGGATGGACCCGTCGGGGTGGTGGTGGGTCGTCACCACGGCCCCGTGAGCGACCAGCAGGCGTCGCAGCGCGGCCACGGTGGCGTCGAGCCCGCCCTCCTCCCCGATGGCCACCCGCTGCTCGGCCAGCGTCCGTGGTGACTGGCGGAGCCGCTCCCGGTCCCGCACCGAGGTGACCAACTCGGTGTCGTCGTGACGGGTTCCGAAGCGAAGGAGCTCGGAAGCCGTCGAGGCCCCGGCGATCCCGTCGACGGGCAGCCCCACGTTTCGCTGGAACTCCCCCAGCGCGGCTGACGTCAGGTCGCCGAAGATGCCGTCCACCCGCCCGGTGTCGAAACCGAGGGCGCTGAGCCGCTGCTGCAGTTCAGCCACATCGTCGCCCCGGAGCATCGGGGTCCGGCGGTAGAGGAAGCGATCACCGAGCCTTCGCCCCGCCTCGACCAGGGCGGACCACGTCTGGACGCCGCACACCCCGTCGACACGCAGCCCCCGCCGGTGCTGGAACGCTTGGACGGCGGCCCTGGTCCCGACCTGGTAGGAGCCTTCCGGGTCGATGCCGGTCGAGAACCCGAGCTGTCGGAGGCGCCGCTGGACGTCGGCGGTGGCCGGTCCGGAGTCGCCGACATCGAGCCGGATCCCCTGGTCCGGGCTCACACCGGGCATGCGGCCCGGGGGACCCCCGGTGACCAGCGCAGCGGAGCCCGACGAAGGAGGGCCCTCCCTACGAGAGGTGGGCCGAAAGCTCCTGGAGCAGTTGGCCCTTGCCCTTGGCTCCGACGATCCGGGCTGCCGGCTCGCCGTCCTTGAACAGGATCAGGGTCGGAATGCTCATGACGTCGAACCGTCTCGTGATGTCGAGGTTGTCGTCGATGTTGAGCTTGGCGATCCCGAGCTTGCCTGCCTGCTCGGATGCGATCTCCTCGAGCACCGGGGCGATCATCTTGCACGGGCCGCACCACTCCGCCCAGAAGTCCACCAGCACCGGAACGTCCGACGACTTGACATGTTCGTCAAAGCTAGCGTCGCTCAGGTTTGTGATCTTCTCACTCATGACGGCTGTTCCTCCTGCCCGGTCTGCGGGCCCTGCCTCGAGGTCCCTGACTGGGACACGCTAGGTCAACCCCCGCGGGGTCGTGCGCATTCCCGTCGGCGGTGGTGGCATGGTCACATCGTCCGTCCCCGGTTGGGGAGGCCCACCCTCTGCACGCTGGTGATCGGGCGGGATCGGGCGCCCCGGATCCTCGGCCCCGAGGGACTGCTCATCGGGCCGCCGCCTGGTCCTCCAGCCAGCGCTCGGCATCGAGGGCGGCCATGCAACCGGAGCCGGCCGCGGTGACGGCCTGGCGGTAGCGGTGGTCCTGCACATCACCGCAGGCGAACACACCGTCGACGTTGGTCCGCGTCCCGTCGAACGTGCGGAGGTACCCGTTCTCCTCCATCTCGAGCTGGCCCTTGAATAGCGAGGTGTTGGGCTCGTGGCCGATGGCCACGAAGAGCCCGGCCACTTTGAGGTCGGACTCCTCCTCGCTCTGATTGTCCCGGACCCGCAGCCCGCTGACGGTGGTGTCGCCGAGCACGTCGACTACCGAGGTGTTCCACAGGAATTCGATCTTGTCATTCTTGAACGCCCGTTGCTGCATCACCTTGGAGGCCCGTAGCTCGCCGCGTCGGTGGATGACGGTGACCTTGTCCGCGAACCGGGTGAGGAACAAGGCCTCTTCGAGGGCGGAGTCGCCACCCCCCACCACGGCGATGTCGCGCTGGCGGAAGAAGAATCCGTCGCACGTCGCACAGGTGGACACCCCGTATCCGACCAGACGTTCCTCGTTGGGGACATTGAGCATGAGCGACTGCGCCCCGGTGGAGATGATCAACGACTCGGCGGAATAGGTCGGCTCTTCGGCGTCGGGGTCGCCCACCCACACGCTGAAGGGCCGCCGGGACAGGTCCACCCGCGACGCCTTGGCCGTGACGTAGTCGGCCCCGAATCGAGCGGCCTGCTCCCTGAAGGCGGACATCAGCTCGGGCCCCATGATGCCGCTGACGAACCCCGGGTAGTTCTCCACGTCGGTGGTCAGCATCAGCTGCCCGCCCGGTTGGTCGCTGGTCGACGACGGCTCGCCCTCGATGACCAACGGGGCCAGCTGGGCTCGAGCCGCGTAGATGGCAGCGGTCAGGCCGGCGGGCCCCGATCCGATGATCACCACCTGCCGGGACTCGGTCATGCCGCACCCTCGGAGGAGGCGGCGGGTTCGGACCGCTGGCTCCAGGCCACGATGCCGGCGATGACGAAGACCGCCCCCACCACCAGGTCCGACAGCCACACTCGGCCGTTGAACACATAGACGGTGAGGAGCCGGATGAGGGTGATCGACAGCAGGGTCACCGTCACCACGCTGGCGGCGAAGATGATGATCCCGAACACCACCGCCCGGGTGGCCAGCGTCAGCGGGCGGACCGCCTTGTCCCGCAGGAGGGCGACCAGCGTGTCGATCAGATCGGCGCCGCGAGTGGGCAGATCGCCGAGGGCACTCGAGCCGGGAAGGCGTGAAGCAGGAGATTCGGGCTTCGGATCCATGCTGCGAGGATAGTCCGGCGGACCCCATGTCCTGCCGGTGCACCTGCGACGATGCACCCGGCGGCTTGGCCGTCGGGTGTCAGTCCGGCGCCACCATGCACACGCCGATGGTGCCCGGGCCCGTGTGGGTGCCGACCACCGGGCCGAGGTCGACCACCACCAGTGGGTGCTGGGTCTGTACGCCCTCGATCATCTCGAGGAATTCGTCGATGTCGGTGGCCGCGCCGTTGCACACCGCCAGTCGGCTGAGTGGGGCCGCCGTCTTGGCCTTGTCGGCCAGGTAGCGCAGCGAACGGCTCCGGGTGCGCTGCTTCGACTCCTCGGCCACCACGCCGTCGACCAGGGTGACCACCGGCTTGATCGAAAGGAGCGAGCCCAGAAGGGCCCGGGCCCCCCCGATCCGACCACCCTTCTCGAGATGTTCGAGGGTGTCCACCAACCCGAACACCCGCGTGCGGGGGATGAGGTGTTCGGCCCGGGCGGCCAACTCGTCGAGGGCGGCGCCACCGGCCGCCAGCTCCGCCAGGTCGAGGGCCATGAGCCCCTGACCCATGGTCATGGACCGGGAATCGATGGTGCGGACCGGGATGCGTTCCTCCACCGTCTTGGCTGCGGTGACGGCGGCCTGGTAGGTGGCGGACACCCCGGCCGACAGGCTGATGCTGAGCACCCCGTCGTACCCGTCGTCGGCGGCGGCCGCGAAGGCGGCCTGAAAGGCACCGGGGGATGGCGCCGAGGTCTCGGGCAGGACCGGGCTGGCGGCGCACCGGGCCCAGAAGTCGTCCGTGGAGAGCGTGGATCCGTCGACGAACTCCTCGGAGCCGAAGCGGATGGACAGCGGAACGACGGTCAGGCCCCGTTCGGCGGCCAGGTCGGCGTTCAGATCACAGGCGCTGTCAGTTACCACCCGTATTCGGGCCATCGAAGTCCTCCTCATCGTGCCCCGGCTGGGTCTCGCCCCCCGGTTCCGGTTCGTCCTCCGGCCGGATGCTCACCGGACGCAGATGGCGGTACGGCGGTTGGGTCGAGTGATCGTCGAGTCTGTCATGGAACGGTCCCCCGGAGGGAGTGTCGGGCCCGTTCGGGTCGCCGTTCGGCGGGGGAGCGGAGGATCGGGCGCCGGTGGCCGCCCTGGCGGCCCGTTCCCCCATGGTCCGGCGATCCTGGCGGGCCCCGAGGACCGCAGCGGTGGCGCCGTAGGCGAGGGCGCCGACCACCAGGGCCAGCACGACTCGGGCCAGCAGTCCGACCCCCGAGGTGGCGCCCGAGACATTGACGGCCAACACCGTGGCCACCGCCATCACCGCCGAGGCCCCCAGCACCCGCTTCACCGGGGTGGTGAGGTCGTCCCCGCCGAGGCCTCCCACCCGCCGCCGGACCACCGACAGCGCCAACAGGGCGGCCACCGAGTAGGCGATCGAGAGGGACAGGCCGAGGCCCCGTACGCCCAACGGCCCCACCAGCAGCACGGCCAGGACGATGTTGATGACGTTCTCCACCAGATAGAGACGGAACGCGGTGCGGGTGTCCTGCATGGCCTGGAAGACCCGCACCATATAGAGGAAGGTGCAGAAGCCAGGGAGGCCCAACGACAACATGGCCAAGGTGGCCGCGGTGGAGTCGGCGGCGGCCGGTGTCTCCGGGCCGTGCAGCAGGATCAGGTCGATGAGGGGGTGGGCCAGGATCAGCATGCCCACCGCCGAGGGGATGATGATGGCCAGGATGCCCCGCAGGCCGAAGGCCATCCGGTGGCGGAAGGCCACGATGTCACGACGCGCCCAGCGGGCCGCCAGCGACGGGGTCACCGCACTCATCACCGAAACGGCCACCACCCCGAAGGGGAGTTGGAAGAACGTGTAGGCGTAGGTGTAGGCCGACACCGCCCCAGGCACTTTGGCCCCGTCGGCCAGGGCCAGGACGATGACCAGCGCCACCTGGCTGGCCACGACCCAACCGAAGGTCCAACCGGCCAGGCGGGTGATGGTGCGCATGGCCTCGTGGGCCGGTCGCCACAGGAACCGGACGTGCAGGTCGGCCCGCAGCAACGAGGGGACCAGCAGGGCCGCCTGCACCACCACCCCGAGGGTGGTGCCGATGCCCAGCAGTACCAGGCCGCGATGGTTGGCGTCGATGGTGGCCAGGCTGGGATTGGGGACCAGGGCGTGGAACCACAGCAGGACCGCGATCACCACCACGTTGTTGGCGATGGGGACGAACATCGGCGCCGCGAACTTGTTGCGGGCGTTCAGCAATGCGGTGAACAGGGCGATCAGGCCGTAGCAGGCCAGTTGGGGGACGAACCAGCGCAGGAGGAACGTGGCCACCTGCTGCTGTTGATGCACGTCGGCGTGGTGGTTGGTGATCGTGTAGAGGTCGATGATGTTGGGGGCGAAGAGGAAGAACGCCACCGAGGTGACCACGAGGATGACGATCGTCACCGTGACCACCGCCGAGATGGCCTCCCAGGCTTCTTGGCTCCGCCGGGTGCTGAGACGGTCGACGAACACCGGGACGAAGGTGGCCGACAGGACGCCGCCGATGACGATGTCGGTGATGATGTTGGGGGTGGTGTTGGCCAGGTTGTAGGCGTCGGCGAACCCGGCCCCACCGAGCGCGGTGGCCAGGGCGATGATGCGGCCCACCCCGGTGATCCTCGAGATGGTGGTGCCGACGGCCATGCCGGCGGTGGCGCCGGCCAGGCGCCGACTGCTGGTCCTTCCTACGTCCGGGGGCCCATCGATCTCCACCCCGGTCACCCGGTCTCCGCCGGGGCCGGTTTGGTCACGGGATGGTCCCGTCGCCCGGCCCGCCGCTTCCTCGAGGTGCGCACCCACCACACGGCCAGCACCAGCACCGCCCCCAGGGACAAGAGGATGCCCACCAGCGAGGTGGCGGTGGACCGCACGCTCACCTGGCCGGTGGAGAGGGTGAGCCCGCCCACCGGGGAGCGGATGACCACCGTGACCCGGGACGTGCCGGACGCCCGGGCCTGCACGGTGACCGGCACGATGTTGATGTGTCCGGATCCGGACCCGATCAGCGGGTCGGCCCTGGTCCATTGAAAGGTCCACTCGGCGGTCCCGTTGGGGAAGAGCAACTTGTCGCTGGTCAGGGTCAGCGACGCGGTCACCGGGTAGTTCGCGTACGAGATGACCGTCACCTGGACGGTGCCCCGGGCCGAGGTCAGGGTGACCGGGTCGCCGGCCACCACCAACTGGGCCAACTGGGCGTCAACGGCGGCACCGGCGTTGCGCAGCACCGCCGACTGCTGGCCGGGTCGGAGCAGCTCCGACTCAGCCGCCAGTACCAGGTCACCGAGCTGGGTGGTGACGCTGGTGGCGCTCGGCGCCGCCGAGGCGAAGCCGTTGACCCGCTGGCGTTGGTTGCGGACCGCGGCCACGGGCAGGGCGCCCGAGACGGCGGTCGCAGTCGGTCGGCATCCAGTGCGGCAGCTGCCGGCGGGAAGGGTGGCAAAGAGGTCGGCGGTCGTGGTGGCCAGGATGATCGGGTTCTCTGTCAGGGCCGTCAACAAGGTGTCGGCGAACACCGGGTCGTCAGCCCAACCGGACGGGGCCATCGCCACCAGCCCCCGGGGCGAGCTGTCGTTGGGCTTCTCGTAGTACATCTGGGCCACCTCGGCCACCAGCTGGTGGGCGGCCAGGACCGGGTTGCCCGGCGCACCGGTGAAACGCGCCGTCAGATCGGCGTTGGCGGCGACGGCCGGGGTCGCCGCACCCCGGCTCGAGCTGACGTCGAAGGGGACGGCGGTGGATCCGTTGGTCGGCGCCGACGTCACACTGCCCGCGGGCAGGACGAGCTGGGCGTAGCCGTCTGCCTGTAACTGGGTGAGGGTGGCGGCGTCCAGCCCGTCGCTGGCGAACCAGGTGCCGAGCGGCCCGGTCGTGCCGGCCGGAGGTGCCGGTGGGTGGATGCCGTCGGCGGCGAGGACCTGAGATCCGCGGGAGACCTGGAGCGCCAGCTCGCTGCTCAGGCCGCCGGCCACCAAGCCCTGGGCGTTGACCGGGGTGAAAGGGGACGAGGCGAACTGGTGGACGGACGGGGTCACCGCCAGGGCGGTCAGCTGGTTCACGGTGGGCTGGTGGCCCGAGCCCGACAGGGCGGCGAGGGTCTGGGGGCTGGCCTCGAGGGTCAGGGGAACCCGGGGGTGCTGGGTAGCCACAGTGGTGACCAGGCCGGTGATGGCCGAGGTGGCCCGGGCCGACGGCGGTTGCAGGGCGGCGGACGGGTCGGCCCGCAGCTCGGCCGGGGTGGGCGACGCCGCCGGGGTCGACGCCGTCTGCACGGGCAGGACCACCGCCAGTCTCAGCTTCTGGGTGTCGGCCGCGGTGTCGGCGTAGACCAGGTGGGTGGTGAAGCTGCTGATGGGCTGGCCGGTCGGCGTGCTCACCAGCTGCACCTTGACCGGGTAGACCGCCGAGGGGTAGATGCCGCACTGCCCGCCGCTGGAGCTGAGGGCGATGGTGAACGTGCCGGCCGGCGCCGGACCCGATGTGCCCCCCGGTTTGACGGGCATGTTGAGGTCGAACACGCCGGGGCCGACGGTCGGCAGGCCACTGAGGGCCAGCGGCGCCCGGGTGGAGGAGATCGGCGCTCCCTGCGGTCCCGACGCGGACACCGACTGGTCGAAGCCCGACACGCTGGAGAGGCAGCCGTAGACGGACACCGACACCCCCAGCTGGGCGGGCGGGATCGAGGTCCCGGGCCGAAGTTGCAGGTCGAAGTTCTGGGCCGGAGTCACCCACGGTGTCTGGGACACCAGCGTGAGCGGGAACGGAGTGCCGGCCGACGCCGACGCCGCCACCTCCCTGCCCGCCGGGGATCCCGGTCCTGCGGCGGCGACGCCCGGGGTCAGCAACAGCAACCCGGCCAGCATGGCAAGCCCCACGCCGGGTGTCTGTCGGCGGCGCCCGCCTGTCCGGGTCACCGACCGCGGCCGGGCGCTACGCCGTTCCACCCCGATGATCGGGGCGGGCCCGTCCCCGAATGGCACGCCGGCCCGGGGGCGGCTGCCACTGGGGCACAGGCTGCCTCGTTCCCGATCCACTTCGGACGGCAGCCTACGCCAGTCGCACTACCCTCGGCGGCGTGCTCCCCGAACGGCTGCAACCATTGGTGGAGGCCACCGCCGACCTCTCCGACCGGTTCCGGTCGGACGGTCACCGCCTGTACCTGGTGGGGGGTTCGGTTCGTGACGCCATCGTGGCCGATGGGGGCGCCCCGGTGGTCGATGGGGGGCACGACCTCGACTTCACCACCGACGCCCGGCCCGATGCCATCGAGGCACTGGTGGCCGGTTGGGCCGACGCCGTCTGGACCCAGGGGAAGCGGTTCGGCACCATCGGCTGCCGGCGCGGTGACCAGGTCTACGAGATCACCACCCACCGGGCCGAGGCCTACCGCCCCGACTCCCGCAAGCCCGAGGTGGCCTTCGGGGACCGGGTGGAGGACGACCTCGCCCGCCGGGACTTCACCATCAACGCCATGGCCCTCCGTCTCCCGGAGCTGGAACTCATCGATCCGTTCGGCGGGTTGGCCGATCTGGCTGCCCGACGCCTGCGTACGCCGCTCGACCCCGAGGTGTCCTTTGCCGACGACCCGCTGCGCATGCTGCGGGCGGCCCGGTTCGTGGCCCAGCTCGAGCTGGAGCCGGACCCTCCACTGGTGGAGGCGATCCGGGTCGGCCACCAGCGACTCTCCATCGTGTCGGCTGAGCGGATCCGCGATGAGCTGGACAAGATCGTCATGGTGCCGGTGCCCTCAGTGGCGCTCTGGTTCGTGGTGCGGACCGGACTGGCCGAGGAGTTCCTTCCCGAGCTGCCGGGTCTCTCCCTCGAGCAGGACCCGATCCACCGCCACAAGGACGTGCTGGCCCACACCCTGGCGGTGGTGGACAAGACGTCCCCGGACCGACTGCTTCGCCTGGCCGCCCTCTTCCACGATGTGGGCAAGCCCAAGACCCGGGCCTTCGTCGACGGGGGAGTGACCTTCCACCATCACGAGGTGGTCGGTGCCCGGATGACCCGCAACCGCATGCAGGCCCTGCGGTATCCCAATGACGAGGTGGAAGTGGTGACCGAACTGGTCCAGCTCCACCTGCGTTTCCATACCTATCAGCTGGGCTGGACGGACCGGGCCGTCCGACGCTATGTGCGGGACGCCGGCCCCCTCCTCGATCGCCTCAACGAGCTCACCCGAAGCGACTGCACCACCCGCAACGCCAACAAGGCCAAGGCCTTGGGCCGCCGCATGGACGAGCTCGAGGCCCGCATAGCCGACCTCCGCCAACAGGAGGAGCTGGACGCCATCCGCCCCGACCTCGACGGCACCCAGGTCATGGAGGAGCTGGGACTGGGCCCCGGTCGCCAGGTGGGACGGGCCCTGGCCTTCCTGTTGGAGCTCCGGCTCGAAGAGGGCCCGCTGGGCGAGGAGGAGGCACGGAAGCGGCTCACGGAATGGTGGCGGGAGCAGTCCTGATCCACACCTCCGGGGCGTTGGCTGGGGAGGGGTCCTCCGCCGGCGCCAACTCGTGCCGGCTCAGTCAGTCCTCGGGCCAGACGGGACCGGGATCGCCGTCGGCGAAGGCCTCCACCATCTGGTGGCACACATCGTCGTGGTACTGGACGGGCGGCGACTTCATGAAGTAGGCCGACGGTCCGAGCAGGGGTCCGCTGATGCCCCGGTCGAGGGCCAGCTTGGCGCAACGCACCGCGTCGATGATCACGCCGGCGGAGTTGGGAGAGTCCCAGACCTCGAGCTTGAGCTCGAGGTTCAGGGGGACGTCGCCGAAGTTGCGTCCCTCCATCCGGATGTAGGCCCACTTGCGGTCGTGGAGCCACGGGACATGGTCGGAGGGTCCGATGTGAACGTCGTCGGCCGGCAGTGTGCCGTGCTCGATCTGACTGGTGACCGCCTGGGTCTTCGACACCTTCTTTGACTCCAGCCGATCCCGCTCCAGCATGTTCTTGAAGTCCATGTTGCCGCCCACGTTGAGTTGGTAGGTGTGGTCGAGAGCGAGACCGCGGTCTTCGAACAGGCGGGTGAGGATCCGGTGGACGATGGTCGAGCCCACCTGGCTCTTGATGTCGTCACCCACGATGGGCAGCCCGGCGGCGCGGAACCTGCGGGCCCATTCCGGGTCGGAGGCGATGAACACGGGGATGGCATTGACGAAGCCCACACCCGCCTGCAGGCAGGCGTCGGCATAGAAGCGCTGGGCCTGCTCGGAGCCGACGGGGAGGTAGCTGACCAGGACGTCGGCCCCGGAGTCTCTCAGGGCGGCCACCACATCGATGGGCTCGGCCGGCGACTCCTCGACCGTCTCGCGGTAGTACTTGCCGAACCCGTCGAGGGTGGGTCCCCGCTGGACGGTCACACCCAGTTCCCCCACGGCGGCGAAGCGGATGGTGTTGTTCTGCCCGGCAAAGACGGCTTTGCCCAGATCGGTCCCGACCTTGGCCGCGTCGACGTCGAAGGCCGCCACGAACTCGAGATCGCCGACGTGGTAGCCACCGAGAACCACGTGCATGAGCCCGGGGACCGTGTCGGCTGGGTCAGCATCCCGGTAGTACTCGACTCCCTGGACGAGGGAGCTGGCGCAGTTGCCGATGCCGGCGATGGCCACTCGGATGGTGCTCATGGATTGGTTCCCTTCACTGCTGTCATGGCGTTCCCGCTCCGGGGACCACGGGTCTCGGATCGGAGTGCTGCCTGCTTCTGTCGTTCGGACTCGATGAGGCGGTCGAGCCACGCAATGTCGTGCTGGGTGGCCTCGGTGCTGTGCTCGGCCAGCGAGCGCGTGTAGACGTCGAGGCTCTCCCCGGCGGCGCGCACCCTGTCGGTGGCCAGTCGCCGGGTCAGTTGCCCGCGACGCCGTTCGAGCAGGGACAGCCGGGCCTGGGGCGCCAGGTGGCGCGCGAACGCCAATCGGAGGCCGAAGCTCCGGGCATCGTCCGTGCCGGCCGGCTCCTCCGCGTCGAGGAGTTGCTCGAAGAGGGCCCGGCCGTGGTCGGTGATGCGGTAGACCTTGCGCGACCGCTTGGTGCCGCGGGGTGTGCCGGCCCGGCGGGCCCGGAGCCCCGCCCGGTCGCCACTGATGGAGCCGGTGGACGGCATGGGAACGGCCACCGTGGCCGGGCCGGCCGATTCGGTGACGGCCACGGCACCGGAGCCCTCGAGCCGGGACAACGCCGGATAGAGCGATCCGAACGAGATGTTGGCGAACAGGCCCAACTCGTCGCGGAGCCGCCGGCGGATCTCATACCCGTGCAGCTCCTGCTCGTGGAGGAGGCCCAGTATGGCCAGGTCGAGCATCTCAGGAGGCCGGCCCTGGAGGAGATGCCCACACCGTGCGGGACGGCCCCCGGCCGGCCGGCGGTGGCGTGTTCACAAACTGCATACCTCAGACGATATATCAGATCGATATATCAATGCAATATATCGGTCGCAGAACAACACCCGCCGACCCGCCGGTCACCCTGCGTCTCAAGCCGGGCACTCAACCGGCCGGTCGGGTGTCTCGGGATCGGCGAGGGGTTACCCTTGGCGGAGTGAGCTTCCGACCTGGAGCCCTCGAGGGAGTGCAGACTTCCCCCACCGGGGGACGCGTCGAGTACCTGCTCGCCCGCAACGCGGTCATTCGTGAGTTCCGCAAGGGCCGGCTCTCCCGCCTCGACGTGTGCGACGCCCACCCCGAGCTCCTCCGCGCCGCCCGCAACCTGGGCCGGCCTTCCGGCGACCGGTGCCCCATCTGCGAGGATGCCGACCTCGTCGATGTCACCTTCGTGTTCGGTTCGAGACTCCCGCCCGGGGGCCGGTGTGTGGCCACGCAGACCGAGCTGGCGCGCTTTTGGCGACGCAAGGAGCCGGTGGTCTGTTACGTGATCGAGGTGTGCGTCGGATGCTCGTGGAACCACCTGGCTCGGATGTACCCGGCCGGGGCCGGAGTGGATGCCGTGGCCCGCAAGTCGCTTCGGGGTCGCACGGCCACCCAGCCCGGGTCCTGACCCGGCCGGCTGACCTCCCCGGAGGCGGCTCGGTCCTGCGCGGGCATTCCCTTCCGGCGGGTCGCCCACTACGCTGAGGGTGGCAGTGCGCTGTACTCCGCGGTGGCGAGCGGCCACCGCCCATGCCGCCGGCAGCCTCATGGCGCTGGACGGTCGATCAGGAGGATTCCCATGCCCGAGACCCGGTCCGCGCCGGTCACCGTTCCGAAGTTGCGCGCCGCCAAGCGACGAGCCGGTCATGCGCCGCTCGTGATGGTGACCGCCTACGACGCTCCCGGGGCCCGCATCGCCGACGCCGCCGGGGTGGACCTCATCCTGGTCGGCGACTCGGTGGCCAACAACGTCCTGGGCTACCGGGACACATTGCAGGTGACCATGGAGAACATGGCCCACCACACCGCGGCGGTGGCCAGGGCCAGGCCCGAGCCCATGATCGTGGCCGATCTCCCGTGGATGAGCTACCACCTGGACCGGGTCGACACCGTGCGGAATGGCGCCACCCTCATCCGGGCCGGCGCCCAGGCGGTGAAGTTGGAGGGCGGCTCCAACCGGGTGCCGATGATCGAGGCGTTGGTGGCGGCGGAGATTCCGGTCATGGGCCACCTCGGCCTCACGCCCCAATCGGTCAACGCCATGGGCGGCTACCGGGTCCAGGGCCGGGACGACGCCGCCGCCCATGCCCTGACAGTCGACGCCAAGGCCATCGTGGCTGCCGGTTGCTTCGCCGTGGTCATCGAGGGGGTTCCCGAATCGGTGGGCGCTGCCATCACCGAGTCCATCGACGTGCCCACCATCGGGATCGGGGCCGGCCCGGCCTGTGACGGCCAGGTGCTCGTCTTCCACGACCTGCTCGGGTTCAACGACACGGCACCGAAGTTCGTCCGCCGCTACGCGGACCTCGGCGCGGACGCCGTGGCGGCCATGGCCGCCTACGCCGCCGACGTGCGTTCGGGGGCGTTTCCTGCCGACGCCGAGGTCTACCACTGAGGATGGGTGAGCCGCCGGGCCGCCCCTCCCGGTCCCGACGACCCCGGGATTGCCGGTAGGGTACGGGGGTTGTTGGGGCCACCCGATGGTGGCCCTCCCGTTCCGACCTGCCCCACGTCGTGGGGCTCGGGTGCTCCGTCGCCCGATCCAGAGGGAGGTGAGCCGCTGATGCGGCCCTACGAAACCATGGTCATCTTCGACACCGGCGCCGATGAGGCAGCGGTGAACGGCGTCCTCGACCGGGGGCTCGACGCCCTCAGGGCCAAGGGCGGGAACCCCGGCCGCGTCGAGCGCTGGGGCCGGCGGACCTTCGCCTACGAGCTGCAGCACAAGCGCGAGGGCTACTACGTGGTCATCGAGCTGACCGCCGAGCCCGCGGCGGTGGCCGACATGGAGCGTGTCTTCGTCCTGGCCGACGAGGTGCTGCGCCACAAGGTGATCCGGTTGCCGGACAAGGTGGCCGGCCGACGTGCCGCCGCCGCGGCCACCAGTGGTCGGGAGGGCTGAGCCATGGCCCCCGGAAACGCCATCACCCTGGTGGGGAACATCACCCGCGACCCGGAGCTCCGCTTCACCAACACCGGTCAGGCCACGGCCAGCTTCGGTCTGGCCGTCAATCGCCGGTGGCAGAACCGCCAGACCCAGGAGTGGGAGGAGGCGGTCTCCTTCTTCGACGTGGTGTGCTGGCGCGAGATGGCCGAGAACGCCGCCGAGAGCCTGACCAAGGGCTCGCGGGTCATCGTGACCGGCCGGCTCGACCAGCGCAGCTGGGAGACGCCCGACGGTGACAAGCGGTCCAAAGTGGAGGTGGTGGCCGACGAGGTGGGCCCGAGCATCCGCTGGGCCACGGCCCAGGTGACCAAGAACGAGCGCCGGGGACCCGGCGACGGTGGGCCCCAGGGAGGCGGCCGAGGGCCGTCGACCGGCGGCAGCGCGGCTCCAGCCGCCGAGCCCCAGGGATACGGATACAGCGAGGAGCCCTTCTAGTCATGGCGCGCAACAATGATCGCGGAGGCACCACCAGGCGCACCCCCAAGGACACGGGGCGGCGCATCAAGAAGAAGCCGTGCGCCCTGTGCAAGGACCGGGTGGAGTGGGTCGACTACAAGGACGTCGGCATGCTCCGCAAGTACATGAGCGACCGGGGCAAGATCCGGGCCCGTCGGGTCTCGGGCAACTGCACTCAACACCAGCGTGACGTGGCCATCGCCATCAAGACGGCCCGCGAGCTGGTGCTGCTCCCCTACACCCAGCGCACCACGACGGAGCGACCGGGCGGCCGCGGTGGCGGCCGGGGCGGGTACTCGGGCCAGGGTGGGTCGGGCGGCCGGCGCGGACGCGACGAAGAGCGCTCGCTGTCGGCCGACGCCACCTCGACGGCGCTGGCCGACGACGCCCCCCGGGAGCCGGTGGTCGTCGATGAGGTCGAAGAGGTCCTCGAGGTCACCGGCACCGGGGACGGCTCTCTGGCTGAGGTCGTGGTGGACGAGATCGTCCTCGACGTGGGCGAGGGCTGAGATGAAGGTCCTCCTGCGAAGCGACATCGACGGCGTGGGCAAGCGGGGCGACATCATCGAGGTCTCGGGTGGGTTCGCCCGCAACCACCTGCTACCGGCCGGGAAGGCCATCGTGGCGTCGGCCGGGGTCGAGAGTCAGGCCGCCGCCATGCGAACGTCGCGGGACCTCCGCGACGCCCGCGACCGCGAGTCCTCCGAGACGGTGGCCCGCACCCTGGTGGGCAATTCGATCACCATGCCGGCCCGGGCCAAGGGCGAGCGGCTGTTCGGATCGGTGTCGGCCGCCGACATCGTGCACAAGGTCGAGGCGCAGACCGGAGCGGTCATCGATCGCAAGGACCTCATCCTCACGGAGCCGATCAAGACGGTCGGGGAGCACAACGTGCGGGTCGAGTTGGTCGGCGGCGTGGTCTTCGAGCTGACGGTCAACGTCGTCGCAGAAGGCTGACCAGGAGCGCACTGCGCATCGTCGGGCCCGGGTCTCGAGGTGCCGTGAAGGCAACTCGGCCCGGCGGCATCCACCTGACCGTCACAACCGGCAGGGATGATGACGACGTGTCCGGACCTGTCCGCAGTCGATGCCCGCTTGTCCACGCCTCGTCCACACCCTCGGACGGCTCTATCCCCAAGAAGAGGCCCTTACGCTCCACAGGGCAACTCGGCGAGGGTTGAAGGACCATGGTGCAAGCTCTCGACGACACGCGACACCGCCGCCTGCCCAACGGGGGCGGCGGGATGCCTGCGGGTCGGGTCCCGCCCCACAACCTCGAGGCGGAGGAGTCCCTCCTGGGGGCGATGCTCCTGTCCCGGGACGCCATCGCCTCGGCCATGGAGATCTGCAAGCCCGAGGACTTCTACAAGTCGTCACACGGCCACATCTTCCAGGCCATCACGTCGTTGTTCAGCCAGGGGGAGCCGGCCGACTGGGTGACGGTGACCGAGGAGCTCCGGCGCCGTGGACTGCTCGAGACCATCGGCGACCCCTCGGTGTTCGTCTCCCTTCAGGCCAACACGCCGTCGATCGGCAATGCCGACTACTACGCCAGGATCATCGAGGAGCATGCCCTGCTGCGCGGGCTGGTCTCGGTAGCCGGCGAGATCACCGAACTCGGCTACAGCCTTCCCGACGACGTCTCCCACGTCCTCGACAAGGCCGAGAGCCTGGTGTTCAACGTCGCCCAACGCCGGGTGGTCGATTCGATGACCTCGCTCCGGGACCTGCTCGGCCAGGGCCTCGACCACCTCGAGCGGCTCTATGCGCAGGGCGACTCGATCACGGGGTTGGCCACCGGGTACACCGACCTCGACGAGTTGCTCTCCGGGCTGCAACCGTCCAACCTCATCGTGGTCGGGGCGCGACCGGCCATGGGAAAGACCGCCTTCGCCCTCGGCATGGTGGCCCATGCCGGCATCAAGCTGCACGTGCCCACTCTGCTGTTCTCGCTGGAGATGAGCCATATGGAGCTCACGCAGCGCCTCCTCGGGTCCGAGTCGCGGGTCGACGCCAGCCGCATGCGCACCGGCAATCTTCGCGAGGGCGACTGGGCCAAGGTGGGCAACGCCATCAGCCGGATGAGCGAGGCGCCGATCTTCATCGACGACAATCCCAACCTGACGGTGATGGACATCCGGGCCCGGGCCCGTCGGCTCAAGAGCCGTGAGGGACTGGGTCTGGTGGTGGTGGACTACCTCCAGCTGATGACCGGTCGCCATGGCGCAGAGAACCGGCAGGTCGAAGTGTCGGAGATCAGCCGTGGCCTCAAGATCCTGGCCCGCGAGCTCGAGGTGCCGGTCGTGGCCCTGTCGCAGCTCTCGCGCGGGCTCGAGATGCGCCAGGACAAACGCCCCATGCTGTCGGACTTGCGGGAGTCCGGCTCCATCGAACAGGACTCCGACGTGGTCATGTTCATCTATCGGGACGAGATCTACAACCCCGAGTCGACGGATAGCCAGGGCACGGCGGAGATCATCGTGGCCAAGCATCGCAACGGGCCCACCGGCGTGCAGCGCCTGGCCTTCATCGGGCATCACACCCGATTCGACAACATGGCCCGGGTCTAGGGCATCGCCGAGAGGCGCGACAACCCGAAGGCTCCGCCTCCGGCGGCCATGGGCGCTCCCTTCCAGAGGTGGGCGATCAGCTGGGGGCGGGCGGACCGGGCGGGGCGGGGCGGTTCGTGGGGCCCGACGGGTTCGAGGCGGCCACGGCGGCCAGGATCCTCTCGATGGCCTGGTCCTGGGCCTCGAGGTGCTTCTCGATCTGAAGCGCCTCGTGGAGCACGGCGTCGGCGTCCTTGTAGGTGGCCTCGGAGCGCTTGTCCGAGGCGGCGCTCAGGATGTTCTGGCCCACGATGATGATCGACAACAGGACCAACTGCAGGAATGTCTGGGCGATCCACGAGATCACCGCGGGCCGCCCGGCCTTGATGGCGTCGGGCAGGCTGATCAGGGCCAATACCGCGAAGGCATAGGCGCACCACATGGTCCCGACCGCTCCAGTGATCTTGAGGGCCAACCACGAGTTGACGCGCCGGGCCCGGTTGTCGTGGGCCAGCTGGTCCGCCACCTTGACGGGGGCGCGGGCCCTGCGCTCCTCGATGTAGGGGTGCGGCAGATGCGTGAATAGAGAGGACATGATGCGATCGTGGCACCACGGAGGCCCGAATTCGGTGATGATGGCGCGGTGGCCCCGTTCGAGCTCCCCCGGGTCCCTGCCTCGGCGGGCGCCCTCATCCGAAACGGTGCCGGGCTGCTGTTGATCCTCCAGCCGACCTACAAATCCGGGTGGACCATCCCCGGGGGCCAGATCGAGTCCGACGGCGAGTCCCCCTGGGAGGGGTGCCGACGCGAGGTCCTCGAAGAGACGGGTCTCACCGTGACCGCGGGCCGCCTGGCCTGCGTGGACTTCCTCCGGCCCCGACCGCGACGGCCCGGGGGCCTGCGCTTCTTGTTCGACTGCGGCTCGATCGACGTCACCGCAGAGGAGGGAATCGTGCTCCAGGACGACGAGATCGGTGCGCTGCGGTGGGTCGCATCGGCCGAGGCCGCCGACTGGTTGAGCGGTCCGGTGGGGCGCCGCGTCGGCCAGGCGCTGCGTGCCACCACCACCGTCTACCTCGAGGACGGGCGCCCGGTGCCGGGGGTCAGCGGCTGACGTCGGAGGCACCCGGCCGCAAGGTGGCCGGGTGGGCGAGGTCGGCCACGAACCGGGTGAGCGCCACCCGATCGAGGTCGGCGATGCGGGTGCAGGCGAACCACGGCTCACCGGGGACCACCTCGGCCACCGGATGCAGCTCGACAATGGCACCGCGATCGAGGGCGTCGGCGCACACGAAATCCGGGAGCAGGCTGAACCCCAGCCCGTGCTCCACGGCCGACGCCACGGCGCGGAGGTCGGGGGCGACCAGACAGAGGTCCCCGCCGAACGGCCGGTCCAGCGCCGACTGCCAGAATCGCCGCGTCATGGGCAGCTCGGCGCTGTAGGCCACCCAGGGTTTACCCACCAACCAGGATCCGAGCTCCGACAGGGACGCAATGGGCGCGGTCGGTGCCAGCACCGGCGCTCCGACCAGGGTGAAGCGATTCATGCCGATCGGCGTTGTGGTCAGGGACCGTCGGCCCGGGGTGGTGCTGGTCACCGCCACATCGAGCTCACCCTGGCTCAGGAGGTCGACGATCTCGGCGTCGGGGCCGAACCGGGCCACCAGGGGCGTGCCCGGGCCGACCCTGGGCAGCACGGCGTGGGAGAAGAACTCCGCCGACGAACCGACCCGGATGGTCGGGGTCGGAATAGCTTCCGTCCCGGTCTCCAGGCCGACCAGCACCTGCTCCAGACGGTCCAGAGAATCTGCCACCCGGGCCAGCAGCTCCCGGCCGCGGCGGGTCGGCTCGACCCCGTGCGGTGTCCGGTTGAACACGGGGAACCCGAGGCGTCGCTCGAGCGATGCGATCTGCTGGCTGGCTGCCGGTTGGGACAGACCGCGTTGGCTCGCGCCCCCGCTGACCGACCCGGACCGGTAGACGGCCACGAAGGTCCGCAGCCACTCTGAAGCTGCCATAAGTCCATCTTATATTCACGATTGGGGATTCTTGTTTTCCAATAGGTCCAACTGGGGCGCATGCTGGATCGATGCCCGATGTCACCTACACCCATGGCCACCACGAGAGCGTGCTGCGGTCCCACCGGTGGCGCACGGCCGAGAACTCCGCCGGATACCTGTTGGACCACCTCCGGCCCAGGATGTCCCTGCTCGACGTGGGATGCGGCCCGGGCACCATCACCTGCGACCTCGCCGACCGGCTGGCCCCCGGTGCGGTGGTGGGCATCGATGCCTCGGAACCGGTGATCGCCGAGGCGCGGGCCCTGGCTGTGACATCCGGCCGGTCGGGGGTCTCGTTCGAAGTGGGCAACCTGTTCGACCTGCCGTTCGAGGACGCGAGCATGGATGTCGTCCATGCCCATCAGGTCCTCCAGCACGTCGGAGAGCCGGTGGCCGCCCTGGTCGAGATGGCCAGGGTGTGCCGGCCGGGAGGGATCGTCGCCGCCCGGGACGGTGACTACCCGGCCATGAGCTTCTTTCCCACCGATGCGGAGCTCGACCGCGCCCTTGACGCCTACGGGGCGCTGACCCGGGTCAACGGGGCCAACTGGGATGCGGGGCGCCGGCTGTTGCACTGGGCCCAGCGGGTGGGGTTCACGTCGGTGGTGGCCTCGGCGTCCACCTGGTGCTTCGCCACCCCGGAGGAGCGGGCGTGGTGGGGTGGCCTGTGGGCCGACCGGTTCACCCAGTCGTCGCTGGCCGACCAACTCCTCGGGAGCGGGATCGCCGACCGAGCGGACCTGGGCTCGTTCGCCGCCGCCTGGCGGCGATGGGCGGCATCGCCGGACGGATGGTTCGCCGTGCTCCACGGCGAGGTGCTCTGCACCGTCTGATGGCGGTGGTCGGCCGCCCTGCTCGTCGCAGAGCGGATGACGCGGAGGTTCACCTCAGCACGGCGGCCAGAAACCGTTCCGGCGCCTCGACCATCGGGTAGTGGCCGACACCGTCGAGGACCTCGAGCCTGATGTCGGGCCGGGCGCGGCCGAGGGCATCGGTCATGGCCGGTACGGCGATGGGGTCATCCCGCCCCCACACCACCGAGAGGGGCGACGGATGGCGCTCGATGGCTCCGGTGAAGCGCCGTTCGTTGCGCCTGCGCTCCTCGATGTAGCGGATGAGCCGGGGGAGCAGGAGGGGACCGTCGAGGTGGGCGATCATCTCACCCAGCGCCTCGGTCTCCGAAATGCTGACCACGGTGTCGGCCGAGTAGGTGGCGACCACCCCGGCCGTCACCGCCGCCGCCTCCAGTCCGTGCGGCGCCAACCGCTCGTCGGGCAGCCCGAGGAGGAAGTGCTGCCCGGCGCTTAGGTGGGCCAACTCCAGATAGATACTGCCGTTGGTCAGGGTCCGGTCGGCGATCTCGACCTCCCATCCGCCCTCGAGGGTGCGGGCCAGCAGCTCACCGCCCACGGTGTCACCCATGTCATGGGTCAGCAGACCGACTCGGTCCACCCCGAGCTGGCCCACCCAGGCGGCGGCGATGTCCGCCTGGCCGGCGAGGGTGTAGGCGATGTCCGGCTTGTCGGACAGGCCGTAGCCGAGCATGTCGAACAGCAGTACCCTGCGCTCCGCGGCCAGGCGGTCGACCACGCGGTGGAAGTCGAACGAGCAGGACGGGAACCCGTGCAGGACGAGCAGGGGCGGGTGCCGCTCGGCCCCGGTGGCCGGGATGTCCACCGTGAAGATGCTGTGGCCGCAGAGGCGGACCATATGGCCGCGGCCCCTCCAGGCTTCAGCAAGGGCATTCACGGGGCCAGGCGCTCCCGGAAGAAGGACAGCACCTGGTCCAGGGCGTCCCGGGTCGGCGACCCCGGTCGGTCGTCGAGGTCTTCGGTGAGCACCGAATGGGCCATCTTCTTGTGTCCGTGCGGATTCCCGGGGGTCGAGTCCAGCTCGACGGCCACGAAGGCGTCGCCGAGCAGCTCGCGAAGGTGCTCGAACCGTTCCGGCGGGCTCCAGGTATCGCCACTGAAGCGGAGGCCGAGGACACAGGTCCCGGCCAAGGCGCGTTGCTGCACCCGTCGGGTGTCCGATTCGGAGAGCCCGACCGCCCGGCGGCGTGACCGGCTCACGGGGAACGGCAGGGAGGGCTGGCTGAGCACGGGCGCCACCACCACGTCGTCGACCAGCATCCCGAGGGCGAAGCCGCCCGTGAAGCACATGCCGACCGCACCCACCCCTGGCCCGCCGCACCGTCGGTGCTCGTCCCGGGCCAGAGCCCGCAACCAGTTGATGATCGGGCTCGTCCTGCCGAGGGCCAGCACCGTGAACTCGCGCGAGACGCACACCCGGGCCAGCGATCCGAGCGTGTAGCCGTTGGAAGGGCTCCGGCCGTCGTGGCCGAAGACGTGCGGGAGCACGGCGGTGAAGCCGGCCCCGGCCACCGTGCGCCCGAATCGGGCTACGAGGGGGGTGATCCCGGGCAACTCGCTGATCACGATGACCGCCGGTCCCGAACCGAGCCGGTAGATGGTCCGGGTGGTGCCCTCGGCGGTGAAGGTGGACGACTCGAAGTCCGCCAGGGTGTCGGTCATGGGTTGACGTTACCCCCGGGCCCCGGGTCAGCCAGGCCCAGTGTCACCACCGCGGGCCGGTGGTCGGACCCGGCGAAGCCGCCGATGCGAGCGTCCGACACCGACACCGACTGGGTCACCAGCACGTGGTCGAGCTGGCTGTGGGGTCGGTGGGCGGGCCAGCTCCGTCCCCGCACGGCGCGGCGCCAACCCCGGAAGTAGGAGGTGGTCGGCGGGCCCCAGAGGTTCATGTCACCGGCCAGCACCGCGGCCGAGTCCACCGGCGGGAGCTGTTTGCTCAACCGCCGGTACTGGGCGTGCGACCCGTGCGTGATGTGCGACATGTGGGTTCCGCACACCGTGAGGTCGCCGGCCTGCAGCCGGACGGTGCCGAGTATGACGGCCCGATAGGCCGGGTCCCGCTTCAAGCGGCCGAGCTGGATGACCTCGACGTCCCGGACCGGGAGTCGCGACAGCAGGGCCACGCCCCAGTGGCCCCGGGCGAAGGGACGGTCAGAGGGCCCGGCCGCGGCCCGATAGCGCTCGAGGTCGAGCCGCAGCGTCTTGCGGACCTGGCTGGCCAGCGGCCCCCAACGCCGGGTGGTGGTGGGGATCGGGGAGTAGAGCCGGCCCCGGGCCAGTCCAACCTCCCCCACCAGCTGGTAGCCGAGCCGGGAGGCCACCAGGCCGGCCGTGCTCACACTGCCGTCGTCCGGCTCCCACGACTCCTGGATCACGAGGATGTCGGCACCGAGGGCCTCGCACTCGCCGACGACGTCGAAGGGCCGGCCCCACCCGTCGACGCCCATGTGGACATTGAAGGTGGCGAGAGTGAGCGACGCCGGGGGGAGTTGGTCGGTCACGTAATCAGGGTCGACCGAGGGTGGCGGCCCTGTCGGCCAGCTCGTCCCGGAAGTCGGGATGGGCAATGGCCACGAGCGCGGCGGCCCGCTCGCGCACGGTGCGTCCTGACAGGTCGGCGGCGCCGTACTCGATGACGACTACCCCGGTGTGATGACGCGGCGTGGACACCACCGACCCCTCGGGCAGCAACGGCACGATACGCGACCGGGTCACGCCGTTGGTCACTGCCGTCGAGCGCAGGCAGATGAGCGAGTGGTCCTCGATGCGCAGCTCGGCGCCGGCCACGAAGTCCTCGTGGCCACCCACCCCCGAGATCTGCTTGCCGCCGATGTGATCGGCCACCACCTGGCCGTACAGGTCGACGCTCAGCGCGCCGTTGATGGAGACGAACGAGTGGTTGCGGGCGATGACCGTCGGGTCGTTGACCACCTGCACGGGCACGAGGGCGACATCCCGGTTGCCGTCCAGCCAGCGGTAGAGGTCCGTCGAGCCGAGGGCGAAGGTGGCGATGGACACACCGTTGAAGACGCTCTTGGTGTCGTTGGTCACTTTGCCCGCCAGATGCAGTTGCATGAGCCCGTCAGTGAACATCTCGGTGTGGATCCCGTAGGAGCCCCCCGCCCCGGAGGCCAGCTGGGAGGCCACCATGTCCGGCACGGCCCCGATGCCGATCTGCAGGGTGGCCCCGTCGACGATGAAGGAGCGCGCCCGCTCGGCGATGGCCTGATCGATGTCGTCCGGCGCCGCCTGGGGCAGGGCGAAGGGCGCACCGCCGCTCTCGACGATCACGTCGGCCAGGTCGAGCGGTATGGCATTGGAGTATTCCGGTGGCAACGAACAGGTCCGGGGCAGGTTGGGGTTGACCTCGATGACCAACAGCCGGTCGGGATCGGTCCCGGCCATCACCAGCTCGTCATAGGTGGCACCCAGGTGGAGCGAGAGATTGACCATCCCATCGGCGTCGGGGGGAGCCGCCTGGGCCGTCATCACACGCGGGGCAAACCGACGGAGGATGGGTGCGAACTGGCGGAACCCACCCGGCACCAGGTCGATGTTGGCCCCCTGGGCCAGCATGGTGCGCTCGGCAGGCCCGAAGAAGCCACACCGGTAGGACACCCGTGGATGGGTGAGCACGGTGTAGTAGCCGAGGAGGAGCGCCCCGCCGAAGGTCAGATCTTCCCAGTCGTCCCTGGCTCCGAGAGCGGTGAAGAAGGCGTCGGGGTTGGCCGGCCCGAGCCCGAACCCGATGGTGTCCCGGGTCCGGATCCGCGCCGCCGCATCGGCCGGGGTGGCGAAGGTGGGTGCCATGGCCCCAGTGTGTCATCCGCGCCGGGCGCTTCCGCGGTGACCCGTCGTGCCGCCCGTGGCGGTCGAGCGGTCGCCCACCACCGGTGGGACGATGGACACATGAAGATCGATACCTCGCTGTCGGGGCTGGAGGACGCACCCGACCATGCACGACGCCTCGAGGGACTGGGAGTGGACGGGGCCTTCACCTTCGAGGGCCCCCACGAGGTCTTCACCCCGCTGATCCTGGCTGCACCTGCGACCACCTCCTTGGAGCTGGCCACCAATGTGGCCATTGCCTTCCCTCGCAATCCCGTCCAGCTCGCCCACCAGGCCTACGACCTCCAGCTGCTGTCCCGGGGACGGTTCACCCTGGGACTGGGCTCGCAGATCCGGGCCCAGGTGGAGAGGCGCTACGGAGCCTCCTTCGACCGGCCCATCGCCCGCATGCGGGCACTGGTCGGGGCGCTGCGGGCCATCTTCGCCACCTGGGAGATCGGCGCCCCGCTCGACTTCACGAGCGAGTTCACCTCGCACACCCTGATGCCGCCGATGTTCAACCCCGGTCCCCATCCCTTCGGCATGCCTCCCATTGCCATCGGCGGCCTCGGGCCTCAGATGATCCGCCTGGCCGCCGAGGTGGCCGACGGCCTGCTGATCATGCCGTTCAACACCGCCGAGCACTTCCGCCAGCGCACGCTGCCCGCCATCGACGAGGGGTTGGCCCGGGCGGGAAGGCGCCGCTCCGACCTCACCGTGACCGGCGAGGTCATCGTGTGCTGTGGACGGGACGATGAGGAGATGGAGACGGCCCGTGCCGCCGGCCGTTGGCTACTCGCCTTCTATGCGTCGACGCCGGCCTACCGCCCCGTCCTCGAAGTCGAGGGGTGGGAACAGCTCCAACCCGAGCTCAATATGCTCTCCAAGACAGACCGTTGGGAGGAGATGCCACAGATGATCGATGACTCCATGCTGGCCGCCCTGGCCGCGGTGGGGACCCCGCGGGAGGTGGCCGCCGACATCGTCGACCGCTTCGGAGACCGGGTCGACCGGGTCGGCTTCTACACCCCCTACCAGATGGCCGACGACACCCTGGGCGAGTTGGTCGACGCCTTGGGCGGCGCACCAGGGGCGGTTCCCTCGTGACCGAGCCCTCCGGTGCCACCTACGACGAGTTCTCCATGTTCGCCGACAACGCCAGCGAGGTCGGGCTCCCGTGGAGGGGTGCGCCCACCGTGCGCCGCCACGCTGTGGAAGTTGCCCCGGGGCGGTCGGTCAGTGCCCTCGTGTGGGGATCGGAGGCGCCCGAAATGGTGTTCCTCCACGGGGGCGGCCAGAACGCCCATACCTGGGACACGGTGGCGCTGGCGCTCGACCGCCCCCTGGTGGCGGTGGACCTTCCCGGGCACGGCCATTCCGACTGGCCCTGCGACGCCCAGGTGCTCGACCCGTGGGCCATGGCGGAGGACGTGGCGGCGGCCATCGGGCGCCTGGCTCCCGACGCCAGGGCGGTGGTGGGGATGTCGTTGGGTGGCGCCACTGCCATCGCCCTCGCCGGCGCCCACCCCGAGGTGGTCGCCGCGCTGGCCCTGGTCGACATCACCCCGGGTGTCACTCGCGAGAAGAGCTCGGACATCGCCGCCTTCCTGGCCGGGCCGGAGACGTTCGCCTCCTTCGACGAGATCCTCGAGCGGACCATTCAGTTCAATCCGACCCGCTCGGTGTCCTCGCTGCGGCGCGGGGTGCTCCACAATGCGGTGCAGCGGGACGACGGGACCTGGACCTGGCGTCACCAGTTGGGCCGTCCGGCCGGCTCCTCCGGCATGCACGTGGGATCGGTGGACTTCAGCGCCCTGTGGGACGTCCTCGAGGGCATCGACGGGCCCGTGCTACTGGTGCGGGGGGCTTTGTCGCCGGTGGTGGATGACGCCGACGAGGCCGAGTTCCGCCGGCGCAGACCCGCCGACAGGGTGGTCACGGTCGACGGGGCGGGGCACAGCATCCAGGGCGATCAGCCCCTCGAGCTGGCCCGCATCCTCGGCGACTTCCTCGCCGGCCCCTGACCTTCTTCGCGCCGGCCCCTTCCGGCCTCGTCAACCGGGAAGACCCGGGAGCCATCCGGCCCCGGGTCTTCGACGATCAGGCTGCGAACAACTGCTGGTCGGCCGCCACCGGCTGGTGGTCGGCCCCGTCCACCAGGGCGGCGTCCAGGACCTCGCTGATCTCGGAGGCGAGGTGGAAGGTCATCTCCTCGCGCACGGCCTCGGGGACGTCCTCGAGGTCCGGCCCGTTCCGGACGGGCAGCACCACCGAGGTCAGTCCCGCTCGGTGGGCGGCCAGGACCTTCTGGCGCACCCCGCCGATCGGGAGCACCCGGCCCTGCAGGGTGACCTCACCGGTCATACCCAGCACCGAACGGACGGGGACGCCACGAAGCAGGCTCACCAGCGCGGTGGTCATGGTGACCCCGGCCGATGGACCGTCCTTCGGGATGGCCCCGGCGGGGACGTGCACGTGGAAGCGCTTGCCGGCGAAGACGGCGGGGTCGATGCCGAGCTCCTCGCTGTGCGAGCGGACATAGGACAGGGCGATCTCCGCCGACTCCTTCATCACGTCGCCCAGCTGGCCGGTGAGGGTCAACCCCTCCGGCCCGTCCATCATCGACGCCTCCACGTAGAGGACGTCTCCACCCGCCCCGGTGACGGCCAGGCCAGTTGCCACGCCCGGCACCGCGGTGCGGTCGGCGGCCTCGAAGAAGAACCGCGGTCGACCGAGCCAGCCACGGACGTCGTCGCCGTCCACCGTCAACGGGGTCTCCGTCTCGTGGGATGCCACCCCGGCGGCCACCTTGCGCAGCAGTCGGCCGAGCTCGCGCTCGAGCGAGCGCACCCCGGCCTCCCGGGTGTAGTCGCCCACCACTTTCCGTAGGGCGTCGTCGGTGATGGTCACCTCGTCGCCGGTCAGGGCGGCGCGACCCAGCTGGCGCCCGACCAGGTGGTTGCGGGCGATGGCCACTTTCTCTTCTTCCGTGTAGCCGTCGAGCCGGATGACCTCCATCCGGTCGAGCAGCGGCCCGGGGATGGTGTCGACCATGTTGGCCGTGGCGATGAACAGCACCTTGGACAGGTCGAGCTCGATCTCCAGGTAGTGGTCGCGGAAGGTGTGGTTCTGCGCCGGGTCGAGGACCTCGAGCAGCGCCGAGGACGGGTCACCCCGATAGTCGGCTCCGAGCTTGTCGACCTCGTCGAGCACGATGACCGGGTTCATGGTTCCGGCCTCGCGCAGGGCCCGGACCAGACGGCCCGGTTGGGCGCCGACGTACGTACGCCGGTGGCCCCTGATCTCCGCCTCGTCGCGGACGCCGCCCAATGCCACCCGGACGAACGAACGACCGAGCGCCCGGGCCACCGATTCGCCCAAGGAGGTCTTCCCCACCCCGGGCGGGCCGACCAGGGCCAGGATGGCGCCCGCGCCGCGGCCGGACACCGGGGCCAGGCCCCGTTCCGACTGCAGCTTGCGCACGGCCAGGTGCTCGAGGATGCGGTCCTTGACGTCGTCGAGCCCGTCGTGGTCCTCGTCGAGGATGCGCGACGCCTCCTTCACGTCGAGGCGGTCCTCGGACTCCTCGCCCCACGGCAGCTCGAAGACGGTGTCGAGCCAGGTACGGATCCACCCGTGCTCGGGGTTCTGCTCGCTCATGCGCTCGAGCTTGTCGATCTCGCGCTCGACCGCCTTGTGGGCCGCCTCCGGCAGATCGCGCCCGGCCAGCTTGGTGCGATAGTCGTCCGGGTCCTCCTCGTCGTCCGAGCCGATCTGGCCCAACTCCTTACGGATGGACTCCAGCTGGCGCCGCAACAGGAACTCACGCTGGGTCTTCTCCATCCCCTCCTCGACGTCGGTCTTGATCCGCTCGCGCAGGGTGAGATCGGCCAGGACCTCCCTGGCCCAGGCGATGACCAACCGCAAGCGCGCGGCCACATCGATGGTCTCGAGGACCTCGACCTTCTGGCCCAGGGACAGGTCGGGCGAGTACCCGGCCATGTCGGCCACCCGGCCGGGCTCGGTCACATCGGCCAGGCGTTCGGCGATGCGAGCGGCGCCCCTGCTCAACAGGATGTTCTCCAGCACGGCGCGGTACTCACGGGCCAGCTCGGCCTCTTCCTCCGAGGGCACACCCTCAGGGATGATCTCGACCTCGACCCACAGGGCGCGGCCCGTCCCGGGCACTGCCGTACCCAGCCGCGCCCGCTCCACGCCGCGCACCGCCACGGCGGCCATGCCTCCCGGGAGGTCGCCCTTCTCCATCACCTCGGAGATCACGCCGACCGATGCGTACCGCCCGTCGATGAAGGGGACAAGCACGAAACGGCCGTCGGCGGCCTCGGCGGCCTCGGCGGCCGCTCTGGCCTCCTCCGACTCGAGGGCCATGGTGAAGACCATGCTGGGGAGGACCACCCCTGACGTGAGGGGCAAAAGGGGCAAGTTCTCGCTGCGTTGATCCATCGTTCCTCCGAATGTCACCAGCCAATTGCTGTCCCATGAACAACGGGGCAGATCGAACGTGTATTCCCCAGGAGCGGACCGCAGGACGGTCGATTCGGTGGAGGTGCAGGTGGGGGCCCATCTCGAACGGCGCCCTCATGAGCCCAGGGCGTCGGGCCCGGTCTGCCACCGAGAGTGCCGCCGTGATCACGGGGAGGCTCGGAGGATCGGGGGAGGTTGACCGGGCCGACGAGTGCGCCCTACACCCATCCAGGCACGGAAGCTAGGAATTCATCACAAGAGCACGTGATGTTCGTGTTGCGTTCACCGCGGGTTCGCCGGACGTTTACCTCCCATCGGTACGGTCGCGGCTGGACGTCGAATGCGTCCTACGCCCGGTCCCATGGCCCGGCGGTGAACATCGGGCTCGAAATCACGGAGGTTGAAGAACCAGTGGACTCAGACATGACCCCTCAGGCGGACACGGGGCCGCGAACCAGGACGGCGCGTTTGCTGGCAGTCGCCCTGGTTGCAGCCGGAGCCCTCCTCGCCGCGTGCAGTTCGTCATCCACACCCGCCACAACGACAGCGCCGATTGGGGGCACGCTCAGCAGCGACAATGCCGCGTACCTGGCAGCGGACCTCAAGGCTCCAGCAGGGACCCTCAATGCTTCAGGCTCGACGTTTGTCACCCCGTTCTTCAATGTGGCCTTCCACGACTACACGGCGAAGAACCAGGGCCTGCAGGTGAACTACCAGAGCGTGGGTAGTGGGGCCGGCATCACCGCCTTCCAAGCTGGCACGGTCAATTTCGCCGCCTCGGACGTGCCGATGACCGCCTCCGACCTGGCCAAGGTCCCGGCGGCCTCGGGCCCGGTAATCCAGATCCCCGACACGCTGGGTGGTATCTCGGTCTCGTACAACCTCCCCGGCGTGACCAAGCGCCTCAAGCTGGACGGTGTCACGGTGGCGGGCATATTCGCCGGCACCATCAAGACCTGGAACGCGCCCGAGATCACCGCTCTGAACCCTGGGGTGACGCTGCCGTCAAACGCGATCGTTCCCGAGGTCCGAGCCGATAGTTCCGGGACCACCTACATCTTCAGCGACTATCTGGCCACGGTATCCCCGGCCTGGACGCTGGGCAGGTCGAAGACGATCGCTTGGCCCGCGGTGGCGGTACAGTCACCTCACAACTCGGGTGTGGCGGCCAGCATCAAGTCGACGCCTTACTCCATCGGCTACGTCGAGTTGGCTTACGCCCTCCAGAACAACTTCACATTCGCCTCCATCAAGAACGCGGCCGGCGTCTACGTTTCTCCCTCGCTGACATCGGTGGCTGCTGACGCGGCACAAAAGGTGAATATCTCGTCGACCGACTTCTCCATCGTCAACGCTGCTGGAGCGGGTAGCTATCCCATTGCCGGGTACAGCTGGGCCATCCTCCTCCAGAAGCAAACCAGCGAGACCACCGGCGCTGGGACGGTGAAGGTGCTCGACTGGACCGTCCACACCGGTGGCGGACAGAACTTGGCGGCAGGTATCCAAAATGTGGTGTTGCCCCCCGCCATTCAGAATCAGGATCGCACTGCCCTGTTGACGGTGACGGGTCCGAGTGGGCAAGCCCTACTCACCAAGAGTTGAGCCACGGTATCGGATGAGGGGCTGACTGGCCGCGGTGATCACTCGAGAGGTACAACCGGCGGGGAGCGCGAGGCGAGGGTCTCGCTTGGCGCTCCCCAACGGCGCCTACCGCGGCCTGTTGGCCACCGTGGCGGCCGTCTTTGTCGGCCTGGTGCTGTGGTTCGTCATCTCCCTCATCGTCCAGGCCAAACCGGCCTTCTCCACCCTCGGCTTCTCGTGGATCGTGCAGAAGACCTGGGATCCGACCCATGGCAAGTTCGGTCTGCTCCCGTTCATCCTCGGGACCATCGAGACCACGGCCATCGCCCTGGTCCTGGCCGTGCCCATCGGGCTCGGCACGGCCCTGGCCCTGGCCTACCTGGTGCCCCACCGCCTGCGGGCCAGCCTGGGCACGGCGGTGGAACTGCTGGCCGCGGTGCCCAGCGTCGTCTACGGGCTGTGGGGACTGATCGTCCTGGCCCCGCTGTGCCGGGAGTATCTCGAGCCCTTCCTGACCTCGGTGTTCGGGTGGACCGGGCTGTTCAACGGCCCAGATCAGGGGGTCGGCCTGGTCCTGGCCGGCATCATCCTCTTCGTCATGGTGCTGCCGACCATGGTGGCCATCTCCCGCGACGTGCTGGCCGTGGTGCCCAACGACCAGGTCGAAGGGGCGATGGCCCTCGGGGCCACCCGCTGGCAGGTGCTGCGCAAGGTCGTGGTCCCCGGGGCCCGGACCGGGCTGCTCGGAGGGCTCACCCTGGCCACGGGCCGCGCCCTGGGTGAGACGGTGGCCGTGGCGCTGGTCATCGGCAATTCGCCCTACATCGCCCATTCCATCAAGTCCCCGGCTGCCACCCTGCCCTCGCTTATCGTCAACAACTTCGGCGAGGCCACCGGCACCGAGCTCAGCGCCCTGTTCGGCGCCGGTCTGGTCCTCTTGGTCATCGGGGTGGGAGTGAATGCGATGGCCCGGGCACTGGTCCGCTCCACTGCCCGCGGCGGGGCGGCATCGGTGGCGGTGGCATGATGACGACACTCACATTCGACGCCCCGGCCGATCCCATCCTCGAGCGGCGCCGACGCATCCAGAGTGTCGCCTCGGCGTCGCTCCGGAGGCGCAAGAATTACTCGAGAGTCGCCATCGGCGTGTGCTGGGTTTTTCTGGCCGTGGCCATCGTGCCATTGATCGGGGTGGTGGCCTACGTGGTGATCAAGGGCCTGCCGGCCTGGAATGCCGATTTTTTCACCCAGGTGACCGAGCCCGAGGGCATCCCCGGGGGCGGCGTGTGGAATGCCATCGTCGGGACCGCGGTCATCGGAGCCATCGCCACCGCGGTTGCCGTTCCCGTCGGTCTGTTATGTGGGCTGTTCCTGGCCGAGTCGGACGGCCGCATCGCCGGCGCCATCCGCTTCACCGCCGACGTGATGACCGGGGTGCCATCCATCACCATCGGCATCTTCGGCTACATCGCCATCGTCAAGAACACCGGCCACTACAGCGGACTGGCCGGTGCCTTTGCCATCGGAATCATCATGCTGCCGGTCATCATGCGGGCAGGTGAGACGGCCATCCGGGGCGTGCCCTTCCATCTCAACGAGGCCGCCCTGGCGCTAGGTGCCCGGCGGGCCACCGTGGCCCGGCGTGTTGTCGTGCCAGCCGCCATGCCCGGGATCATCACCGGAGTGCTGCTGGCGGTGGCCCGGGGGCTCGGGGAGACGGCGCCGTTGCTGTTGACTATCTTCGGCAACCAGTATCTGCAGTGGAATCCGACGAAGCCGATGGAGGCGTTGCCACTCGTCATATACAACTACAGCTCTCAGCCCTACGCCGACCTCGTCCAGGTGGCCTGGGGCGCCGCGTTGCTGCTCATGGTGGTCGTCCTCGTGCTCAGCATCGGCAGCCGAGTCCTCGCAGCGGTCCTGCAAAGGGAGAAACGATGATCGAACCCACCCCCCCAGCCTCCGTGGAGGAGCGCGTGAACTTCAATACCGGCGAAGTACTGATGAATCCTTCAGTGGGTGAGCCGATCATGCGGCTCGATGACGTGACAGTGTCATTCGCCGGTCGCAACGCAGTGCGCGGGGTGACCTTCGACGTGCACCAGGGTGAGATCACCGCCCTCATCGGCCCGTCCGGCTCGGGTAAGACGACCCTGCTGCGGGCGCTCAACCGCATGCACGACACGGTGCGCACGGCGTCGGTCACCGGCTCCGTCAAGCTCGGTGCCACCGACGTCTACGCCGGGACGACCGACGCCACCCTCCTCCGCAGCCGGGTGGGGATGGTCTTCCAGCGGCCGAACCCGTTCCCCACCATGAGCATCTATGAGAACACCGTGGCCGGCCTCAAGTTCAACGGGGTGAGGAAGAAGGCGCTCCTCGACGAAGCTGCAGAGTCGGCGCTCATCGCCGCCGCCCTGTGGGACAGCGCCCGCGACCGGTTGAAGGCCCATGCCAGCACCCTCTCGGGTGGAGAGCAGCAACGTCTTTGCATCGCCAGGGCTCTGGCCGTGGAGCCCGAAGTGCTGTTGATGGACGAGCCCACCTCTGCCCTCGACCCGATCGCCACCAAGCGCATCGAGGAGCTGATCGGCGAGTTGAAGCACCGCGTGACCATCATCATCGTCACTCACAACATGCAACAGGCCATGCGAGTCTCCGACCGGTGCGCCTTCCTGCTGATGGGTGAGGACAAGGCGGGCGAGCTCATCGAGTTCGGTCCGACCGCCAAGTTGTTCAGCGAACCCACCGACCCGCGCACCCTCGACTACGTGAACGGCCGGTTCGGCTAGGGAGATCAGTCAGGCCGTCAGGGGCTGGGTGCGGTCCGACGGGCCTTGCGGCCCCTTCGATTCCGTGGAGGGATCGGGACCGGGCTCCGTCTGCGTCGGCGGGACCGGGTCGTCCCCGTCCGGTTCGATGCGGAAGCCGACACCCCGGACCGTCACGATGAACCGCGGGTCGGCGGGGTCAGGCTCGAGCTTGGCCCGGAGGCGGTGGATGTGGGTGTCGAGCGTACGGCTGTCGGACAGGAACCGATCCGGCCAGAGCAGGTCGATCAGCTCGTCGCGGGTGCGCACCCGGCGCACCGGGGTGAGCAGCACAGAAAGGAGATCGAACTCCCGGCGGGACAGGTGGGTTCGCACACCGCCCACGGTCACCTCGCGGCGGACGAAGTCCACGACGACCGAGCCGAAGGCCACGTCGGGCCGCTCCTCGTCGTCGGGGAACTCGGGAACGGGCTCGGGCTCCGATGGGGCAAGCTCGAGCGGCGGCACATCGGGTGGGGACACCCTCCGCAGGATGGCTTGCATCCGGGCGACCAGTTCGCGCAGGCGGAACGGCTTGGTGACGTAGCCGGCCGCACCGAGCTCGAGGCCCAGGACCACGTCGAGCTCGCTGTCGACCGCACTGACCATGACGATGGGCACCGGGGCCAGACGACGCATCCGGCGGCAGACCTCGATGCCGTGCATGCCCGGCAGCAGCATGTCCAGCAGGACGATGTGGGGAGGGTCCTCAGCGAAGAGACGGAGGGCCTCCACCCCGTCGGCCGCCACTTCCACGATGAATCCCTCGCGCCCCAGACCCGACGCCAAGGCCTGGCGATAGGACTCCTCGTCTTCCACCACGAGCACTCTGATGCTCTCGTCGACAGCAATCATGGGCAGCAGGGACCTCCCGCACGGACCCTAGGAAACCCAGGTGAACGGGAAACGACTCGCCGGATACCTAGGGGTGATCGTTTTGTGAACATTGTGCAGCGAAGGGCTAAATCCGCAGGTGAGAGGCCATTTTGTGGGCCAGTTCTGCCCATGAGTCCCTGGCCCTCGACGGCATCCGGCCCTCAGGGCCACTCCTACCCGGCGGCCTCGTCCGTCGCTTCAGGCGAGCGACCCGAGGGCCAGGCCCGCAGCGGCCGCGCCGATGCCGGCGGTGAGGCCGATGACGGCGGTGAGAACCGACATTGTCCGGTGGGCACCCGCCAGACGAACCGTATCGAAGGTGAACGTCGAGAAGGTGGTGTAGGAACCGATGAGCCCCGTGCCCACCACGGTGAGCCAGACGGTCGAGATCCCGTGGTGCAGGCCCGATCCCACCAGGGCTCCGAGGACGAGCGAGCCACTCAGGTTGACCACCAGCGTGCCCAGGGGGAACGCGGTGGCGGCCCGTCGTTGCACCACGTGGTCGACCGCGTACCGCAGGCCGGCGCCGACGGCGCCGGCCACCGCCAGGCCGGCGAGGATCATTGTGGGGCGACCTCGTCCGGGCCCAGCACGCCGAGGTCGTCGGGGTCGGGGATCGACCGCTCACCGGCCGGAGGGCGCATGCCGCCACGGGCTACCGCCATGCCCAGCACCACGGCGGCCAGCCCGGCGGTCAGCGAGGCCACGAGGTAGAGGGCGGCGATGCCCACCCTTCCGTGCTGGCCACGCTGGGCGATCTCCACCGCCATGGTGGAGAAGGTGGTGAAGCCGCCGCAGAACCCGATGACGGCGAAGGGCCGCACGAACCGGGTCGGCGGGCATCGCTCCACCACCAGGGTCAGGATGAGGCCCAGAAGGAACGACCCCGCCACGTTCACCGCCAACGTCGGCCAGGGGAACCCGAGAGGGTCGGTGACCAGCGCACGGCTGACGCCGTACCGGGCGAGGGTGCCGAGGGACCCGCCCGCGGCCACGGCGGCAACGCGGACGGCGGGCTTGGGAAGGCGATGACCGGCGCCGGACCTGTCTACGGGCCCCATCGCCGGCTGCGGTCGCGCCGCGTCCTCAGTTCCGGTCGGAACCATCAGCCGAGCTCGGTGGTTCGGGCCAGCCCATCGCGCCAGCGATCCTACGGCAACGGTTTCGGGGACGGGAACACGACTTCCCTGACCGGTGCTTCACGCCCTAGGGGTCCGCCCGCGTACCCGACTCAGACCAGTGGGGGAGGACAGAGGTGAGGCGGCGTCGGGCAGACCCCTAGGGCTTGAAGCGGTATCCGATCCCCCGCACTGTCAACACGTGTTGCGGATCACCCGGATTGAGCTCGACCTTCTTGCGCAGGCGCTTCACGTGGGTGTCGAGCGTCCGGCTGTCGCGCTTGGCCCGGTCCTTCCAGATCCGCTCCATGCACTGCTGGCGCGTCACCACGTGTCCCGCTTCGGAGATGAGCAGGGCCAACAGGTCGAACTCCTTGCGGGAGAGCTCGACCATCTCGCCCCGCACCGCCGTCTCGCGCAACGAGACGTCGATGCACACCGGGCCCAGGGTGTACACGCCCTCGGGGGCAATCGAGACGACCTGGAGCGGTTGACGGCCCACCCGCCGCAGGACCGCCCGGATGCGGGCGGTGAGCTCGCGCGGCCGGGGGGGTTTGGTGATGTGGTCGGCGGCCCCGGCTTCCAGGGCCAGCACTGCGTCCAGCTCGTCGTCGCGGGAGGTGACCATGATCACCGGAACGGCGGAGATGGAGGCGATCCGCCGGAACACCCCCAGGCCCCGGGAGTCGGCCAGCTGCGCATCCAGCACGATCAGGGAAGGGCTGACGGAACGGACCAGGTCGGCCCCAACGTCCCCGTTGGTGGCCGTGACCACATCGAACCCCTCCACCGACAGGGTGGCCGCCATCCATTCGCGGGACTGGGTGTCGTCGTCGATGATCAGGATGGTGGGATGGCCGGCGGGGGGCAGGACCCCGCTTTCGACTTCGCGGAGAGCCAAGGTCATTGTTGACCCCGGGCTCTCCGGAACAGGGTGCAGGCCGCCGGACGGTAGTGGCGCCGACGGGCGCGGGCGGCAACACCGCTGTTGGATTGCCTCACCGGAGCTGCGGTGTCTGCTGTCGATGCCGTGAGAGGCAGAGGAGGCCAGGCCCCCGGACGGTGCGGGCCGGACCCTGTTGATGCCCGGCGCCCGCTCGAGGGTCGAGCGGGGCGGGAGCATTCGGTGTCGTGGTTCGCTGCCATCGCCCCCAACCTAAGAAGCCCAGGTGAACGGCACGCGATCGTCACGTCACTGGAAGATGAATGGTGGGTTATCTTCTGCGTCAGAGAGCGACGGATGATCACTGGGTGTGGCGCCATGAGCACGAACGATGGAGTTGTCGAGGTCCCGGCCACCGACGAGTGGCGTCGCCTGGCCGAGCACTACCAGGCCGTGGGGCCGCGCCACCTGCGACAGTTCTTCGCCGACGACCCCGGCCGCGGCACCCGGATGACGGCAACCGCCGGTGACCTCTACCTGGACTACTCGAAGCACCGGGTGACCGACGAGACCCTGGCTGCGCTCATGGCCGTGGCCCGGCGGGCCGGGGTCGAGGAGCGCCGGGACGCCATGTTCGCGGGGCGGCACGTCAACACCACCGAGGACCGGGCTGCGCTCCACGTGGCTCTGCGAATGCCCGCGGGCACCCGCCTCGAGGTCGACGGTCAGGCGGTGGTGACCGACGTGCACCGGGTGCTCGACCGCATGGGAGCGCTGGCCGAGGCCATTCGCTCGGGCCGATGGACCGGCCACAGTGGCCGGCGGATCACCGCCGTCGTCAACATCGGCATCGGCGGTTCCGATCTGGGTCCCGCCATGGCCTACCAGGCGCTCCGTGACTATGCCATGGCGGACATCGAGTGCCGGTTCGTCTCCAACATCGATCCGGTCAGTCTCTACAGCGAGACCCTCGACCTCGACCCGGCTACCACCCTCTTCGTCGTGAGCTCCAAGACCTTCACCACCCTGGAGACGCTGACCAACGCTTCCGCCGCCCGCCAGTGGCTCCTCGACGGATTGGGGACGGGTGCCGAGGCGGTGGCCCGCCACTTCGTCGCCGTCTCCACCAACGAGGGCGCGGTCCGAGAGTTCGGCATCGACCCGGCCAACATGTTCGGGTTCTGGGACTGGGTGGGCGGTCGGTACTCCTTCGACTCGGCCATCGGCTTCTCGCTGATGGTGTCCATCGGCCCCCAGGCCTTCGCCGACATGCTGGCGGGGTTCCACCTCATGGACGAGCACTTCGCCACCGCGCCGCTCGAGGCCAACATGCCGGTGATCCAGGGCATGCTCAACGTCTGGTACAACAACCTGTTCGGGGCCGAGACCCACGCCGTGCTCCCCTACAACCAACGCCTGGCCCGGTTTCCGGCCTATCTGCAGCAGCTGACCATGGAGTCCAACGGCAAGTCGGTGCGCCGTGACGGCTCGCCGGTGTGGGGGCAGACCGGCGAGATCTTCTGGGGCGAGCCCGGGACGAACGGTCAGCACGCCTTCTACCAACTCCTGCATCAGGGCACCAAGCTCGTGCCCGTCGACTTCATCGGATTCGCCCGGTCGACTCACCAGACCGGCGAGCAACAGGATCTTCTGATGTCGAACTGCTTCGCCCAGGCCAAGGTGCTGGCGTTCGGCCGCACGGCCGAGGAGGTGGCCGCCGAGGGCACGCCGGCCGGCCTGGTGCCTCACAAGGTGATGCCGGGTAACCACCCGAGCTCGACCATCATCGCCCCCCTGCTGACGCCGTCGGTACTCGGACAGCTGGTCGCCCTCTACGAGCACACCGTGTTCACCGAGGGGGCGATCTGGGGCATCGACTCCTTCGACCAGTGGGGTGTCGAACTCGGCAAGGTGATGGCCGAGCAGCTGGCACCCGCCCTGACCAGTGCCGACGCCCCCGACCTCAGCGGGCAGGACAGCTCGACAGCTGCCCTGGTCGGTCACTACCGGGCCCTGCGCCACCAGGGGGACCGGGGCGACCGGGGCGACCGGGGCGACCGGGCGTCTCGGGGGCAGCCCGTCTCAGGCTGAGGCCAGCGCCCTCCACAGTGAGCGGTAGTTGGGGTAGGTGAGGCCCTCGGTGATGTAGCCCGCCCGCTCCAACTCGGCATGGAAGGCGGGCAGCTGCCGGAAGGGGACTCCCATGTCCACGTGGTGGGCCAGATGCCACCCGGTGTTGTAGGGGACGAACCAGAACCGGGCCGGCAGCGTCTGGCGCACGTTGTGGGTGGTGACCCGCCGGTCGGCGCTCGCTTCGAGCCCGCCGTGCTCGGCAATGGCCCGCAGCCGGTTGATCACCCGCCACTGGGTCATCCACGGCAACCACCACAGCAGGGGATAGATCCACCAACGACCGGTGGCCACCCACATGACGGCCCACAGCGTCACCTGCACGCCGATGATGGACAGCGACACCGGTCGGAACGACTCGTTCCGCAGCGCCCTGAACAGCGGCGTGAAGTTCTTCCATCCCGAGATGCCGACGGCGTCGCGCACCAGGCGGCGCCTGAGGGTGCGCCGGTCGCACGGGTAGCCGCCGTAGAAGGCGATGTCCGGCTCGCGGGGTCCGAACTCCTCTTTGTGGTGGGCGAAGTGGCCCCGCCGGTAGATGGAGATCGGTGTGAACACGGGGTAGGCGATGAGCCAGGTGCCCACCCAGTCGTTGGCGCGCTTGTTGGTGAAGAGCAGTTTGTGGGCCGCCTCGTGCATGAGGATGGCGAACCGGGCGTTCATCGGGCCCATGAGGAGGAAGGCGGCCAGGTAGGCCAGAGGGTTGCCGATCCACACCGCGGCACCGATCAGCACCGCTACCCAGAACCAGAGCGACGCCACGCTGATTGCGTTGCGCAGGTCATCGATGCGTCGGAAGTCCTGGCGCAGTTGGGGTCGGGCCATCCCGTTGTCGAGCAGTCGCTCGGTCGGGAGCACCTCGGGTCGTACCGCCCGATCAGCCACCATGGTGATCGCCATCTATGAGATATTACAGATATCGGACAATTGACGCAAGAGAGTAATGCCCCGCTCACGGCCCGATCGGTGCTGGCCAGCGCCCTGTTGGGCGAGGACCCGCCCGTGCTGCCCGTTTCCCATCTGGTTCACCTGGCCGGGCTGTTCGGCATCAACGAGAACCGGACGCGTGTGGCCCTGAGCCGGATGGCATCGTCCGGCGAGGTCACTACCGACGGATCCGGTCGCTACCGGCTGGCCGGCCATCTGCTGGAGCGCCAGGGGCGCCAGACCGCCAGCCGGAGAGGGGAGACCCGCCCGTGGCGGGGGCAGTGGCGGGTGGCGGTCGTGACCGCCTCGGGCCGGGCTGCCGACGATCGCGCCGCGCGGCGGAAGCGGCTGGTGCTGGCCCGGATGGCCGAGCGGCGCGAGGGGGTGTGGATGCGTCCCGACAACATCGACCTCGGGCCGGACCCGTCGGAGGATGCGGACGTCGAGCTGCTCACCGGGGTGCCCGATGGGGACCCCGTGGCGCTGGCCGCCCGGCTGTGGGATCTCGGGGGCTGGGCCCTCCGGGCCGACGAACTGGGCCGCCAACTCGACGCGCTGTCGCCTTCCGCCCCCGCCGACCTGGCCCGGGGGTTCGAGCTGTCCGCATCGGTGCTCCGCCACCTGCAGGGCGATCCCCTGTTGCCGGCCGAGCTGTTGCCGACCGGCTGGCCCGGCGCGGCCCTGCGGCAGAATTATGGCCAGTGGGACCGGCGCTATCGCCATGTTCTGGCCGTGTGGGGTCGCTCCGCCTGAGGACGGATCAGCGCCGGCCGCGTGGCGACCCGTAGGATCGTCGCTTCGGGGCACACCCGGCCCGCGGCGGCCAGCGGGCAGCCGCGCCGTCCCGCATCGTCACACGGAGGACAGATGACCAACCAGAGTGATGCCTTGCCGTTCGCCGGGAAGGTGGCGGTGATCACGGGGGCGGCGAGGGGGCAGGGACGCAGCCACGCCCTGGAGTTCGCCCGACTGGGGGCGGACGTCGCCCTGTGCGACCTCGGCCATGACCTCAGCAGCGTCGGCTATCCCCTGGGCACGAAGGACGACCTGGCCGAGACGGCCCGTCTGGTCGAGGAGCAGGGCCGGATGTGCCTCTCGGTGGTGGCCGACGTGCGGGACCTCGGAGCCATGCTCGCCTTCGTCGACGGCGCCAAGGCCGAGTTGGGCTCGGTGGACATCCTGGTGGCCAACGCCGGGGTCGCGGCCATGGGATCGATCTGCACCATGGACGCCGGCCAGTGGAGTGAGACCATCGACACCAACCTGACCGGCGTGTTCAATGCCATGCGTGCCGCTGCCCCCCACATGCGGAAGCAACGCTGGGGCCGGATCATCGGCATCTCGTCGATGATGGGTCGCTCGTCCAACCCGGGTATCCCCGCCTATGTGGCGTCGAAGTGGGGGGTGATCGGCTTGTGCAAGTCGGTTGCCTTCGAACTGGCCGGGTTCGGGATCACCGTCAACGCCATCGCCCCCGGCAACGTGTCGACCCCGATGGTCCACAACGACGCCCTCTACGGGCTGATGCGACCGGACCTCGAGCACCCGACCCGCGAGGACGTGGCTCCCGGCATGGCCGCCCTCCACGTGCAGCCCGTGCCGTGGATCGAGCCCGAGGAGATCACCGCTGCCGTGGTCTTCCTGGCCTCGGAGGGTGCGCGCCACATCACCGGTTCGGTGATCGACGTGGACGCGGGGGCCTCGGCCCGGTTCACCGCCTGACTATCACTGGCGGGACATGGCGGCGCGCTCCCCGGCCTCTGCGCTCTCGTGGCCGGACCCCGGTCCCAGCACGGCGACGTCGAGCCGCCTCAACCGGCCCTCGAAGGGGAACGGGCCACGGTAGCGCTCGCTGACCGGTGACCCGTGGTCGTAGCCGATGCTCGGGCCCACGCTCGAGATCATGGTCATGGCGAAGGGGACCGACAGATGGCCACTCGGCGTTCCGTCGATGACCAGGGTGGCCTCGGCGCTCTTGCCGGTCCGGCGGAACTGCAGCCCCACCACCGAGGGACCGACCGGCACCGCGCTCTCGGACTCGACCACGCGGTGGTCCCCGAAGCAGTTGTAGTCGAGGACCAGTCGATCCCCCTGGACGAACAGGCTCACCCCGGAATTCTCCGTCCCCGACGCGTACAGGACGCCCCCGGTCCCTTCTGGCCGTTCGATGGTGGCCTCCATGTCCCAGCCTCGCCCGCCGAGGGCAGGGGCGACCTGTCCCGGCAGCGGGGACATGGGAGGAACGTATGAGTACCGACGGCTGGTGGGGTGGGGGGAGCGGTCGCGGTAGCGGGTGGCGAAGAGCTCGATGGTCCGGTCGTCCAGCGGGAGGACTCCGTACTGCTCCGCCTCCTCCCACCACCGTGCGACCAACTCCTGCACCTTCTCGGGCATGGTGGCGGCGAGGTTGCGACACTCCGACCTGTCTTCGGCGAGATGGTAGAGCTCCCAGTCGTCCTGGTCGAAGGGAACACCCGACTGGTGCCGGGTCACCGCCTTCCACCCGTCGGCGTAGATGGCCCGGTGGCCCATCATCTCGAAGTACTGGACCGCCTTGCGGCTGGGGGCGTCTGGGGTGGCGAACGTGTAGTGCATCGACGTGCCCGAGACGGGGATCTGCTCGTATCCGCGGTATGTGGAGGGTGGCTCGACCCCGAGTGTCTCGTAGATGGTGGGCACGATGTCGTTCACGTGGTGGAACTGGTCGCGCAGGCCGTCTCCCTCCGGGATGCGTTCCGGCCAGTGCACGATGAGCGGGACGTGCACCCCGCCTTCGTGGGTGTTCTGCTTGTACCACTTGAAGGGGGTGTTGCCGGCCTGGGCCCAGCCCCACGGGTAGTTGGAGTGGCTGTGCGGGCCGCCGATGTCATCGAGCCGCTCGACTGCCTCGTCAGGCGACTCAATCAGGAAGTTGAAGTACTTCATCTCGTGCATCACGCCGAAGGGCCCGCCCTCCTGGCTGGCGCCGTTGTCCGACAGCAGCAGGATGAGCGTGTTGTCGAGCTGGCCCAGGTTCTCGAGGGCGTCGACCAATCGACCGATCTGGGCGTCGGTGTGCTCGAGAAAGGCGGCGAAGGCCTCCTGCAGGCGGGCGGCGAGCCGGCGGTGGTTGTCGGGCAGGCTGTCCCAGGCCTCTACCCCCGGGTTGCGGGGAGCCAGCTCCGTGTCCGCGGGGAGCAGCCCCATCTCGAGCTGCCGGGCGAACCAGCTGTCGCGGGCCACGTCCCATCCCTGGTCGAAACGACCCCGGTACTTCGCCAGATAGGACGCCGGGGCCTGATGCGGGGCGTGCTGGGCGCCGAAGGCCAGGTAGGTGAAGAACGGGCGATCGGGTCGGATCGACGTCGAGTCGTGGATGAACCCTATGGCGTGGTCCACCAGGTCCTCGCTCAGGTGGTAGCCCTCCTCGGGTGTGGCGGGGGGCGAGACGGAGTGGTTGTCGTAGACGAGCTCGGGATAGAACTGGTCGGTCTCCCCTTCGAGGAACCCGTAGTAGCGGTCGAACCCGCGCTGGCAGGGCCACTGGTCATAGGGACCGGCCGCGGACGCGTTCTCCATGCTGCAGAGGTGCCACTTGCCCAGGGCGAACGTGGCGTAGCCCTCGTCTCTCAGCACCTCGGCCACGGTGGCGGCGTGGTTGGTGACGTGTCCCCGCATGTGCGGATAGCCGCTGTCGAAGTTGGAGAGCGACCGCATTCCCACCGAGTGATGGTTGCGGCCGGTGAGCAACGCGGCCCGGGTGGGCGAGCACAGCGGGGTGACGTGGAAGTTGGTGTACCGCAGCCCGCCGGCGGCCAAGCGGTCGATGGTGGGTGTAGCCAGGTCGGAGCCGAAGCAGCCGAAGTGGGAGAACCCTGTGTCGTCGAGCAGGATGAGCACCACGTTGGGGGCGGACTCGTCCGGGTGCGGGGGCGTGGGCCACCATGGCGTCGACTCCGCCTGCGTGCGGTTGATCTGGCCCTCGAACCGGTCGTGGTGCACCATGGCGATCCCTTGGTCGTAGGTCTGTACGGTGATGCCCGACACCCGCCCGGGGCGGCAACCCCGGACAAATAATGGCATTGGGCCTGACAATACTGGCGCTGGCCCCGGGTGTCGAGCCCTGGAGGCGACCGTTCGGGCTACCCGAACGGGGTGATTTCAGGCACGTGTGCTAATGAGGGTGCGATGCTCCGAGCTCGCAGCGTTGGATGCCGTTCGTCTGCGGGTCTTGACAGTCATGCCGAGCGCCGGGCTCGATGAAGCCATCCGCCGACCGATGAGCGAATCGCCGCTGGTCATCGGGACCAGAGCCGCCTCGGGCCTTGTCGCCCAGCTGGGCGGGGAGACCTGCGAGGTGCCGGCGGTCGCCTTGGACAGCGCCTGGTCGGCGGGACCGGCCATCGAGGAGTGGCGGGCCGCGACCATCGAAGGCCCCCGGGCGAGCGGCGTGGTCGTGGCCGTCTGGCCCGAGTCGCCGAGGCCGGTGGCCCTGGCCGATCAGGACCTCAGCCAGTGGGTGTCGGCGATGGAGGTCCCGTTCGCCCTGTGGTTCGCGGCACTGGGCGCCGGGGCGGAACGATGTGCGGACGGAGGTCAGCTGGTTGCGGTCGTCGACCGGGCCGATCCCAAGGACGCGGCCGGTTGGGGCGCCGAGACGGCGGTGGCCGATGCCGTCACCGTCATGAGCCGCTCCCTGGCCGAGATCCACCGGCACCGCAGTGTCAGGGTGCACCTGGTCACCTCGCCGGCCCGGCTCGCCGGCTCTCCCAACGGAACCATGCACGAGCTGGTGGGAGCGGTGGCCCTGTTGCTGTCGAACCGGGGGCGCGCCATCACCTCCACGGTGCTGCATCTGAGCGGAGTGCCCCGTTGATCGGGAACAGCCAACCGGTGGTGTTGGTCACCGGGGCCAGCGGCGGGGTCGGGCGGGGCATCGCCCTGGCGCTGGCGGCCGCCGGTGGCCCGGTCTGGGTCGCGGCCCGGCGACGGCCGGAGGGTCAGCGGGTGGCCGACGAAGTCGACGCGGCCGGGGGTCTCGGCCGATTCGTCGAGTGCGATGTTGGTGACCGCGGCTCAGTGGCCCGGGCGGTCGCCGCCGTCGTCGAGCGTGATGGTCGCCTGACCGCGGTGGTCCACAATGCCACCAGCGGCTTGTCGCCAGTGCCGGTGGCGGCGCCGGCGGTCTCGATGGAGGACCTGCGCGACCACGTCGTGGTGTCGGTGCGCGGCTCCTATCTGCTGGCCCGCGAGGCCTTTCCCCATCTGGTGGCCACCCGGGGGAGCATGGTGTTGCTCACCTCGGAGGCCGGGTTTCAGGGATCGGTGCGATTGGCGCCCTATGCCGCGGTCAAGGCCGCGGTCCGGGGACTGGCCCGGGCATGGGCTCGAGAGTGGGGCGGCGACGGCGTGCGCGTGAACTGCGTGGCGCCACTGGCCAACTCACCCGCCATGGAGATGGCGATGGCAGCGGACCCGACGCTGGCGGAGCGGGTGCTCGGGCGCCATCCGTTCGGTCGCCTCGGCGATCCGGTGGACGACATCGGACCGGTGGTCAGGTTCCTGCTGTCGGAAGACGCGCGCTATGTCACCGGTGCGACGATCATGGCCGACGGCGGCAACTTTCCCATCTGTTGACCCCTTCGATCGGGTAAGCCACCGGCGGATGACGATCCAATCAATGCCGCGTGGGTGCTTCGGAAGATGAAGCGTTCCACGCCCGCCAGGGTCGATCGCGTCCGGACCGGTCATCCGAATCAGCGAGTGTTGGTGTGCCGGGAATTTTCGCCGCCCGAGTGTGGACAGTATGCGGAATCACCGGCGGGATTGCAACTACCGATTGCAACTCTGGCCCGAGGTACGCCTCGGCGTTTCCCGCGACCAGGGAGAATTCCCCTTTCGACCAGGTCGAACGTCAAAGGGTCGGGCCTGACCCTGCCCGACGGTGGAGGTAGTGGCAGGCCGGGTACTTCGCGCCCTTGGCCGCGTGGAGGCGAGGTGAGGCTGACCGGGTGATCGCATGGACACAGAGGGGAGGGGCCGGAGGGAGAACGCGGCAGAATCCCCTCCGTGCCACCGAGGACCCAGCCCGAGCGAGCCCTGATGCGGTCACGACTCGACGCCCAACTGCTGGCGACGGCATCTGCCTTCAGCACCGAAGGGGTCCTCGAGCGACTCCTGGCCGTGCAGGCTCAAGACCCGAGGGGCGCCCGTCTCGCCATCCGCGCCCGGTCGAATCTCACCGACGCGGCTGACGTCGACGACGCCATGACCACTCGACGCAGCGCCCTCGTGACCTGGCTCAACCGGGGGACCCTGCACCTGGTGCGCACCGAGGACTACTGGTGGCTGCATCCGCTTACGACACCGCAGTTGTGGCGGGCCAACGAACGACGCCTCCATCAGGAGGGACTGGAGCCGTCCGACGTCGACCGGGGCATCGACATCGTCTGCGAAGCGGTGAGTACGCGCGGGCCTCAGACACGGGCCGAGTTGAAGCGGCTCCTCGATGCCGCGGGCACCAGGACCGAGCGGCAGGCTCTCGTGCATCTTCTGTGTGCGGCGTCCTTGCGAGGCCGGATCGTCCGAGGTCCGCTGCGTGCCGGGCAATGGGCCTTCGTCGACGTGGCCAGTTGGCTGGGCCCGGCGCCGCCCCCGCTCGAGCCGGCGGAGGGTCTGGCCCGATTGGCCCGCCGCTATCTCGCCGGTCACGGGCCGGCCGGCGCCGGCGATATGGCCAAGTGGGCCGGTGTGACCCTGGGTCAAGCCCGTTCGGGGTTGGCTTCCATCGCCGACCACGTCGCCGTCCGCCATGACGGCCTGGTCGATCTGGCCGGCCGGGGTGCTCATGTCAGACTGCCCGACCCGGTGTTGCTCGGGCCGTTCGATCCCGTCCTCCATGGATGGGCCGACCGCGGCCCCTTGATCGGTTCGCACCAGGGGGTCGTCACCAACAACGGGATATTCCGGGCCACGGCCTTGGTCGAGGGCCGGGTGGTGGGGATCTGGGGGCTGGCTGATGGGCAGATCCGCCTGAACCTTCTGGAACGGGTCGGTGCGGCGAGCCGGCACGCCCTGGAGCGCGACGGCCAGGCCGTGCTCACCTACCTCGGTGTGAACGGTCCCCGACGCCGAGGTTCATCCCGGGAGAGGGTCGGTGGGATTGGGGTTGGCACCGACTCGTGATCGGTCCCGACGGCCCAACCGGCCGGTGCCCGCAACCGACCTCCGGTGGCGTCCTGCTGGCACCCGGTCGGCGGTCCCGATCAGGCCAAGATCTTCGTCCAGCCCTCGCCCACCGGCGACATGAACACGGTGGTGAGGGTCATGGCTTCGTGGAGCCAGAGACCGTCGACGCGGAGATACTCGTCGTCTTCGAATCCGCACATCCAGTACGAGGAACCATCCCAGCGGCGACAGGGACTGAGAAGGTCCCATCGCCCCCGGGCCCGATCCCCGTCGACTTCGATTCGTGGCTTCATGAACAGGTGCCGCGAGAAGGTCAGGGTTGGCGCGCGGAGACGGTCGGCAATCGCCGGCCGTCCACGTACCCGTCCCAGGCCGGGGCCGCCGTCCCACACCCCATCTACGGTGAACAGGGCGGCGACTTGATCAGCGATCCGCTCCAAGGCTGCGTGGTCGACGACGCCGCCGGATGAGAAGCGCTGATCCACCAGGTCCCCGTAGCGGGCCTTCAGCGCCTGTATTTCGAGCACGGCCTCGGTGGTGTCGGCCCGCCGGCGCAATGCCGCCACTTCGGCCGCCAACTCGTCGAGGGTGGGCACGACACCTCCTCGTCCGGGCCGGTCGTCGTCCGGCGGCTTGGATCGGCCCATGGGTCAGAGGTGTCTCAGGCCGCCTTCTCCAAGATATGGACGCCACAGGCAGATCCCAACCCGATCACGTGGGTCATCCCGACCCTGGCCCCGGCGATCTGGCGGTCACCCGCCTCTCCGCGCAGATGGGTCGCCACCTCCCAGACGTTGGCGATCCCGGTGGCGGCGATGGGATGGCCCTTGGACTCGAGGCCCCCCGAGACGTTCACCGGCATCGATCCGTCCCGCCAGGTGGCTCCGGAGTTGAAGAAGTCGACGGCGCCGCCGACGTCACACAGCATGAGGTTGTCGTAGTGCACCAGCTCGGCGGTGGCGAAGCAGTCGTGGAGCTCGACCAGATCCAGATCGGACGGGCCGATGCCGGCTTGTTCGTACGCCTGGGTGGCCGCGTTGCGGGTCAGGGTGTTCACGTCGGGGAGGATCTGGCACGACTCTTCCCACGGGTCGGTGGTCAGAATCGAGGCCGAGATCTTCACCGCCCGGCGCTGCTGTTCCAACGAAAGCGTCTTGAGTTTCGAGCCGCTCACGACCACGGCAGCGGCGGCGCCGTCACAGTTGGCCGAGCACATCGGTCGCGTGTTGGGGTAGGCGATCATGACGTCGCCCATGATCTCGTCCAGTGTCATCTTCTTGCTGTAGGCCGCCAGAGGATTGAGGGTGGAGTGGGAGTGGTTCTTCTCGCTGATCTTGGCGAACAGCTCGAAGCTGGTGCCCCCGTAGCGGTGGCCGTACTCCATGCCGATCTGGGCAAAGACCCCCGGCATGATCTCTGTGCCGATGCGACCGTCGACCGGGGCAACTGCCCCGTAACGGCCAGACGGCTCCCAGGTGCCCGAGTCACTCTTGCGGTTGCCACCGGAGAGCAGCCCGGCCCCGGAGAGCTTCTCCACCCCGAAGGCCAGGCCCATGTCCGTCTCGCCCGCTTTGACGGCCATGCAGGCCACGCGGAGGGCAGTGGCACCGGTGGCACAAGCGTTGGCCACGTTGTACACCGGGATGCCGGTCTGACCGAGCTGCTTCTGCAGCTGTTGCCCGATGCCGGCATTGGCCGCCATGAGGTTGCCGGCACCGATCACGCCCATGTCCTTCATCTCGACCCCGCCGTCGGAGAGGGCTCCCAGCACGGCCTCAGAAGCCAGGTCGACCAGGTCCATGTCGGGGTGCTTCCCGAACTTCGTCATGTGGATACCGAGGATCCACAGGTCGTCAGACGCCATCTCGCTCAACCTCCCAAGGGTTCGAAGCCGAACCCGATCGCTTCAGTGCCATGGTCGTCGGTGCCGACGACCTCTGTGGCCAGGCTGACCGACATCCCGAGCGTGACATGCTCGGGGTCGGGCTCCACGTTGATCAGATTCGCCCGCACGCTGGTGCCACCGCAGTCGACCAGCGCAGCCACGTAGGGAACGGGGATCCCCGGCGCCGCGAAGGCCACGATGGTGAACGCCCGCACCTCGCCCTTGGTCGAGACGGCCACTCTGTTGAACTCGGTCTTGCCGCAGCTGGCGCAGGCGTTGCGGCGATCGAAGAAGCGGGCGCCGCACGCGGTGCACTCATTGGCCGTCAGGTGCGGGTCGTCCCCCAACTCCAGATAGTCGACCAGCGGAATCTGCTTGGCCATCGTTCCTCCGACTTCGTTCACGTCCAATGAGTGGTGCCACCGTAGTGGGTGGCTGAATTGTGCCGCTACTCGGGGTGCCCCGATACGCCGTGTGCGAGGTCCAGCCTGCCATCCGAGGGACGGCGATGGGACAGGCATCGGCTACCGTCTGTCGGACCGAGGAGGGCCGATGATCGAGCCGGTGATCGAGAAATGGCACGCCTACTTGCGGGGCGAGTTGCCCGGGGGCCTCGACGGCCTGCTCGATGACGAGGTCGTCCTCTACTCACCCATCGTCTTCACGCCCCAGAAGGGCAAGGCAGTCACCGCCCTCTATCTTGAGGCGGCCACGAAGACACTTCCCGGCGACGGCCCCGTGTCCGTCGACCAGGATGGCGAGGCTGTCAGCCGGGGCTTCCGCTACACGAAATCCGTGCTGGCCGGTGACACCGCGGTGCTCGAGTTCGAGACCTCGGTCGAGGGCACCTACGTCAACGGCGTGGACATCATCCGTTGCAACCAACAGGGACGCATTGTCGAGTTTCGGGTGATGATCCGACCCCTGCAAGCCGTCAATCTGGTGCACCGGCGCATGGCGGCCATGCTCGAGCGGATGAAATCGGCCGGCTGACTCCGGCCGGACCGAGTTTCATCGCGCCAGAGATGCCCACGACGGACGAGCACCGCGATCGAATCGATCAGTACCCTCCGGTGCAGCCGTTCTGGTCCGGAGCGGCGTTGGGATTTCCCCAGTAGCGGATGGCGAAGGCCACGGCCACCTGAATCTGTTGCTCAGGCGTGGCATCGGCCGCGTCCGCCGGAAATCCGAAGGTGTTGAACTGATTCCAGTTGGCGCGGCTGAATCCCAGGCCTCCGCTGTAGATGCTCCCACGGACATTCCAACGCCCACCTTCCTCGCAGACGTTGACCTTGCTCCAGGCGGCTCGCTGATAGTCGGTCACGCCGTCACCGAGGTTCCCGGTGGCTGCCGATGGCGGGCTGTAGACCGTGCTCCCCCCGAGCGAGCCGTAGAAGCCCGCATTGCCGAAGGTGAAGATGCCGCCGTCGGAGGCGACCGTGACGTAACCGCCACTGATCGCTGACATGCCGATGACCGGCTTGTTGAGGCGCTGCCCGCCGGTCGAGCCGTAGAACGGGGCGTCACCGAAGGTGTCGATGCCGCCGTCTGCCATGGTCAGCCGGTAGCCCGCTCCGTTTGCCGTGATGGCCACCACCGATTGACCGGAAGGTGCGCCCCCGGCGTATCGGGCATCACCGAAGGCATAGACCGCACCGTTGGCCGCGACCTCCCAGTACCCAAGACCGTCTGCGGTCGAGGCCATGCCCACGATCGGACTGGAGGGTGACATGCCGGTGGCCGAGCCACGGTACTGAGCGTCCCCGAAGGCGAAGACGCCGCCATCTGACGCGACGGTCCAGTAGCCACCGCCGTCCGGGGTGGACTGCATGCCCACGATCGGCCGGTTGAGATGGATCGTGCCGCTCGAACCATGGAACTGGGCGTCACCGAAGGCGAAGACACCTCCGTCGCTGGCCACCTCCCAGTACCCCTTGCCGGTCGGGGTGGACTGCAGGCCCACAACGGGACCGTTGAGCTGGTGCGATCCCGTCGAGCCGTAGAAGTTGGCTCCGCCGAAGGCGAAGATCCCCCCATCTGAGGCCCCTTCCCAGTAGCCATGTCCGTCGGGGGTCGAGGCGACGTCGACGATGGGCGCGTTGAGCACCATGCCGGTGCCGGTGGGCACCGGGGCCGAAGTGCTGGCCGAAGCACTCTCGGCGTGGCCGGTGAGGACGGCTGCGGCGGACAGGGAGGCTGCAACCACCCCCCCGGCCGCCCTGCGGCGGCCGCTCCCGAACGGCGATCTGGCCAGGAGCGTGGAAACGGGGTGCGTACGAATACGGGAACGGCAAATAGAGGCAGGTGAATGCATCGTGGGTGACTTTCCTTGGTCGGTCAGAGCCGCCTCGTGTGGCGAAGTGCTCTGGCTCTCTTCTGGTTAGGTGGACCCCACGTCTGAGCATTCAACGCCCCAGCCGAGCACCGGGAAGGGTGGTACGGCCTGGCTTCAAGAGCCGGGTGTGCTAGCGGGTGATTACGTCCGGTATCGAGTGGTGGTTACGTCGCTGTCTCCTGATCGGTCAGTCCGCGTCAAACACCGGGAGGCGTTTGGAGAGGCATTCCCCACGCATCGGTGGGGGCGGACCAACGGGTACCCCTGCGTTCAGACCGCAGCACTGTACCGGCGCTCGGCGGCGACGCGCACTCGGACCGCCGGTGGCCGGCCACCGCGTTGGATGTGGCGGGTCGCTGTCGACAGCGAGCGGAACCGACAACATCCAGGTCAGGCCGCACCCCGTTCGATCACCCGATGGGCCGTCAGCACCGGCAGGGATGTGACGGAGCCACCACTCTCCGTGCCAGCGGGGGATGGCGCCGTGCCAAGGCGTTGTACGTGCCGGGTCCCGGTTTCTTCTGTGATCTCGTCCCGGCTTCGGATGTCGGGGACCTGTCCCGCCACGGCCACCGGCCGTACACTGAGGCCATGACGTATGGCCATGGATCGTGGATCGCCCTGGTGGTCTTCGGTGGCATGTTCGCCATTCGCTACCTCAGCTCGCAGCGGCGCCAGAGTGGTGGCGCGGGGACCGCAGGTCCGAGGAACTCGCTCACCTCCTCCGATCGGCGAGGGCCGGGGTCGCCGCCGACGGGCCGATCCGGGGGCCGCGGTGGTACCGAATCGGGCACGGCGCCGGGTTGGTTCGCGGACCCGTTCTGCAAGCACGAGCAGCGGTACTGGTCGGGTACTGCATGGACCGAGCACGTGACCGACGACAGTGTTCCCGGCACCGACCCGCCCCCGCACACCACGGGCTAGCGCCGTTCTGCCACGGCGGAGTTTGCGTCATGGAAGGCTCCGTCCTCGCTTCTGGTCCGGAGGACCATGAACCACGTGCAGATCCAGTTCGCCATCGACGACCCGGCGAGGGGAGACTCCATCGTCGGGTCGCTCCTGGCCGCGCACCTCATCGCCTGTGGGCAGCGCACCGGTCCCATGACCAGCCGATACTGGTGGGGTGGGTCCGTGGAGCAGGCCGAAGAGTGGCTGGTGATCCTCAAGACCCGGTCCGAACTGGCGTCCCGCGTGATCGACGCCGTAGTGGGCAGCCACCCCTACGAGGTGCCGGAGGTCGTGGCCTTGCCGATCCTCGACGGCTCTCCCGCCTACCTTGCCTGGATCGATGAGGTCACCGCCGCCGCCCTTCGGTGACGGCGTTCAGCAAGGGTGGACCGATCGCGACAGGTGCTACCTTGTCGACCGATCAACAAGGCGGTGACGGTGTTCGCACGCAACGGTGACGTTGAGATCTTCTATGAAACCTTCGGTTCAGAACGGGACCCGACACTGCTTCTGGTCAACGGGTTGGGGAGCCAGTGCATCTCCTTCCGCTCCGAACTGTGCGAGCAGTTGGCCGCGGCCGGACACCTCGTCGTCCGCTATGACAACCGCGACGTCGGGCTGTCCACCAAATTCGCCGACTCCCCGCCGGACGTCAGCGGTGCGATCGGCGCGCTGGCCGCGGGCCGACCGATTGACGCGCTCTATGTGCTGTCCGACATGGCCGCCGACGGGATGGCCGTCCTCGACGCCTTGGGCGTGGCTCGGGCTCATGTCCTGGGAGCATCGATGGGCGGGATGATCGTCCAGACCATGGCGATCGAACATCCGGATCGCCTGGCCACCATGACGTCGCTGATGTCAACGACCGGCGATCCCGACGTGGGACAGCCCACGAGGGAGTCCCGGCGGTTGCTCTTGGCGCCGCCGCCTCTCGACCGGCAAGGATTCATCGCCACTCAGTTGGCCGGGGCCCGCGCCTGGGGCAGTCCCGATTGCTACGACCCCGAGCGGTTGACGGCCAATGCGGCCGAGGCCTTCGACCGGTGCTTCGACCCCGCCGGCACCGCCCGCCAACTCATGGCCGTCATGGCGTCCGGAGCCCGCACTACCGCCCTTCGTGGGGTCGGCGTGCCCACCCTCGTGTTGCACGGAGATGCCGACAACCTGATCGATCCCAGCGGCGGGCGGCGGACGGCCGAAGCGGTGCCGGGTTCTCGCCTGGTGCTGCTGGAGCGAATGGGCCACGATTACCCGCCCCAGTACTGGGACCAGCTGGTCGAGCTGGTGCACTCCCACACCGGCCGGGTACCAGCCTGAGGAGCAGGTCGTTGCCTGGTTGGTCCGTCGGCCCCAGGCCCGATGGACCAGGGCGCTACCCGCACCGTTCCAGCGGCCACGGGCGGCGGAGCAAACGCTGTGGCGACCCGGGCACACCTATGCCAGCATGCTGGTCAGGGTGGCGACCAGGGTCGGACGGGAAGGCGAACCGGGCGTGTGCGAGACCTCGCGGGGCGAAGGCTGGTGGTTGGCCTCGGATCAGAGGTGGTACCCGCCTGAGGCGGCAGAGGGTGCCCGGCCCACGGGCTCACCTTCGGCTCCCGAGCCGGTACCGGAACTGGACGGCACACCGCCGGTGGGCGAGGCGGCATCCTCTCCCTCCGATCAGGACGCGGCACCATCTCCCTCCGATCAGAACGGGGAGCCCCCTGCCGGGGGCCGCGACGGGCCGGCGCGCCGTAGAGGGCAGCTCGTCGTCGCAGCCGCTCTCGTGGTGGCGCTCGCAGCGGGGGGGACTGCACTGGCTCTCCAAGGCTCAGGGCGACACGTGAGTGGTGCAACGGCTGGACACCGGGTGGGATCCGATCAGACTGCTCCAACCAGGCACCGGTCGATCGCCATCGCCCGGTTGCCCTTCTCAGCCGCAAGAGCACCCGTGTCGACAGGCCCGACCCATGGGACCTCCCAAGGTGCGGCACCGGCACCTCATCGGACGATCGATACCGAGCCGCACGCCACCACCTCCTCCACTACTCCGTGCTGCACCGTGCCCAACGTCGTCAATGTGCAGTTTGCGCAAGCGGAAGCGGACGTCTATTCGGCCCGCCTCAATCCCCAAGAGTTCTCCGGGACACCTACCGACTGCGCCGGGCGCACGATTCCCAAGGGGACATTCGTCATCGAGCGACAGGATCCGGTCCCGGGTTCGGTCCTGATCCCCGGAGCCACGGTGAACCTGTTCTTCTGTGACGGTTCGAGCAGCGGCTAGTTCCAGGTCGGTCGACCGCAAAGGATCACACGGCCCGCCGCTCGGATGGAGAGCCAGGGACCGGCTACATGCGCTTCAATGCCGATCTCGGCGCGCTCTGCCGTAGCATGATCGCCGTGCCAAATGATCTCATGGCCGCTGCCGTCTATGTCGGGGATGGTCACATCGCGGTCGAGCGGGTGCCGGTCCCCGAGGTGCGGCCGGGTGAGCTGCTCGTCGAGGTGTCCGAATGCGGGATCTGCGGGTCCGACCTGCACCTCGTCTTCAGCCGGTACGCCAAGCCAGGGGCCATTCTCGGCCATGAGTGGTCGGGAACCGTCGTGGCGGGTGAGGGTGCGGCATCGGGCTGGACGACCGGCGAACGGGTGGTCTTCAGCCCCACGCCGGGGTGTGGCGTGTGCCGGCCCTGCCGGAGAGGCCGGCCGTCGGTGTGCTTGCAACGCCAGCCCTCGGACATCCGCGAGATGCGCGGCGCCTTCGCCCAGTACATCGCCGTGTCCTCGGCCAACCTCCTGCGCATTCCCGAGTCGCTCCCGAGCCGGGTCGCCGCGGTGGCCGAACCGACGGCCATCGCCCTGCACGCCGTGGAGCTCTCCGGCGTGAGACCGGACGACCGAGTCCTGGTCACGGGCGGGGGGCCGGTCGGGCTCATCATCGTGGCCGTCCTTCGAGCCCGCGGGGTGGCGGACGTCACCGTGTGCGAGCCGGTGGCCCTGCGTCGAGAGCGTGCCCTCGCCGTCGGCGCCGTGGGCACCGTGGCGCCGGAGGATCTGGTGGACCCATCGCTGGGTGGCACCGTCGCCGAGCCCTATGCCGTGGCGTTCGAGTGCTCGGGCCACGCCAGCGCCGCCGAGCGGGCACTCGGACAACTGGACTTTGCCGGCACCCTGGTCTTCGTCGGCACCGGATCCGAGCCGACGCGGGTCAACCACAATCGGATGATCATTCTCGAGCTCGAGGCGGTTGGCACCTTCAACTACAGCGCCGAAGGCTTCCGACCCGCGCTCGACCTGCTGGATAGCGGCGCCATGCCGCTCGACGCGCTCATCGAGGCGGATGCCGTGCCCCTGAGCGGCGTGATGGAGGCGATGGAGCGCCTGTCGCGCGGGGAGATCCCGGCGAAGGTGCTGGTGGAACCGGGGGTGTCATGACATCTCCGTCGGTCCGGCCACTCCTCAACCACGTGGCCATCACCGTCGACGCCACCGTGCTCGACGAGGCCGGGAGGGCGGCGCTCCTCGACTTCTTCGGCGAGGTGTTCGGGTGGACCGAGGGCGACAACAGCACGGAGAGGGGCAACCCCCTCATCCTCTACACGGGGAGACAGCGCCAGTTCCTCTACCTGCTGCCCGGTACCGACGACTTCCTCCGATCCCCACCCCTGGACCATTTCGGGTTGGAGGTCTCCTCGAGGGAGGAGCTGGTGGCGATCCTGGGTCGGGCCAAGGCCTACCGGGACAAGGACGAGCGGGTCACCATCATCGACCTCGACGAGATGGTCACCCACGGGCCCAGGTCGGACTTCACCCTCACCAACGCCTATATCGGCTTCCTCATGCCCTTGATGATCGAGCTCCAGTACATCGAAGAGCGGCCCTCCGACTGACGGCCCCGGTCAACGGAAGTCGAAGGCCACCTTGATGGCGTTGGACTCGGTCTGGGTGGCCAGCGCGGTGAACGCCTCCCGCCACTCCGACAGGCGGAAGGTGTGGGTGAGCATGCCCGACAGGTCGATCCGGCCATCCGACACCAGCTCGGGGAAGTGCATGGGCACCTCGGCCGGCCCTTCGAGCAGCGGGTTGGAGTGATCCGGCGACTCCCACCCTTCGGATCGGACACCCCACAACAGTGCCTGCACGCCATGCCGCCCCATCTCCGGAATTCCCGCGACACGGTAGCCGTCATCGGCTCATCGGTCCCGCCCGGAACCCACCGGGCTAAGGATCGAACCGAGCCCCTATTCGAGCGTCCACCACCCGGACCGATCGGCGGAAGCGTCGTCGCAGATTGAGATAGGCAATGCACAGTCCGAGCAGCATCGCCGGGCCCAGGAGACTGATCAGCGATCCGGTGTTCACCCAGATGAAGAAGTCCCCGACCGCTCCGGGAAGGAACAAGGCGGCCAGACACAGGTACAGGCGGTCGGCCCACTGTCCATAGGCATTGGCCACCTGTGCATCCTCTGGAGCGCCGGCCCCCTGGTCCCAGCCGCGGACCGTGGCCATCCGGGCGCGCCAGTCAAGGGGTTGAGACCAGGTCGACCAAGGCCCCAGGATCGGCACATCCGCGTTCCTATCACGAATCAGTGGACTTGAATTCGAACAATTCCGGAGGAGATCACCGGGTGAGCCATGGATTGGATTCAATGATCATCGGTGGCAGTCAAAGGGTGTCAAGCCCGCGAATTCCGCCCGGAAGACACCAATGAGGCCGGGTGGCCGGGCCCACCAGGTTTACGGAATTCATAACCGCAGTTCACTGTGTCTTTAAGCGCCGGGTGTCCAATGGATGGAGAAGATCGCCTTCGAACGACGCGGATCGGATGGTATTGGATATGCACGACACGTGGCCCCCGTCTTCAGGATCGGGACAGACACCGAGCCGCCCGAACCCGATGGATCCCCCGGCTACGGCGGAGAGCGGGTCTCCGGCATCGCCGGGATATCCGTACGGCCCACCGAACCCCCCCGCCGATGGTCAGCATGAGGTTGCCATAGCGCTGCCCCCGGCGACCCCGGCCACCGGGTGGCAGCACCAGCCGCCGCCCCCGACCTGGAGCGCGCAGGATCCCACGCACCCCAACTCCCCAGTCGGCGCCGGGGCGCCCACACCCCCTGCTGGTACCGGCCGTGAGGCCCTCGCCCCGGAATGGGGCACGGGAACGCCGGTCGACGGCTCCGCGCCGGGTGGATGGGGCGGCGCACCACCCCCCTTCGGTGGATGGCCGACCCCGGGCGCGACCGGTCCGAGTTCCGGAACGACCTCCTCGAAAGGCCGTACCGGCTTGTTGATCGGGATGGTGACCCTGCTGGTCGTGGTGGCCGTCCTGGCCGGCGCCGGGATCGGGCACGAGGCATGGCCGGTGCGTACGGGCTCGAGCCCCAGGGCCGCTGCCCCTGCGTTCAACGCCCCGGGGAATTCGGGTTCGTCGGGGGGCGAGAGCTCTCCGTTCGGCTCTGGCTCGTCGGGCAATTCGTCGACCGGTGCCGGTGCCCCGTCGAATATCTCGTCCATCGCCGCGAAGGCGGACCCCGGACTGGTGGATATCAACACCAACTTGAGCTACCAGAATGAGCAGGCGGCGGGCACTGGGATGGTGATCTCATCGTCCGGCCTGGTCCTGACGAACAACCACGTCATCGAGGGCGCGACCACCATCAGCGTGACCGACGTGGGGAACGGTAAGTCCTACTCGGCCACCGTTGTCGGCTACGACCGAACGGGAGACGTAGCCGTGGTGAAGCTGGCCAACGCCAGCGGCCTCCAGACCATCACGCCCAGCACGGGAACAGCGGCCGTCGGCCAGGCTGTGGTGGGTGTGGGCAACGCGGGCGGTACCGGCGGGACCCCGAGTGCGGCCGGCGGCGCCATCACCGCGCTGGACCAGTCGATCACCGCCAGTGACAACGGAGGTGGCAACGCGGAGAACCTGACCGGGCTCATCGAGATCAATGCCGCCATCCAGCCCGGCGACTCCGGTGGCGCACTGGTGAACACGGCCGGCCAGGTCATCGGGATGGACACGGCGGCATCCACCGGCTCCGGCTACCAGGTGTCGGCCAGCCAGGCCTATGCCATCCCGATCTCCACCGCCCTCTCGATCGCCAAGCAGATCGAAGCCGGTAAGGCGTCCTCCACGGTTCACATCGGACCGACCGGGTTCCTCGGCGTCAGCGTGAGCGCCGCGGGCAGTGGTGCCGGAGGGAACGGGCCCTTCGGAAGCGGAAGCGGGAATGCCACATCTGGTGCCGTCGTCGCCGGCACCCTCTCCGGTTCGCCCGCACAGCAGGCCGGATTGGCCCAGGGTGACGTCATCACGGCGCTCAACGGGTCGGCGGTCAACTCGGCCACTGACCTCAGCAACCTGCTCCAGAGCCAACACCCAGGGGACACCGTTCAGCTCCAGTGGACCGACGCATCAGGCCAGAGCCACACCGCGAGCCTGAAGCTGACCAGCGGCCCGCCAGCCTGAGGCCGCCTGGCCTGGCGAGGAGTCTTCCGCGAGGACACTGATCCGCCGGTCAGGCGTCGGGCGTGTGATCCGGGCCCGTCGGTGGTCGGATCTTTGAGGTGAGCGCCTCAGTGACCGCACCGAGGAACCATTCGCTCACGACGATGGCGGGCTCGCCGACGATCCGGATCCGATAGCGCCGCGACAGTGCAGAGGCGCGCAGAAGGGCAGCGATCTCCCCTCCGATGGGCGCGGCCACGAAGGTGCCGGCCAAGGGCTCCCGGCGGATTCGGAGGTGGTGGTCGAGAAGCACGCGCCCGATGGGGTCGTGACTCTGCTCCAGGCGGTGCCGTACCCCGTCCGGCAGTCGTCCCAGTGCGATCGTCGATTCCGCGTACACGAAGGCTCGCCCCGAGGTACGGCCGATGAGCAGGACAGCCCGGCGGAGCAGCTCGGCGTCGGGCCGGAGCCCCAGCGGGTTGTCGTCGCCAGCCGGCTCGGTCCACTGCGAGATGATGTCAGCGTCGATCCGCTCGCCCGCCAGCCCTTCGAGGAACTCGGTGACGGTCCCCCGGCTGCTGCTCAAGGCGGCACGAACCTCGGGGGCCCCCGCGGGGCGGACCTCGGTCATGATCGCCGGTGCACGGCTGGCAGCGTGTCCGTCGGCACAGGCCGACCGTACTCCGGACGGGCCACGCATCTCCGGGCCACAAGGGCCGGGTCGGGCCCTGATCCGCCGCGACCCATACCCTGGTCCCGTGGGAGCACCTGTCATCACCTACCAGCGGGACTACCGGTTCGATCTGGCGCCGGATCGGTTGTGGGACAGCATCGAAGAGGTTGACCAGTTCGAGCGGTGGTGGCCGTGGCTCACCGAGTTCCGCCTCGAGGGCGACGGCCTGTCAGCCGGCTCGGTCCTCCACGGCGTGGTCACGCCCCCACTCCCGTACCGCATGCGGCTCCGGGTCGAGCTGGTCGATTGCGACCGCCCGCATGCCATCGATGCCACCATCGGAGGGGACCTGATCGGCATAGGCCGGCTCCGCTTGCGCCCTGCAGCCGAGGGAACGTTGGCGGAGGTGTCTTGGCGTGTCGAGATGCGCCAGCCGGCCATGCGGCTCGCCAGCAGGATCGGCCGTCCGGTTCTGCAGTGGGGGCACGATCGTGTGGTGGAGGTGACCGTGGCCGGCTTTCGCCAGCGGATCGAGAGCGGCTAGCGCAACCGGGCAACTGCCAGGGCCGCGGCGAGCAGCACAACGGCCCACGACATCGCCCGGAGTGCCTGCTCGAGCGGGGCCAACAGCACGGAGCGATCGAGTGGGACCTCCCCGCCGTCGATCATGACCACGGTTCCGGCCACGTCGGCGGCTCGACGGCGCAGGAGTCGGGCCGGCATGCTGAGCGCCCGTTGAGCGGCGGAGAGGGCGAACGCACCGACGGCGGCGATGAGCGGGGCAACGGCCAACCGTCCTGTCTGGGCCACGTAGGCGGTAAGGACAGGAAAGGCTCCCCAGCCGGCGGCGAAACCCACCTCGTTGTGGACGGCCCCTCCCAGCAGCTCGAAGTTGTAGGCGACGACCAGGACCGGCCCTACGACCAGAAAGGGAACCAGGGCCCAGCCGACCTGGGTGATCCCGACAATCCCCAGGCCGATGGCCCCAGCCAGCCCGACGCAGGCGGTGGCGACCAGCGCGGCGGAAGGAATCTGGGTGCGCAGGGGGCGGCCGTGCAACTCGTCGAGCGCGTGGGCAGCCAGGCCGACGGCGAAGAAGAAGGCCAAGAGGGTGGCGACGAGCCGGGTGGCGTTGACCACCGGCGCCAGGCAGGCACCGATCACGACATAGGCAAGGTGCCAGGCGGTGTAGGGCGGGTGGAGCAGCGTCCACCAGTCCCGCCAGCCGCCTGGCCTCGCCGCATAGAACGCGGTGCGGGGCTCCGGCCCCGGATCCCTCGGTGCCGGCGTCTCATCCACCGGCGCGCCGCCCCCACATGACCAGGCCACCGCCAAGGCTCATCCTCCGCACGCCGACTTCGACGAACCCGGCCCTCCTCCATGCATCGACCGTCCAGTCCACCGGGTAGCGCCGGTAGTGGGCCGAGATGTTGGGGCCGAGGAACCGGCCGACCTCGAACCATGCCCGCCCGCCCGTGATCCAACCACCCACCGGCAGCAGGAGCCGCGTGTAGATCCACCACCAGAACCTCCAGAACCGGCGCTCGGGCAGGAGGAATTCCAGGCTGGCCACGGCGCCCCCCGGTTTCACCACCCGGGCGAGCTCGATCAGGGTGGCCTGGGGGTCGTCGACATAGCGCAAGAGGTAGGTGAAGGTCAGAGCGTCAAAGGTGCCGCCCGCGAACGGCATCTGTTCGGCGCGGCCGGCCACGAGCTGGACCCGTTCGACCATCCCCCGATGGGCCACGTTGCGCTCGCCCTGGCGCAGCATGTCGAGCGTCAGATCGACCCCGACGACCCGGGCCGAGGAGCGATCAGCCAGCTGGAGCGCCACGCCCGCGGGTCCCGAGGCGACGTCGAGGACCAGCCCCGGCCGGTGGGGGACGATGTGGTCGACCATGGCCCGCCGCCAGCGCCCGTTCTGTCCCATCGACAGCAGCTCGGCCAGCCGGTCGTAGCGCCCGGGCAGCGGTGTGAAGAGTTGCTGGGCGAACTGGTTCGGGTCCTCTGGGTCCGGAGTGTCCACTGCACCTCCTCGGATGCGAAGATCTCACCGTAGGCGGTGGACGCCCGGAAGGAGTCGTGTGAGTCCCAGGCGGTTTGACGTGCTCGTCGTCGGAGCGGGACCAGGCGGCAGCATCGCCGCACTCGTGCTGGCACGGGCCGGGGCCCAGGTGGCGCTGCTCGACAAGGCCCGATTCCCGCGGGACAAGGCCTGCGGCGACTTCATCGGGCCTCGGGGACTGAAAGTCCTGGACGACCTCCGGATCGCAGAGCCGCCAGGCCTCGACGTCGGCGACATGGTCGTGGTGGGCCCGACCGGTCGACGGGTGACCTTGCCGTGCTTCGACGGGGAGTCGTACCCCGGTCGCGCTCGGGCCGTACCCCGGGCGGCGTTCGACGATTCTCTGCGCTCGGCGGCGCTCGAGGCCGGTGCCATCGCCTTCGAGGGTCGGGCCGACCGTCCCCTGTGGTCGGATGCCGACCTCGATGGCTTCCTGCTCAGCGACGGCTCGGAGCTGCGTGCCGACTTCGTCATCGGCGCGGACGGGGCCACCAGCCGCGTGGCGCAGAGTGCCGGCCTGGTCGAAGGCTCGAGAGTGCTGTGGGGGTTCGCGGTGCGCTGCTACCTGGACCAGGCCGTCGCACTTCCGGCCATCACCTTGTGGGAGGAGACCCGGTGGCACGCCTTCCCGGGCTACGGGTGGATCTTCCCGGGCCCGGGGGCCACCGCCAATGTCGGTGTCGGCATCGGCACGCTGGCGGACCGCCAGGCCGGGGCCGGAGCGGTGCGCATGCTCCCCGCCTTTCTCGAACACCTGGTCCATCTGGGACTCCTCGACCGGACGCCTGTCCTGCCCCTGCCACGCCGGCTCGGGGGATGGCTCAAGATGGGCATGGTCGGGACCACGCCGGCGGCCGGGCGGGTCCTCCTGGTCGGCGACGCGGCCGGGCTCGTCAACCCCCTGCAAGGCGAGGGTATCGCCCAGGCCATGACCAGTGGCAGGGCGGCAGCCGAAGCGGTCCTCGTGTCCCCGGGCCGGGCGGCGGCCTGCTACCGGGACGGCCTGGCCCGGACCCACCTCCCGTATCAGCGGATCACCGCGGCCGGCCACGCCGCCCTGGTCGGCCGGCCGCGGGCCGTGGCCGCGGTCGGGCGTCTTCTCACCGCTCCGGTGGTAGGCGACGCGCTGGCCGGAGGTTGGGGGATCTTCTGGAACGAACTGCTCGACGGAGCCGCGCCCGGGGCGGCCCGGAGGGTGGCGACGGCTTCGACGTGGCTCGGCCGGGCGGTCACGGCCCGGACCGATGTCTCCCGGTGGTTCACCGACACCTACGAACGGCCGGCCCTGTTCGGACGAGGGAGGTGAGGGCCGGTTCGGCGGTCATCCCAGCGCGTGTCCGGGGCCATTGTCCCGCCAGACATGACTGGGCGGGGCTGACGCAGGGGGCTGGGTGGCGCGGCGGGGCGGTGTTCTTCAGTCCGAGGAGGCGATACCCGGACCGACCTTCACCGTGCCAACGGGTGAGACGGCCGGCGATCCCAGCCATCGGACCGACTCCTGGACCAGCCCAAAGACGAGGGTGTAGGCACCCTCGACGGCGGGCGCAGTGGCTCTCCCAACCAGCTCCGCCGATCGTCCCGGATCAGCTCGCCACACCTGGACGGATCGCTCGGGATCTCCGTCGAGCTGTTGGCCACGGTCGTCGACCCACCAAGAGCCCAACTGGGTGGGCAGCGATGAGATGGTCGGATAGCCGATCGGTGTCGACGAGCGGTTCTCTACCGAAAGATGGACGAACACGAGACCGCCGGATCGCACCATCGTGGGCCATGGCGGATTCACGGTCAGGATCACTGACTCCGGATCGGCAGGGGGAAGGGGCTGAGCGTCGAAGGGGACGGGCACACTGTGCGGGTGACCATAGGGCAGCCCGTACCTGGGGCCCACGTAGTGCTCGGCGATCGGGCGCCGCGCGAATGGGTCCGACTCAGGCGTCGAGACAAAGAAGGCATTGACTCCACGGCTGTCGCAACCAACCAGGGTGTATCCCAACTCGGACCCAAGAGCGGCCAGCGCCGCAAGACCGGCTCCGTGACGACAGGTCTCGTTCCATCGGTGATCGGCATCGTAGGGAAGCGTCCAGTGAAGCTGGTCGCCGACCACAGCGTTGTATTCGATGACGACCACTCGGGGGCGGATGGTCGAGGCCACCTGCTGCCAGATCCAATAGTCGTTCCCGTCGATGTCGATCACCAGCAAATCGGGGTTGCTCGGTGCGCCAGCCTCGCCGAGCACCGATAGGACCGACTCCCGGTCGACAAACGACTGCATCACGGTCACCGGACGATTCTCGACACGCGCTCGAGGGGCGGCGGCCTTGTCGGCGTCACCCTCGAGCCAGGTCCCGCTCCACCCCTGGTCGACGAGCGCTGCGGTGCAATTCTCCTCCCCATCCGCGGCCCCGATTTCGATCAAGGACCGGTTCGTCACCCCGATGCGACGGAAGATCTCATCGATGATTCCGTCCTCACCATTCTGGGAGTGGACAGCGTGCTCGAACCGGTGAAGGTGGGATGTGTCGAAGGCCACCCGCTCGGCGAGATCTGTCTCCTCGCCATTCAGCGTCTCGACATACCGATGGATCTCTGCCCAACTCAGGGGCAGATCCGGGGCCCTTCGATGGGCTCTGTGGACGCGATCCCACCGGTATGTATCCAGAGATCGGCGGAGGGAGCCCATTGCGGAAATGGTATGGCACGCTCGACCCCGTCAAGGCCCGCGGCCAGCGCAGGACCGCCCGTTGGACGTGGCCACCTCCACGGCGAGGAGTCGGCTGGCAACCGATTGCGCAACGAGCAGCCGTGCAGCAAGCAGAGCGTGCCTGGAGCGGGCGACGGGAATCGAACCCGCGTTCCGAGCTTGGGAAGCTCGTGTTCTGCCTCTGAACTACGCCCGCGTGCGCGGGCCACACTATCGCCTGCCCACGACACGCTCGCCGGGACAACCCTGGTCGAGCTACGCCTGGCCTCCTGCGTCCCACTATCGTCTGTCCGGCATGGTTCTCTCCGACCGCTCCATACGCGAGGCGCTTGCCTCCGGCCACATCAAGATCGACCCCCTCGACGATGACTGCATCCAGCCTTCGTCGGTGGATCTCCATGTCGACCAGTACTTCAGGCTGTTCCGCAACCACACCAGCCGGGTGATCGACGTGCGCGAGAACCAAGAGGACCTGACCGAGCTGGTCGACACCGGCGAGGAGCCCTTGATTCTCCACCCCGGCGAGTTCGTGCTGGGCTCCACCAAGGAGAAGGTGACCCTTCCCGACGATCTGGTCGCCCGTCTCGAGGGCAAGTCCTCTCTCGGGCGCCTGGGACTCTTGATCCACTCCACGGCCGGCTTTGTCGATGCCGGCTGGGACGGCAACCTCACCCTGGAGCTGTCCAACGTGGCCAATCTGCCCATCACCGTCTACCCGGGCATGAAGATCGGCCAGATCAGCTTTCTGCAGATGACGACCGCGGCCGACAAGCCCTATGGCTCGGACGGCCTCAGGTCGAAGTACCAGGGCCAGTGGGGCCCGACCCCGAGTCGGTATGCGGACAACTTCCGCTCGTGATCGGGCTCGACGTGGTCCTCAGGGCCCTCCCCGACCTTTGTTACTCTTCAGTAACCCCTTAGGAGGAACGCAGTGCCCCTCAGACTCGCCTTAGGACTCGGCATCACGGTGGTGATGTTCGCCATCGCCGGTCGCCGGTTCTTCTGGCTCTTCCAGTTGATCTCAGCCGGACAGCCGGCCGTGCCCTCACGGTTCAAGGACGTGCCCAAGAGGGTGAAGGCCGAGCTGGTGGAGGTGGGCGGTCAGAAGAAGCTGCTGCAGTGGACGGTCCCGGGCCTGGCTCACGCCTTCACCTTCTGGGGATTCACCATCCTGATGCTGACCATCCTCGAGGCCTACGGCGCCCTCTTCCAACGCGACTTCCACATCCCTCTCATCGGTCACACCGCCTTCATCGGTTTCCTGGAGGACTTCTTCACCGTGGCCGTGCTGGTGTCGCTCCTGGTCTTCGTGGCCATCCGGGTCAAGCACTCGCCGAAGCGCGAGAACCGCCGCTCCCGCTTCTTCGGCTCCCATACCGGGGCTGCATGGCTGGTCCTCCTCATGATCTCCGGCGTCATGATCACCCTGCTCCTCTACCGGGCCGCTCAGGTCAACACCGGCAACTTCCCCTACGGCTGGTGGGCCTTCGCGTCTCACGGCGTGGCCAACGCGCTCAAGCCGCTGGGCACCGGGGTCAACAGCGTCATCGAGACGGTGGCCCTGGTGGCCAACATCGCCATCATCACCGGGTTCCTGGTCTTCGTGTCCTATTCGAAGCACCTCCACATCTTCATGGCCCCCATCAACGTGGCGACCTCCCGCCGCCCCCGGGCCCTCGGGGCCCTGGCCTCCACCCCGGACATGTCCATGGAGGACGTAGGCGAGGAGGACGAGGTGGTATTCGGGGCCGGCCGCATCGAGGATTTCTCGTGGAAGCAGCTGCTGGACATGGCCACCTGTACCGAGTGCGGGCGCTGCCAGTCCCAGTGCCCGGCCTGGAACACCGGCAAGCCGCTGTCACCCAAGTTGGTGATCATGGACCTCCGCGACAATCTGTTCTCGTCGGCAGAGCGGGTGATGGCGAAGAACCGGGCCGCCGGTGTCGAGGTGGAGAGCCTGGTGCCCTCCGTCATCGACCCCGACGTGCTGTGGTCCTGCACGACGTGCGGCGCCTGCGTCGAGGAGTGCCCCGTGGACATCGAGCACATCGACACCATCATCGACATGCGCCGGTACGAGGTGTTGATGGAGTCGAGGTTCCCGACCGAGGCAGGACTCATGCTGCGCAACATCGAGAATCAGGGGGACCCTTGGGGCCTGGGCAGCTCCAAGCGCACCGACTGGACGGACGGGCTGGACTTCGAGGTCCCCGTGGTCAGCGGCACGATCCCCGACGACGTCGAGTACCTCTATTGGGTCGGATGCGCCGGTTCCCTCGACGAGCGGGCCCGCAAGGGCACCCAGGCCACGGCCCGCATGCTCCACCGGGCGGGCGTCAGCTTCGCCATCCTCGGGCCCAAGGAGAGCTGCACCGGGGATCCGGCCCGTCGTCTCGGGAACGAGTACCTGTACCAGGAGCAGGCCCGCATGAACATCGAGACCTTGGCCACGGCCGGGGTCAAGAAGGTCATCGCCACCTGTCCCCACTGTTTCAATTCCCTCTCCAATGAGTACCCGTCCCTCGGCGGCAACTTCGAGGTCATCCACCACAGCCAGCTCCTCGATCACCTGGTCTCCACGGGCAAGTTGACCCCCGGGGGGGGCTACCAGGGCACCGTGACCTACCACGACCCCTGCTACCTGGGCCGCCACAACCGGGTCTTCGACGAGCCGCGCTCGGTCATCGACGCCATCCCCGGGGCCACCCAGGTGGAGATGCGACGGTGTCGCGAGAAGGGTTTCTGTTGTGGCGCCGGCGGGGCCCGCATGTGGCTCGAGGAGAACATCGGCAAGCGGATCAACATGGAGCGCACCGAGGAGGCCCTGGGGACCGGTGCCGACGTCGTGTCGACCGCCTGCCCCTACTGCATGATCATGCTGGACGACGCCGTCCGAGCCCATGCGAAGGAGGACGACGTGCGGGTCCTCGACCTCTCGCAATTGCTCGAGGAGTCAATGGCCGCTGGGCCGTCTGATCAGTCGTAGGCCACGGCGTCGGCTTCGCGCAGGCGGTTGGCCATGGCCGCCAACATCTTGCGGCCGATGCTGGGCACCGACTGCAGCAGGCCGTTGAACTGCCGCTGGGAGAGCACCAGTACGTCCAGGTCCGTCTCCGACGTCACCGAGGCGGAGCGGGGCCGGCGGTCGAGCAGGGCCAGCTCGCCGAAGTGGTCTCCCGGCCCGAGCGTTGCCACCCTCTTGCCGTTGCGGGTGACCACAGCCGTTCCGGTGACGACGATGAAGAATTCCAGTCCGATCCGCCCTTCTTCGACCAGGACCTTCCCCTTGGGGACCTCGATCTCGTCCAGCGAGCTCCGGATCTTGCGGAGCTCGGACGCGGTGCAGCTGGAGAACAGCCAGATGGTCTTCAGGTCCAGTGCCTTGGGGCGTGCGGCCATGGTCGGAGGCTAGTGCAGGGCACCGTGACGCGTCGGGTCCTGCCCCTCGGCCTCTGCGACACCGCTGGTACAGTTTCCCGATCGCTGGGGCTCTACAATCATCCACGAGCCGACCGGCAGCCGGGGGCGGGGACAGGCCATGATCGCTCCGGAGTCGAACCGACGGACCGCTCCTGCTTCTACCATCGCCGATCCCGCGACCGATCCCGCGACCGATCTCGCGACCGATCCCGCCGATCAATCCGATGAGCCCGTAACGACGCTGCGCGGGGCCCGCGTCGAGGTCGATGTCGGCCGTGCCGCCCGGGTGGTCTCCGGTGTCTGCTTAGCGGCGATCGCCGTCACGGCCGTCATTCTCCTGATCGCCGGCATCCAGAAGAACCAACAGATCACCAGCCTGCAACGGCACGGGGTACCGGTGAGGGTCACGGTGTCCAACTGCATCGGCCTGATGGGTGGGAGCGGCACCAACGTGGCCGGGTACGCCTGCACGGGGACATACACCGTGAACGGCCACGACTACAAGCAGGCCATTCCCGGAACGGCCCTGCACCAACCGGGATCCACCGTCCAGGGAGTGACCGTGCCCGGCGACCCTGGGCTCCTCTCCACACCCGGCCAGGTGGCCGGTGACCGCGCGTCGTGGAGGGTCTTCATTGCTCCGGCAGTCCTGCTCGTCGGGTTGGTAGTGCTGGTCGGGATCGTGATCCGCAGGCGGAGTCACCGTGCCGAAGTCGAAGCGACATCGGTGCCCCAACCGCACGTTCCCGCCGGAACGGGAGGACCGGGGGCGAGGTAGCCTGTCGCATGCCCAGCCGCGATCCTGATGCTGTCGACGGCGGTGATCTGCCGAAGGCGGGCCCCTGGCAACGCTTCACTGGCGCGCTGAGCAACTTCATGCTGAAACCGGCCGACGCCGGCCCCAAGGAGCGGAGGCCGACCTCCGATACCGAGGGCCCGACCACCGTCCCCGAGATCGAGGCCGCCATCAAGCGCGCCGACGACAAGGAGCGCAACATCGGGCTCGTGGCGGCACCGTTGGCCGCCGGCATCGGCTTGCTGATCACCTCGAGCCTGGTGGCCAACGATCCCAAGGCTCGGCTCGCCAACGGCCATGTCAACACGCTGCACGTGAACCCGTCGCTGTACGTCGAGCTGGGCCTGGTGGCCATGGGACTGGCGGTGTTGATGCTGGCCTCGGCGTGGTTCCGCAAGCGGCTCTTCCTGGGTATCACCATGGCCCTCTACGGGCTCTCCATCTTTAATCTGCACTTCTGGGGCTTTGGGGTGCCGTTTATCTTGGCCGGTTCCTGGTACCTCGTGCGCGCCTACCGGCTGCAGCAGAAACTCAAAGCGGCCAAGCCGGCCGACGGCGTCGGCTACGGCCCGACGGCGACCCGCCCACAGCCCAGCAAGCGCTATACCCCACCGGCAGCACCGCCCCAGCGGTCACCGAAGCCGAAGCGGGGCAAGGAGCTGGAAGCGGGCTGAACCGCCCTGGCCCCGCCCCGGCCAGGCAACCCCCCTTGGCAAGATCTCCTCGCGGCCGCTCGCGCCCGGAGCGAGCCCGTTCCGGGTGCTTGAACTGCGGGTTCGTGCCAGTTCACGCGTTGGTAACACGGATGTGACCGTGCCGAAATCCTCGGACTGCATTGTTTGCTCGGCAAGCCGACCTGCCCGTCTTGCCCTCGACGTCCTCATGCTGAAAGGCGGAGGGGCTTCGAGAAGCAGTTACCGAAGAGAGGAGCACTCAACCGTGCTAACCGCAGCAATAACGTCCGTTCCATATCCGAGTTGGCTCAACACCGGCGACAACACATGGCAGCTCACCGCGGCCACGTTCGTCGGCCTGATGAGCCTCCCCGGTCTGGCGGTCTTGTACGCGTCGATCGTCCCCAAGAAGTGGGCGGTCAACGTGGTCGGCATGATGTTCGCCGGTTTCTCCCTGGTGATGATCGGTTGGTTCCTGTGGGGATACAAGATGGGGTTCGGTGCGAACTCGGTGGGAGGCGGGGTCAAGGACGGAGTGCAGACCCAGCTGACTGGGGTCGGATGGGTGTCGCACTTCTTCGACAACCTGATCGGAAAACCGGGAAGCCTCACCAGTGCAGCCGATCTCCAGGGCAAGGCGGTGTCGGCAGCGAACACCGCCGTCCCCTTCCACTTCCCGACGTCGACGCTGGCGTACTTCCAGTTCGTGTTCGCCGCCATCACCCCTCTGCTCTTCCTGGGCAGCGTGCTCGGGCGGATCAAGTTCAGCGCCTGGTGCCTGCTGGTGCCATTGTGGTCGACCTGCGTGTACTCGGTCGACGCCTTCCTGCTGTGGGGTGGCGGGTACTTCGCCCAGGAGGGGTCGCTCGACTACTCCGGCGGGTACGTGATCCACATGTCGGCTGGCGTGTCCGGCTTCGTGGCGGCGTGGGTTCTCGGGCCGCGGCTCTTGCGGGACCGACAACACTTCCTACCCAACAACCTGGTGATGGCCGCGGTCGGGGCCGGGATCCTCTGGCTGGGGTGGAATGGGTTCAACGGTGGTGACCCGTACTACGCCGGGGCCGACGCCGCCGCCGCCGTGGTCAACACCAACCTGGCCACCGCCGCCGGGGTCCTGGTCTGGATCGCCATGGACGCCTGGCTGACCAAGGAGAAGAAGCCCACCTTCTTGGGGGCGGTGAACGGCATGATCTGCGGACTGGTCGGGATCACGCCGGCGGCCGGGTGGGTCAACGGCCGGGGCGCCATCGCCATCGGGGTCATCGCCTCCGCCGTGGTCTGGGTGGCCTGGAACTTCCTGTCCAAGGTGCGGCCGTTCTCCAAGGTGGACGACGCCCTCGGCGTCATCTACACCCACGGCATGGCCGGTCTGCTGGGCGGATTGATGCTCGGGATTTTCGGTGACCCGAACATGCTGCAAACCGGCTGTGGCCACCTCGACGCCAACGGGCAGGTGGTGGCGACCACGGCTACGCAGTTCGCCTCGACCACCGCCCACTGCGTGCCCTTCTCCGTGAGCGGCCTCATCTACAGCCCTCACTCGGCGCACCAGTTGTGGGAACAGACGCGGGCCGCCGTCTGGGTCATCCTGTGGTCGGCGGTGGTCACCTTCATCTTGATGAAGCTCATCGGGCTCGTGCTCCGGGGTGCTCGCTACAAGGACGAGATCCTCGAGGTCGGCGATCTCGCCATCCACGGAGAGGAGGCATTTCCCGATGAGGCCTTCGCCGCTCGGATCGGGGTCGGCGTCGGAGCCGGCAGGAGCGATGACTCCCCAGCCTCGAGACAACCGGACGATCCCGTACCGTCGGGTGGATCAGGCAGCTGACACGACCACGACGAAGGCAAGGAGAGATTTGAGATGAAACTAGTCGTAGCAGTGGTGAAGCCGTTCAAGCTCGATGACGTCAAGGAGGCGCTGAAGACGCTGGGTGTGCACGGGCTGACGGTGACCGAGGTCCAGGGCTTCGGTCGCCAGCGTGGGCACACCGAGGTCTATCGGGGAGCCGAGTACGAGGTCGAGTTCGTGCCCAAGGTTCGTCTTGAGATCGTCGTGGACGATGCTCAAGTGGACGACGTCACCAACGCGGTGGTGGATGCGGCCGGAACGGGGAAGATCGGAGACGGAAAGGTCTGGATCCTCCCGGTCGACGAGGTCATCCGGGTCCGCACCGGTGAGCGGGGCGCCGACGCTCTGTAGGGCGGTTGCGCAAGGTAGTTGCGATACTCCGCCCGACGGGTTGGCGGGGACACATGGAACGTGCGGGAGGCCGGCTCTTCGGAGTCGGCCTTTCGCTGTCTCCACCACCACCGTCGGATCACCGACCAGTCCGGATACGCAGGGCCATCTGGCGACGGCCGGCTGGACGCGCTCAGCCCGCTTGACGGCTCACCGCCGCCGCCGCGGCGCGGGCGGCTTCCGGGTCGCCCAGGTACCCGCTCGATACGACGGACAGGTCGTGCGCCAATCGATAGCGGAAGGGGATGCCCGTGGGGATCTCGAGCCCGGTGATCTCGTCGTCTCCGATGCCGTCGATGTGCTTACGCAGACCCCGCAGGCTGTTGCCGTGGGCCACGACCAGCACGGCGCCACCCCTCGCCCCCTCGGCCAGCAGGTCGGGCACGATGGCGTCGAACCAGTAGGGGAGGACGCGGGCGACAACATCGGCCAGGCACTCGGTGAGGGGCAGGACGTCAGCTGGGATGTCCCGGTAGCGCGGGTCGCCGGCAGGATCGTGCTCACTGCCTCGGCGGACCGGCGGGGGCGGGGTGGCATAGCTGCGCCGCCACTCCTTCACCTGGGCTTCGCCGTACTGCGCGGTGGTCTCCTTCTTGTTCCTCCCTTGGAGGTCGCCGTAGTGCCGCTCGTTGAGCCGCCAGTGTCGCCGCACCGGCAGCCAGCTCCTCTCGGCGACGTCCAGCGTGATTGCCCCGGTGCGGGTGGCTCTGGTCAGCAGCGACGTATGGAGTACACGCAGGTCGAGGCTCTTTTCTGCGCCCAGTAGGCGGCCGGCCTCCCGCGCCTCGTCCTCGCCCTGCTCCGTGAGGTCCACGTCGTGCCAACCGGTGAAGAGGTTCTCGGCGTTCCACCGGGACTGTCCGTGGCGGAGGAGTACCAGTTGGGGCATGCGTTGAGCGTATCCCGGCCACTTATCTGGCGGCATTAGCAGGACTTTAGAGAAAACTTATGCATATGACACTCAACTTTGGTATAGTGGAACCCGTAAGCAGAACAACCAGCGTGCCGACCGGATCGGTGGCACCACTGTCGAGTCAACGACGAGCGCCCATCAGGGCAATGTGAGCAGGAGGCAACAGGATGGCCAAGGCCGTAGGAATCGACCTCGGGACCACCAACTCGGTGGTTGCCGTATTGGAGGCCGGCGAGCCGGTCGTGATCCCCAACGCGGAAGGGGGCAGGACCACCCCCTCGGTGGTGGGATTCGCCAAGTCGGGCGAGGTGCTCGTGGGCGAGGTGGCCAAGCGCCAGGCCATCACCAACCCCGACCGGACCATCCGGTCGGTCAAGCGGCAGATGGGGACGTCGTGGAAGGTCGACATCGACGGCAAGAACTACACCGCCCAGGAGATCTCTGCCCGCATCTTGGGCAAGCTGAAGCGGGATGCCGAGGCGTTCCTGGGCGACACGGTGTCTCAGGCGGTCATCACGGTCCCGGCGTACTTCGACGACGCGCAGCGGACCGCCACCAAGGAGGCGGGCGCCATCGCCGGGCTCGAGGTGCTCCGCATCATCAACGAGCCGACGGCAGCCGCACTGGCCTACGGCCTCGACAAGGAGGGCGCTGACCAGACCGTTCTCGTGTTCGACCTCGGTGGCGGCACCTTCGACGTGTCCCTGCTCGAGATCGGCGACGGTGTGTTCGAGGTGAAGTCCACGGCGGGGAACTCGAAGCTTGGTGGCGACGACTGGGACCAGCGGATCATCGACTGGTTGGTCAAGACATTCAAGGACACCGAGGGTGTGGACCTGTCGGCCGACAAGATGGCCACCCAGCGCCTGCAGGAGGCCGCCGAAAAGGCCAAGATCGAGCTGTCCTCCCTCCAGGAGACGCAGATCAACCTTCCCTTCATCACCGCTACCTCCGAGGGCCCCAAGCACCTGGATGTGAAGCTGACCCGGGCCACCTTCAACGAGTTGACGGCCGACCTGGTCGAGTCCTGCAAGGGCCCGTTCGATCAGGCCATCGCCGACTCGGGGCTGTCCAAGTCCGACATCGACCACGTGGTCCTGGTGGGCGGTTCGACCCGGATGCCCGCCGTGCAGGAGCTGGTCCAGCAGATGACCGGAAAAGAGGCCCACAAGGGTGTGAACCCGGATGAAGTGGTGGCTCTGGGCGCGGCAGTGCAGGCTGGCGTCCTGAAGGGCGACGTCAAAGACGTGCTCCTCCTCGATGTGACCCCGTTGTCGCTCGGCATCGAGACCAAGGGGAGTGTGATGCACCGCCTCATCGAGCGGAACACCACCATCCCCACCAAGCGGAGCGAGGTGTTCACCACCGCTGACGACAACCAGCCCTCGGTCGAGGTCCACGTGCTCCAGGGCGAGCGCGAGATGGCCATGTACAACAAGACCCTGGGCAAGTTCCAGTTGGTGGACCTGCCGCCCGCCCCTCGTGGTGTGCCCCAGATCGAGGTCACCTTCGACATCGACGCCAACGGCATCGTGCATGTGTCGGCCAAGGACCGGGCCACCGGCAAGGAGCAGTCGATGACCATCACCGGTCAGTCGTCGATGGCCAAAGAGGACATCGAGCGCATGGTCAAGGATGCCGAGGCCCACGCCGAGGAGGACCGCCAGCGCAGGGAGGAGGCCGAGGTTCGCAACAACGCCGACACCCTCGTCTACCAGACCGAGAAGCTGCTGAAGGACCAGGGCGAGAAGTTCCAGGGCGACGAGAAGGAGAAGGTGGAGTCTGCCCTCGGTTCGCTGAAGGAGGCTCTGGCCGGCTCCGATCTCGAGGCCATCAAGAGCGCCACCGAGTCGCTGCTGACGGCCAGCCAGTCGTTCAGCCAGCGCCTCTACGAGGAGGCCTCCCGGGCTGAGGCCTCGGCCCCCGGTGGCCAGGTTCCGGCCGACGACACCTCTGACGACGAGGTCGTGGACGCCGAGATCGTCGACGACAAGCACTGATCGCCGATGACCGGCATCAACAAGTCAGGTCGCAGCGGCGTGGAGTGGGGACCGAGGGCCCAAGGGACCTCCGGTCCCCGTCCCGCGGGGGCAGAAGGAGCCGAGCTGGGCTCCGACTACGGGGAGGATCGTGGCGACGAAGGCGTGGCCGAGGTCGAGATCCTGGACGAGGAGGGCGCGGTGAGCGATGTTGCCGACGTCGTCGAGGGTGTGGTCGTGGATGACGACCCCCTGGCCGTCTGCCAGCTACAGCGGGACGAGTACCTCGATTCGCTGCGCAGACTGCAGGCCGAGTTCGAGAACTACAAGAAGCGGGTGGCCAAGCAGCAGGTGGATCAGGTGGCTCGTGCCGCCGTGTCACTGGTGGACAAGGTCCTCCCGGTGATGGACACCCTCGATCTCGCCACCGAGCATCTGGGCGACGCCGAGTCCTCCGACGGCCGCGCTCTGCTGGCCGTTTCGAACCAGTTGCGGGACGTGCTGGCCAAAGAGGGGCTCGAGCGCATCGATCCCCTCGGTGAGACGTTCGATCCCAACGCCCATGAGGCGGTGGGCCACCTTCCCGCCGAGGAGCCGTCCCCGGGGGACGGGGATTGGTCTGATGCGGATGCCACCGGTGGCCCGGTGCCCGGCGAGCCGGTCGTCGCCCAGGTGATGAGGGCCGGGTACCGCTGGCGCGGCACTGTCGTGCGCCCGGCCATGGTGACGGTGCGGGGCTAAAGGAGACAGGGGACCGACCACGTGGCGCCGCAACGCGAATGGTTCGAAAAGGACTACTACAAGGCCCTGGGCGTGTCCTCCGCGGCTACGGCCAAGGAGATCACCAGCGCCTATCGGAAGCTGGCCAAGAAGCACCACCCCGATACCAACCCCGGGCACGAGGACACCTTCAAGGACATCTCCGCGGCGTACGACGTCCTCGGTGATGCGGACCGGCGCAAGGAGTACGACGAGGTCCGGGCCATGGGACCGGCCGCAGGAGCTGGCTTCCCGGGCGGCTTCGGTGGGGGCGGGACCTACCGGACGGCGGACATGGGCGACCTCGGCGACCTCTTCGGCGGCCTGTTCGGGCGCGGCCGTCGCGGTGGGGGGGCCACCGGCCCGCAACGCGGGGCGGACGTCGAGACCGAACTCCATCTGTCCTTCGAGGAGGCGGTCAACGGGGTGACCACCTCGGTGAACCTGACCACCGATGCCCGCTGCCACACCTGCTCGGGCACCGGGGCGGCCCCGGGCACCAGCCCGGTGACCTGCCCCCGTTGCGGGGGATCCGGCACCCTCCAGGACAACCAGGGCCTGTTCTCACTGAGCCAGATCTGCCCGCAGTGCGGTGGCCGGGGCACCGTGGTGACCACGCCGTGCCCGACATGCTCCGGTTCGGGGGTCGAGCACCGCAATCGATCCGTGAAGGTGCGCATCCCGGCCGGCGTGGAGGACGGCCAGCGCATTCGGGTCAAGGGACGCGGCGCCGCCGGCCGCGGCAACGCGCCGAGCGGTGATCTGTATGTGGTGGTCCGCGTGGATCGCCACGGGATCTTCGGGCGCCGGGGCCGCAACCTCACCCTGACCGTCCCTCTGTCGTACCCGGAGGCCGCCCTGGGCACCACCGTCACCGTCCCCACCCTCAACGAGCCGGTCACGCTGCGGGTTCCTGCCGGCACCCCCGCGGGCCGCACCTTCAAGGTGAAGGGACGCGGCGTCCCCGGTGACAAGCGGAACGCCGACGGTGACCTGCTGGTGACGGTCAAGGTGGACATTCCCGACAAGCTGACCGATGAACAGCGCGCCGCGGTCGAAGCGCTCGCCGCGGTGGTCGACCCGCCGGAGCGCCAGGTCCTGGGGGTCTGAGGTGGCTGACGATCGCCGATCCCGAGCCGTTTACGTCATCTCGGTGGCCGCCGAGCTCACCGGGGTGCACCCCCAGACCCTCCGCGTCTACGAGCGCAAGGGTCTCCTCGACCCGAGCCGCACCGAGGGAGGGAGCCGGCGGTTCAGCGAAGAGGATCTGGACCGGTTGCGCCACATCCAGAGCCTCACCACCTCCGGCCTCAATCTCGAAGGCGTCCGGCGGGTCATGGAACTGGAGGACGAGGTGGCCCGGCTCCGCAGCGAGTTGGTGGTGGCCCGCGCCGAGGCCCGCGAGGAGGTGGCGGTGACCCACCGCCACTACCGGCGCGACCTGGTGCCGCTCTCCCAGGGGCTGGTCCCGACCCGACCCGCCCGCCGGGCCGGGCACGCGGGAGGTTCGCGGTGAGCCTCAGTCCCGACCGCTGGACCCTCAAGACCCAGGAGGCATTCAGTGCCGCCGTGGAGCGGGCCCGCGCCGCCCACAACGCCGCCGTCACGCCAGAGCACCTGCTGGCCGCCATCCTCGACCAGCCCGACGGGATCGCCGGACCGATCCTCGCCCGGGTGGGCGTCGAGTCCGCCGTCGTGGCCGACCGGATCGACGCGGAGCTCAGCCGCCTGCCGCAGGCCTTTGGTGGTGCAGAGCCGGGCATCGACCGGGCCCTGCGCGACGTCCTCACCGCGGCCGACACCCAGCGCACCGACATGGGGGACGAGTACCTGTCGGTCGAGCACCTGGTGTTGGCCATGGCCGACCGCATCGGTGTGGACCGCAATCAATTGCTGAGCGCCCTCCGCGACGTCCGGGGCAGCCACCGGGTCACCTCGCAGAATCCCGAGGAGACCTTTCAGGCCCTCGAGCGCTACGGTCGCGATCTGACCGCGCTGGCCCGGCAGGGGAAGATGGATCCGGTCATCGGACGCGACGAGGAGATCCGTCGGGTCATCCAGGTGTTGTCCCGCAGGACCAAGAACAACCCGGTCCTCATCGGGGAGCCCGGGGTGGGCAAGACGGCCATCGTCGAAGGGCTGGCCCAGCGGATCGTCGAGGGCGACGTCCCCGAAGGGCTGAAGGGGAAGCGGGTCATCGGGCTCGACATGTCCTCCATGGTGGCCGGGGCCAAGTACCGGGGCGAGTTCGAGGAGCGGCTGAAGGCGGTCCTCAAGGAGATCACCGACGCCGAGGGGGAGGTGATCACCTTCATCGACGAGCTCCACACCATCGTCGGGGCCGGCGGCGGCGCGGAGGGGGCCATGGACGCCGGCAACATGATCAAGCCCATGCTGGCCCGGGGCGAGCTCCGCCTCATCGGCGCCACCACCCTCGACGAGTACCGCCAATACATCGAGAAGGACGCGGCGTTGGAGCGCCGATTCCAGCAGGTGTTCGTCCCGCCGCCGTCGGTGGGGGACACCATCGCCATCCTGCGCGGGCTGAAGGAGCGCTACGAGGTCCACCACGGCGTCCGCATCCAGGATGCCGCGCTGGTAGCCGCCGCCGTCCTCTCGGACCGCTACATCACCGGCCGGTTCCTCCCCGACAAGGCCATCGACCTCATGGACGAGTCGGCCAGCCGGCTGCGCATCGAGATCGACTCCATGCCCACCGAGCTCGACGTGGTCACCCGTCGCCTGCGCCAGCTGGAGATCGAGCGGATGGCGTTGGAGAAGGAGACCGACAGCGCCTCCGCCGAGCGCCTGGCCCGACTGGACGAGGAGATGGCCAATCTCCGCGAGGAGTCGGTGGCGATGACGGCCCACTGGCAGTCCGAGAAGGAGGCCATCGCCACCATCCAGTCCCTCAAAGGTGAGCTCGAGCACCAGCGGGGCGAGGCCGAGCGCCTGGCCCGCGACGGCAACCTGGCCCAGGCCTCGGAGATCTCCTACGGCCTGATCCCCGACCTCGAACGCCAGGTCGAAGAGGCCACCGCCGCCCTGGACGAGCTCCAGAAGACGCAGCGGTTCCTGAAGGAAGAGGTGGATGCCGAAGACGTGGCCGAGGTGGTCAGCCGGGCCACCGGCGTGCCGGTCAGCCGACTCCTCGAGGGCGAGGTGGAGAAGCTGGTGCGGATGGAGGACGCCCTCCACGCCCGCGTGGTGGGCCAGGACGAAGCCGTCTCGGCCGTGTCCAACGCCATCCGGCGCAGTCGGGCCGGCCTGTCGGACCCCAACCGTCCCATCGGGTCCTTCCTGTTCATGGGCCCGACCGGGGTGGGCAAGACCGAGCTGGCCGGGGCCCTGGCCGAGTTCCTGTTCGACGACGCCCGCGCCATGGTGCGCATCGACATGAGTGAGTACATGGAGCGCCATTCGGTGTCCCGCCTGGTGGGCGCGCCTCCGGGCTACGTGGGCTACGAGGAGGGAGGCCAGCTCACCGAGGCGATTCGGCGTCGCCCCTATGCCGTGGTGCTGCTGGACGAGCTGGAGAAGGCTCACCCCGATGTGTTCAACACGCTCCTGCAACTCCTCGAGGACGGTCGTCTCACCGACGGGCAGGGTCGCACCGTCGACTTCACCAACACCGTCCTGATCATGACATCCAACATCCCCGGCGAGCCGCTCGAGTTCTTCAAGCCGGAGTTCGTCAACCGCATCGATGAGATCGTCCGCTTCCATTCCCTCACCGAGGCCGACCTCGAGCGGATCGTGTCCATCCAATTGAACGGGCTGCGCAGCCGGCTGTCCGAGCGGCGGCTGGCCCTGTCGGTGACACCGGCCGCCGACGAGTGGCTGGCCCATGCGGGCTTCGACCCCGACTTCGGGGCCCGACCACTGCGCCGGGTCATCCAACGACAGGTCGAGGACACGCTGGCGCTCGCCCTCCTCGAGGGCCGGTACCCAGAGGGCTCGACCGTCACGGTGGACGCGGTCGATGGCGCCATCGTGCTGGCCTGATCAGGCCCGGATCCCGACGCCATGGACCGGGAGAGGACCAATCAGGACGCCATGAGAGCAGCCGGTGGCGGAGGCGGTCGTCCCGCTCCGTCGCGGACCAGCCAGTCGGTGGCCTCGCTGCGCTCGCAACTCCTCCGGCCCTCCAGCCCGGGCGGTGACACGACCGCCCAGGTCGGGCTGTGCGCCGGGATGGCGCCGACCCGGTCCCTCTGGCTCCGCGCCCATCTGACCGCCCGGACCCGATTCGTCGACGACGAGGTGCTCCGGGCCATCGAGGGTGGTACCAGCCAGATCGTCATCCTCGGCGCCGGCTATGACGACCGGGCCCTGCGCTTCCGATCACCCCGCGTGCACTATTTCGAGCTCGACCACCCGACCACCCAGTCCGACAAGCGACAGCGCTTGCGGCGGATGGGCGCCGACCTCACCCACGTGACCCTGGAGGCGGCCGACTTCCGCTCCGACGACGTGGCCGCAGTCCTGGCCCGTAGCGGTCATCGTGCCGACCTTCCCTCCCTCTTCATCTGCGAGGGGCTGCTGGTCTACCTCGATCAGGCAACCATCCTCGGCCTCCTGGCCCGGCTGCGCTCGAGGGCGGCTCCCGGCAGCTCGCTGGCCGCCAGCCTGGCCGTCCACCCCGACGGCATCGACACGGGGGTGGTGCTGGACCGGGCCAACACGGCCCGTCCCGACGCATCGGCCGAGCCGTGGCTGACCATCCTGCCCGCCGCCAGCCACCTGGGTCTCATCACCCGATCCGGTTGGGTGCCCACCTCGTGTCGCGACGACGCCACCTTCGGCGCCGGCGCCCCGCCCGGCCGCTCCCTGTGCCTGGTCGCTCAGCCTGCAGGCGCCCCTCTCGCGCCCGGACGGCCGGAGCATTGACCTGCCCATCCCTTGGATCGGCCGGCGGGGTGCGGGCTACACTGGTGCGTAATCCGCTTTTCGCAACGGAGGAGTGACGCGTGCCGGCAACCGTCGTCGTCGGGACCCAGTGGGGTGATGAGGGCAAGGGCAAGCTCACCGACCTCCTGGCCAAGGAGATGGAGCTGGTCGTCCGCTATCAGGGCGGCCATAACGCCGGCCACACCATCGTGGTGGACGGCGAGACCTTTGCGCTCCAGCTGGTGCCCAGCGGAATCCTCTACGACCACATCACCCCGATCATCGGCAACGGGGTGGTCGTCGACCCCACCGTGCTGCTCACCGAGGTGGACACCCTGGCCGGCAAGGGCATCGACACCAGCAACCTCCTGGTCAGTGGCAACGCCCACCTGATCATGCCCTACCACCACGAGTTGGATCAGCTGGCCGAGCGGTACCTGGGCAAGAACAAGCTCGGGACCACCAAGCGGGGGATCGGGCCGGCCTACGCCGACAAGTCCTCGAGGGTCGGACTGCGGGTCCAGGACCTTCTCGACCCCAAGATCTTCCGCCAGAAGCTCGACGTGGTGCTGAAGGAGAAGAACGCCGTGCTGGCCAAGGTGTACAACCGGCTGCCTCTCTCGGCTGACGACATCTGTGCCAGCTACCTCGACGAGCTGGCCCCCCGGGTGGCGCCGATGGTGGCCGACACGGTGGGCGTCCTCCACGATGCCCTGGCGCGGGGCGCCCACGTGTTGCTCGAAGGGGCCCAGGCCACCTTCCTCGACCTGGATCACGGGACCTACCCCTTCGTGACCTCTTCCAACCCCGTGGCCGGCGGGGCCTGCATCGGGGCCGGGATCGGTCCGCGCTACATCGACGAGGTCATCGGGATCGCCAAGGCCTACGTGACCCGGGTGGGCAGTGGCCCGTTCCCCACCGAACTGGTCGACGAGACCGGCGAGACCCTGGTCGAGCGGGGCCACGAGTACGGGGTCAACACCGGCCGGCGGCGCCGTCCCGGATGGTTCGACGCGGTGATGATGCGCCAGGCGGTCCGGCTCAACTCGCTGTCCGAGGTGGCCCTCACCAAGCTCGATGTGCTGGACACCTTCGACACCGTCAAGGTATGTGTGGCCTATGAAGCCGGCGGCGAGCGGTTCACCCACCCGCCCTACCACCAGTCGGTCTTCCATCAGGTCACCCCGGTCTACGAGGAGCTGCCCGGCTGGAAGAAGGACATCTCGGGCGCCACCGAGATCGGCGACCTGCCCCAGGCCGCCCGCGACTACGTCCACTTCCTGGCCGAGCAGATCGGCACGCCGGTCCGGTTGGTGGGCGTGGGCCCGGGTCGCGAGCAGTTCGTCCGTTTCGCCGCATGAGCGGATCCTCATCCGTGGCCACCCGGAGTGGTGCCGGCGAGATCAACACGGTGTGCGTGGTGGGGTCCGGCGGCCGTGAGCATGCACTGGCCGTCGTGCTCGGGCGTACGGCCGACGTGATCGTGACCCCGGGCAACCCAGGGATCACCGGGGTCACCCCCGAGGGCCACACCATCGCCAGCGTGGGCACGCCCGCCGAGGAGATCGAGGCGGACCTGTACGTGATCGGACCGGAAGCGCCGCTGGTCGACGGGCTGGCCGACCGGTTGCGGGCCGCGGGCCGCCTGGTGTTCGGGCCCGGTGCCGACGGCGCCCGGCTCGAGGGTTCCAAGGCCTTCATGAAGGAGCTGCTGGCCGAGGCCGGTGTGCCCACCGCCCGCTACGGCACCTTCACCGACCCGGTGGCGGCCAAGACGTTCCTGCGCACCCTGCCCGGGCCGTGGGTGGTCAAGACCGACGGGCTGGCCGCCGGCAAGGGTGTGCTGGTCACCGACTCCCGGTCCGAAGCCGAAGCCGACATCGACGCCAAGCTCTCCGGCCGGGCCTTCGGCGACGCCGGCCGCCAGGTGGTGGTGGAGGAAGGGTTGACCGGGCACGAGTGCTCGCTGCTGGTCCTGTGCGACGGCCGCCGGCTGGCAGCCCTGGCGCCGGCCCAGGACTTCAAGCGGTTGGAGGACCACGACCGGGGCCCCAACACCGGGGGCATGGGGGCGTACTCCCCGGTCCCGTTCGTGGACGAGGCCTTGGTGGGTCGCCTGGTCCATGAGGCGGTGGCTCCCCTGGTGGCCGCGCTCCGGGCCCGGAGCATCGACTACCGGGGGGTGCTCTATGCCGGGGTGATGCTCACCCCGGAGGGGCCGAAGGTGCTCGAGTTCAACGTGCGGTTCGGCGACCCCGAGACGCAGGTGGTGCTGCCCCGCCTGGAGGGTGACCTGGCCGGGCTGCTGGCGGAGGTGGCGACCGGCTCACTGGTCAGCGTGCCCCGTTTCGCCGACACCGCAGCGGTGTGCGTCGTGCTCGCGGCGGCCGGCTATCCCGCTTCGCCGCGCACCGGCGACGAGATCGCCGGCCTCGACCGGGCGTCGGCTACGCACGGAGTGACAGTGTTCCATGCCGGCACGGCGCCGACCCGAGCCGCCGAGCGCACGGGGGAAAGGGACGCCCATCGAGCAGACGGCCCAGCACAAGGGGCCGGGCCCGGTGCCGTCGTGACCTCCGGGGGAAGGGTGCTCGGGGTGACCGCTCTCGGGGACAGCCTGGCTGCCGCCCGGGCGCAGGCCTACCGCGGGGTGTCGGCTATTTCGTGGCCGGGGATGCAGTGCCGGTCGGACATCGCCTTGGCCGCCTCAGGGGAATCGCCGTTGGCCGCGGTGCCGACGGCCCTCGAACCGCAGGAGGGAGGCCGTTGATACCCCGGTACGCGCCCGCGGCGATGGCCGAGCTCTTCTCCGACGAGGCCCGCTTCGCCATGTGGCTGCGGGTCGAGCTGTTGGCCACCGAGGGATGGGCGGAGGTGGGAGAGGTCCCCGCCGAGGCGGCGGCGGCCTGCCGGGCCCGGGCGCCCCACGTGGATGCCGCCTTCGTGGAGGCGGTGGCAGAGCGCGAGCGGACCACGGACCATGACGTGGCCGCCTTCGTCGACGTGGTGCAGTCGGCCGTCGGTCAGCCCGAGGGCTCCTGGATCCACTACGGCCTCACCTCCTCCGACGTGGTCGACACCGCCCTGTGCGCCACGCTCACCCACGCCTCGGACCTGCTCATCACCGCCTGCTCCCAGCTGGTGCAGGCGCTCAAGGCCCGGGCCCTCGGGTCCATCGCCATCCCGGTGACCGGGAGGACACACGGCATGCATGCAGAGCCGACCACCTTCGGGGCCAAGTTCTCGCTGTGGGCGCTGCAGGCCGACCGCGATCTGCAGCGCCTGCGCGCCGCTCGGGAGAGGATCGCCGTCGGCAAGCTGTCAGGTGCCGTCGGCACCTACTCGAACATCGACCCGAGGGTGGAGGACCACGTGTGCTCGGCCCTCGGGCTCACGCCGACACCGGCCACCCAGGTGGTCGCCCGTGACCGCCACGCCGAGTACCTCTGGGCGTGCGCGGCGGTGGGCGCCACCATCGAGTTGATCGCCACCGAGGTCCGGCACCTGGCCCGGAGCGAGCTGGGCGAGGCGGAGGAGCCGTTCAAGCCGGGGCAGAAGGGCAGCTCGGCCATGCCCCACAAGCGCAACCCAATCCTGTCGGAGCGGTTGTGCGGGCTGGCCCGGGTGTTGAGGGGGTACCTCTCGGCGGGCCTCGAGGACGTGGCCCTCTGGCACGAGCGGGACATCTCCCACAGCTCGGTGGAGCGGGTGGTGCTCCCCGACGCCAGCATGCTCACCCTGTACATGTTGCAGAAGGCCACCGGACTGGTCGAGGGCCTGGTCATCCACCCGGAACGGGCCTTGGCCACGCTGACCGAAGGCAGCCACGGCCTCGTGTTCAGCCAGTCGGTACTGCTCGCCCTGGTCAGCGGTGGGTTGAGCCGTGACGCCGCCTATCGGATCGTCCAGCGCGACGCCCGGGCCGCCTGGGACGAGGGACGGTCGTTCCGGCAGGTCCTCGAGGGGGACCCCGAGGTCACCATCGCATCCGACGCCCTCGACGATGCCTTCGACCTCGGACGGAGCCTGCGCAATGTCCACCGATTCACCGACGCTCTGGAGGACCTCGCCCCATGAACACCCCGTCGACCGGCGCACCGTTGACCCTGATCCAATCGGGGAAGGTGCGAGAGCTCTACGACGCCGGTGGGGACCGGCTGCTGATGGTGGCTTCGGATCGCATATCGGCATTCGACGTGATCATGGAGGAGCCCATCCCCGACAAGGGGCGGGTGCTCACGGCCATGACCGCCTACTGGCTCGGGGAGCTCGCAGACCTTGCCCCGAACCATTTGATCAGTGCCGACGCCGCGGACTTCCCCGAAGGAGCGGCCGGGCTCCCCGGTGGGCTCGAGGCACTGGCCGGCCGGTCGATGCTGGTTCGGCGGGCCCAGATGCTCGGCATCGAGTGCATCGTGCGCGGCTACTTGGCCGGCTCGGCGTACAAGGAGTACGAGCGGGAAGGCACCGTCCATGGGATGGCCATGCCCACCGGCCTCCGGCATGCCGACCGCCTGCCCGAGCCCATCTTCACCCCGTCGACCAAGGCCACCGAAGGCCATGACCTGAACATCGGGATGGCCCAAGCGGTCGACCTGGTGGGCAAGGCGGCGGCAGAGTCGGCAGCCGAGCTGTGTCTGACCGCGTATGCGAGAGCGGCGGCCCGGGCGGAGCTCCAGGGCATCGTCATCTGCGACACCAAATTCGAGTTGGGCTTCATCGACGGCGAGCTGTCCCTGTGTGACGAGGTGTTGACCCCCGACTCCTCCCGGTTCTGGCCGGCCGACGACTGCGCTCCGGGGACCAACCCGCCCTCCTTCGACAAGCAGCCGCTGCGCGACTGGCTCGAGGCCCAACCCTGGGACAAGCAACCACCCCCGCCCGCACTTCCCCCCGAGATCGTGTCAGCCACCTCCACCCGCTACGTCGACGCCTACGAACGGGTCTGCGGCCGCCGGTTGCAAGACTGGTACGGTGCCTGACCGTGGCCTCGGCAGAGCAGTTCTCGGTCCTGGTCGAAGTCCGGTTGCGCCAGGGGATCGCCGACCCCCAGGGCGCCACCATCGAGCGGGCCCTGCCCGCGCTGGGGTTGACGGGCGTCACCGGCATGCGGGCAGGCAAGGCGTTCCGGTTCGAGATCGCGGCTCCGAGTGAGGGCGAGGCGCGGGCCCAGGCCACCGTGGTGGCCGACCGTCTCCTGGCCAACCCCGTCATCGAGGAGTCGTCGGTAACGGTGACCCCACTCGGCCCGGCCGGCGCGGGCTCGGCGGCCTGATGGCCCCCCGGGTCGGCGTGGTGATGTTCCCGGGCACCAACTGCGAGCACGACGCCGTCTTGGGCCTGCAACGGCTCGGGGCGTCGGCCGGCCTGGTGTGGCACGGCGACACGTCGGTCAGCGGGTACGACGCACTGGTCCTGCCCGGTGGGTTCGCCCACGGCGACTATCTCCGGCCCGGGGCCATCGCCCGCTTCTCGCCCGTCATGGAGGCGGTAGGCGGGTTCGCCGCCGCCGGCGGCCCCGTGGTCGGGATCTGCAACGGCTTTCAGGTGCTGACCGAGGCCGGTCTCCTGCCCGGCGCGCTGCAGAAGAACCGCGGGCTCCGCTTCCTCTGCACCACGGCCGGGGTGCGGGTGGAGTCGTCGGACTCCGTGCTGACCGGGGGAGTTGCCGTCGGAACCGAGTTGCAGATCCCCATCAATCACTTCGAGGGCAACTACACGTGTGATGCCCCCACATTGGCCATGCTCCGATCGGAAGAGCGAGTGGTGCTCCGCTACGTGGACAACCCAAATGGCTCGGTCGACAGCATCGCCGGCGTCTGCAATGAGGCCCGCAATGTGGTCGGCCTCATGCCCCACCCCGAACGGGCTTCGGATCCTCTGCTCGGTTCGGTGGACGGCGTCGTGCTGCTGGCGGCCCTGGTGCGGTCAGCCACCCCGCAGGTCGCCGCCACCGTCGCCTGATCGCCCTCGCGCAACGGGTCGGAGGTCCGTCCGTCCGGCCAGGCGCTCAGCTGCGGGTACGGGGAATCTTCGCCTGCTGCAGGACGGCCGCGCTCACCCCCACGGCGCGCCAGGTGGAGTACGAGATTCCCTTGCGCTCGCCGTAGATCCGGGCCACCCGGACGAAGCCCTTCTCCAGGGCCGCCATGTCGACTGTGTCTCCGGCATGGGAGAGCTCGGCTTCGAGGCGCTGCTTCTCCTCCACCATGTGGAGCCGTGACAGCGGGTCGGCGCCGGGCAGTGCCGACTCGATGACGGCCAGCCGCTTGCGAATGGAGTCGGGGGTGCGCTTGCGGCCCCGTCGGGGTCGGTTCGACTCGAGCGCTTCGAGGTACCGGCGAACGGTCCGGCCCTCTTCCCGTCCTTTGGCCAAAGCCGCTTTGTGATCGGCGGACATTGGAGTCTTCTTCCGTGGTTTGGTCGAACCTGTCGCTGCCATGGGGAGAGCCTCCCAGAGTTGGCTATATCAAGCAACTCGGCGCATCCGACTGCTCGAAGAACGCCGGTCCCGACGTTCGGATTAGGGGCAGAACGGGGAGCGTCCATTGCCCTCATGGAGGTCCCCACGCCGGGTGTGATTGGGTGCGAACCCCGCGGTCCCCGGTGCCCATTGGGCCACGCTCGACCCGTTCGGCGTCGTCCATTGGGGGGTCCGCTCCCACGCGGTGCAGCCGGTGAGCCGGCGACGATCGGCGACGGGCGGGTGCTTCCAAGCACGCAATAGGGCGGTTGCCGACGCTCCGAGATCGGATGGGGTCGGTTCGGGTCGCCCCGGCTCTGCCGTCGCCGCTCGGGCGCAATGACCGCGCTGTCGGAGCGCTCCATGTGTGGTCTGCGGACACCGCTGCCGGCGAGCCGCAAACCCGGGCCGGGTACGCTCGAGCCGGTGGACGCGGGTGGAGAACAGGTGCCGAGCCCGATGACCGGATCGGGGAGCGACCCGATGGTCGAGGACGGTGTGCCGCTGCACCGGGCCTTGGGCCTCACCGACGGCGAGCGCGACGAGGTCGAAGCCATCCTGCGCCGCCCCCCCAATCACCTCGAGCTCGCCCTCTTCGCAGTGATGTGGAGCGAGCACTGCTCCTACAAGTCGTCGCGGGTCCACCTGAAGCGACTCCCGACCGAGGCTCCCCATGTGCTGGTGGGCCCCGGGGAGAATGCCGGGGTCATCGACGCCGGCGACGGTATCGCCGTGGCCATTCGCATCGAGAGCCACAATCACCCCTCGGCCATCGAGCCCTACCAGGGTGCGGCCACGGGCGTCGGGGGGATCCTGCGGGACATCTTCACCATGGGGGCGCGACCCATCGCGGTGATGGACCCGCTGTTCTTCGGGGACCCGGCCGATGCCCGCCAGCAGTGGCTGATCGAGGGCGTGGTGGCTGGCATCTCCGGGTACGGGAACTCGGTGGGCGTGCCCACCGTGGGCGGCGAGTTGACCTTCAACGACTGCTACGCCCAGAACCCCCTCGTCAACGTGCTGTGCATGGGCGTACTGCCCACCGACCGGCTGGTGCTCGGGCAGGCCTCGGGCGTGGGCAACCTGGCGGTCCTCCTGGGATCGCCGACCGGTCGCGACGGGATCGGCGGGGTCAGCGTGTTGGCATCGGCCGGCTTCGGGGACGGGGGCGACGAGGCGGACGCGGCCAAGCGGCCCAGCGTCCAGGTGGGCGACCCGTACGAGGAGAAGCGATTGATCGAGGCGTGCCTCGAGCTGCTCGACGCCAAGTTGGTGGTCGGCATCCAGGACCTCGGCGGGGCCGGACTGGTCTGCGCCACCAGCGAAACGGCAGCCCGGGGGGGCGTGGGCATGGACGTCGACGTGTCGGCCGTGCCCCGGCGTGAACCGGGCATGGCCCCCTTCGAGGTGATGACCTCGGAGAGCCAGGAGCGCATGCTGGCCATCGTGACCCCCCAGGACCTGGATCGGGTGCAGGAGGTGTGCCGCCGGTGGGAGGTGCGCTCCGCCGTGGTCGGACGGGTCACCGAGCCGCCGGCCGGGGGGCCGGGGCGGCTGCGGATCCTCGACGGGTTCGGGGGCCAGGTGCTCGGGGATGTCCCCGCCGGGGCGCTCAGCGACGAGGCGCCGCTCTACCACCGGCCCCTGGCCCGGCCCGGCGATCACGAGGCCCGCGCCGGCGACGACCCGGGCGTCCTCCCCGCCCCCGCGGACTGCGGTCCGGACGTACTGGCCCTGTTGTCCGACCCCTCCTGGGTCTATCGCCAGTACGACCATCAACTGTTCCTCAACACGGTCGACGGCCCCGGGGGCGACGCCGCCGTGCTCCGCCTGGCCGCCCCCGGCCTGCCCCCGTCGGAACGGGGTCTGGCCCTCACCACGGACTCCAACCCGACCTGGTGCTCCATCGACCCCCGCGCCGGTGCCGCCGCCACCGTGGCCGAAAGCGCGCTCAACGTGGCCTGCGCCGGGGCGCGCCCCATGGCCGTGGTCAACTGCCTCAACTTCGGAAATCCCGAGCACCCCGAGGTGATGTGGCAGCTGTCCGAAGCCATCGACGGGATGAGCGAGGCGTGCGTCGCCCTCGGCCTTCCGGTCATCGGGGGCAATGTCAGTCTGTACAACGAGAGCCTCGGTGTCGACATCGACCCCACCCCGGTCATCGGTGTGCTGGGCCTCATCGACCGGCTCGTGGTCCGGCCTCCCGGGGTGGCCCTGTTCGAGGACGCCGCGCTCGTGCTGCTCGACGCCAGCGTCGGGACCACCATGGGCCGGCGGGGCCCCCCGTCACTCGGGGGCTCGCGCTGGGCCGTCGAGTGCCGAGGCCACCGCAACGGCACCCTGCCTGCCCTCGACCTCGCCGGCCACTCGCGCCTGGTGTCCTTCGTCTCGGGCCTGGTGGGCGCAGCGGTGGCCGGCGGTGACCCGCTGGTGGCGGGGATCCACGACGTGTCCGGCGGTGGGCTGGGGGTGACCCTCACCGAGATGGCCGTCCGCTCAGGCGTCGGCGTCCGCGTGGCCGGCGTGGCCGATCACCACGAGCTGTTCACCGAGGCCCCGTCGCGGGTGGTGGTGTGCACCACCCGGAGGGCCGAGCTCATCTCGAGAGCGGCCGGGGCGGGCGTCGGGTTCCGCGTGCTCGGCGACACCGGCGGCGCCCGGGTGGTGGTGGAGGGACTGGTTGATCTCAGCCTGGCCCAGGCCACCGGGTCCTGGCGGGGGCGGCTGCCCTCCCTGCTCGACGGGATGGCGCCGGCCACCAACTGAGACGGCACCCCCGGTGGGCGGTGGTGTCGTCGTGCTCAGCCGTCGGGGCGCCGGGCCTCGAGCTGGGCCAGGGCCGTGTCGGGCACCTTCAGGTCGCCGTGACCGGTGCCGACCCTGAGGTCCGGCTTGAGCAGACCGTGGTGGTCGGAGCCACCGGTGGCCACAAGATCGAAACGACGGGCCAGGTTGCCGAGCTGTTGGCGCTGGCGCGGCGAGTAGCGCCCGTAGAGGGCCTCGAGGCCGGAGAACCCGACCTCGGCCAGCTCACCGACCATGCGGGCCAGGTCGCCCCCGGCCAGCCCGTTGCTGAACGGGTGGGCCAGGACGGCCACCCCTCCCGCCTCCCGGGCCAGTCGGGCCACGTCGGCACCGGTCAGCCGGGCTTTGGGGATGAAGGCCGGGCGGTCGTGGGTCAGGTAGCGGTCGAAGGCGTCGTCAACGGACTCGGCCGCCCCGACGGCCACCATCACCGAGGCGAAGTGTGGCCTCCCCATTCCCTCTTCGCCCCCGGCCCTGGCCACCACCATGTCGTAGGTGATGGGCACACCCATGGCGGCCAGGCGATCGGCCAGGGCGATGTTGCGCCGCCGGCGGTCCTGGCGGAGCCGGCCCAGTTCCTCGCACATCCGGCTGCCGTCGTCCTCGACGAAGTACACCAGCACGTGCATGCCTCCGGTCCCCATCGGACGGCAGGACACCTCGCACCCGGGGACGAAGGTGATGCCGAACTGGCCGGCCCGGTGGCGGGCGCGCCCGATGCCCGCCAGCGAGTCGTGATCGGTCAGGGCCACCGCGCTGCAGCCGGCCTCGACCGCCAACTCGGGAATCCGCTCCGGGGGGTCGCTGCCGTCCGAGACACTGGAGTGGGTGTGGAGGTCGATCATCCTTTCGGAGGCTACCGGGAGGCGGGGAGCGCTCTGGCCTGGGAGAGCGGCGCACCGATCCGGCCCGACGCTAGGCTGGACTGGCACGACCTGGCATTTGTGTGGCCTAATCGTGGCGACAAATCAGCTCGACGACCCCCGGTGCGTGCGGTGACCAACCGATGATGGAGGCCAAGGAAGCGTGCGGAGTCTTCGGGGTGTACGCCCCGGGGCGGGCTGTGGCACACCTCACCTTCGACGGCCTCTACGCCCTCCAGCACCGCGGCCAGGAGTCCGCCGGCATGGCGGTCAGCGACGGCGACGCCATCACCGTGATGAAGGACATGGGCCTGGTCACTACGGTGTTCGACGAACGCAAGCTCTCCGGTCTCCGCGGCCACATGGCCATCGGGCACACCCGCTACTCGACCGCCGGCTCGAGCGACTGGATGCATGCCCAGCCCGTCTTTCGTGGCGTCGGTCGGGCCGGCTTCGGTCTGGCCCACAACGGCAACCTGACCAACACCGCAGCACTGGGTGAGGCAGCGGGAATGCTCCCCGGCCTGGTCTCGTCGGACAGCGACCTGGTGGCCGAGCTGCTGGGGCGGGCCTTCCCCCCCGACGTACCCGAGTTGACCAGGGCCGAGCACGCCGACGACCTCGAGAAGGCACTCGCCGCGGTGCTGCCCTCGGTGGAGGGCGCCTTCTCCTTCGTGCTCCTCGACGCCGACCGCCTCATCGGCGTCCGGGACCCGAACGGCTTCCGACCGCTGTGCCTCGGACGGCTCGAGGCCACCGACGAGTTCGAGATGGGTTGGGTCCTGGCCTCGGAGTCGCCCGCTCTCGACGTGATCGGCGCAACATTCATCCGCGAGCTGGAGCCGGGCGAGATGGTGGTCATCGACGGCAAGGAGGTCCGTTCGGAGCGGCCCTTCCCCGGCGAACGGATCAACCCCAAGCTCTGTATCTTCGAGTTCGTCTACTTCGCCCGGCCCGACACCCGGCTCTACGGGAACGAGGTGCACGGCGCCCGCCGGCGGATGGGTCAGCTCCTCGCCACCCAGGCGCCCGTGCCCGCCGACCTGGTGATGGGCGTGCCCGACTCGGGGGTCCCGGCTGCCGAAGGGTACGCGGTGGCCTCCGGTATCCCGTACGGGCAGGGGCTGGTCAAGAACCGTTACATCGGGCGCACGTTCATCGCCCCCACACAGGTCGAACGGGCCAACGGGGTCCGGCGCAAGCTCAATCCCCTCCGTGAGAACATCGCCGGCAAGCGGGTGATCGTCGTGGACGACTCGATCGTGCGCGGCACCACCACACGAGCCATGGTCACCATGCTGCGGGAGGCCGGCGCCGTCGAGGTGCACCTGCGGATCTCCTCGCCGCCATTCCGCTGGCCCTGCTACTACGGGATCGACACGCCCGACCGGACAGAGCTGCTGGCATCGATCAAGACCCACGAGGAGATCGTCGAGTTCCTCGATGTGGACTCGCTCGAGTACCTGTCGCTGGACCACCTGGTCACGGCCGTCGACGCCCCGGGCGCCGGGTTCTGCGACGCCTGCCTGACCGGCAGCTACCCGGTGCCGGTGCCCGTGCAGCTCGGCGCCAGCCCGGCGCTCAGCGGTATCCGGGCGTGACCGGAGTCGCACCGGAACCCACCCTGTCCCCACCCGATCCGTCCACCTCGGCCACCTACGCCGACGCCGGCGTCGACATCGAGGCCGGCGAGCGGGCCATCGATCGGATCCGGCCGCTGGTGGCCTCCACCCTCCGTCCCGAGGTGATCGGCGGCCTCGGGGGCTTCGGTGGCCTGTTCGCCCTCGACACCGGCCGATACCGGCAACCGGTGCTGGTGGCGGCCACGGACGGCGTGGGCACCAAGGCGCTGGTCGCCCGTTCCCTTGGACGGCTCGACACCATCGGCATCGATCTGGTCGCCATGTGCATGGACGACCTCGTCTGCCAGGGCGCCGAGCCGTTGTTCTTCCTCGACTACATCTCGACCGGGGCGGTGGACCCGTCCCAGATGGCCGACCTGGTCAGCGGGGTGGCCGAGGGGTGCCGTCAGGTCGGTGCCGCCCTGTTGGGCGGGGAGATGGCCGAGCACGCCGGTGTCATGGAGCCCGGCGAGTTCGACCTGGTCGGGTTCGCCGTCGGGGTGGTCGAGCGCGATGTGGCGCTGGGCCCAGCCCGAGTGCGGCCGGGGGACGTGGTCATCGGTCTCCCCTCGCCCGGTCTGCGATGCAATGGCTACACCCTGGCCCGTCGGGTGCTGCTGGAGCGGGCCGGCCTCGCGCTCGACGGCCCGGCGTGGCCGGGCGCGTCCGCGACCCTGGCGGACGAGCTGTTGCGCCCATCGGTCATCTACACACCGGCCGTACGGGCCGCTATCGCCGCCTCCGACGTGCACGCGGTGGCCCACATCACCGGAGGCGGGATCGGGGGCAATGTGCCCAGGGCCCTTCCCGACGGGGCTCGGGCCGTGCTGGACCGGGACACGTGGGCGGTGCCGCCCATCTTCGGGGAGATCCGGCGCCTCGGGAACGTCACCGACCAGGAGATGGCCCGGGTGTTCAACCTCGGGCTGGGCATGGTGGTGGCGGTGGACGGTGACAGCAGTGGCGCCGCCTTGGCTGCCCTGTCGGCGGCCGGAGTAGACGCCGTGGTCGTGGGTCGGGTGGAGGCAGGGGAGCGCGGCGTCGAACTGGTCGGCGCCCCGTTCTGGTCCGGCGACAGCGCCGGCGCGGGGCCGGCGTGAGCCACCCGCTGCCGCCGACCGAGTTCGAAGCGCTCCGCCGTCATCTCTTGGAGCACTCGGTCAGGCGCGGTGACTTCACCCTCAAGTCGGGCCGGAAGTCCAGCTGGTTCATCGACTCGAAGCAGACGGTGTGCCGGCCCGAGGCGATGATGTCGGTGGCCGACGGGGTGCTCTCGGTGCTGCCCGATGAGGCGACGGCCATCGGCGGGCTGACCATGGGTGCCGATCCGGTGGCCTTCATCACCGCCGGGGTGGCGGCGTGCCGGGGGCGCCCGCTCAAGGCGTTCAGCGTACGCAAGGAGGCCAAGGACCACGGGGGTGGGGGGCGGATCGCCGGAGCCCTCGACCCCGGCGACCGGGTGGTGGTCACCGAGGACACGGTGACCCGGGGCACCTCGCTGCTCGAGGCCGCCCGGGCCGTCCGGGACGCCGAGGGCGTGCCCGTCCTGTTGGTGGCCGTCGTCGACCGGGGCGGCACGGTCGAAGCCATGGCCGCCGCCGAGGGGATCCCCTTCCGGGCCCTGTTGACCGCTCCGGACCTGGGCTTCGACTACGAAGGAGCCTGACCGGCGCGGGCCGGGACCTCAGCGCAGCCGGGTCAGCACGATCGCCTGTTCCGGGCAGGCCACCACGCACAGGCCGCAGGCGCGGCAGTCGTCGGCGTTGGGCGTGTAGGCCGACAGCATGCCGTGGGCCCGGACCTTCAGTCGCGCCATCCGCCCCAGGGCGTCGTAGTCCGCCTCATCGATGCGCCGAACCTCGAACACGTCGTTCGGGCAGACGTCGATGCAGTCGCGCTTCCCTTCGCACCGGGCATGGTCGATGGCCGGTGCATAGGTGGCGGCGGGTGCGGCGCACCGCTCACCCGGGCGGTCGGGATGAGCGGCGGCCCGCCGCTTCTTCTCGAGCCTGCCGGCCTTCTGCTTCGCCATCGTCCGGTGCTCTAGTCCGGTGCGCTAGTCCGCTTCGCCGTCGTCGGCAATGCCGTCGGCGAGGACCAGGTAGATGCGGCGCCGCGTGTCGTTCAGGATCTCGCCCACCGCGGTGACCTGACGCTCGGTACCGGCGCGGCCCACCTGATAGCTGGCCGCGGCCACCTCACCCATGAGGCCACGGAGGTTGACCAGCGAACGGTCCGCACCGCGGGCTGCATCCTCCCAGGGCGCCGGTCCGTCCCCGGCGGCTTCGGCGGCAGCCCGCCCCTCGTCGGTCAGGCTGAACACCCGGCGCCCCTCGGACTTCGTCGCCGTCACCAGCCCCTGATCCTCCATGGCCTGGAGGGTGGGGTAGACCGAGCCCGGGCTCGGACGCCACACCCCCCCACTGCGCTCGGTGAGCTCGGTGATGATCTGGTAGCCGTGCATCGGCTCCTCGGCGAGGAGGGCGATGATGGCCGCCCGCACGTCGCCCCGCCCCACCTTGGCCCGCCGACCGAACATCGGCCCGCCGAAACCCGGCCCGAATTCACCGTGGCGCCCGAACCCCGGCCCGAACCCGTCAGGTCGTCCCCGCCCCCGCCCGCGTCCTCCGGCCCGACTGCGGGCCAGATCGGCGAGGCGGTCATAGGGATGTCCGGCTGGGGAAAACCCCGGCCCGAACTGGGGCTCACCCTCTGTCTCTCTGTCGAATCTCCTGTGTCCGTGCATCACGCACCTCCGTCGTTCTGTGTGGTCCACCCGGGTGGCGGACCCCCAGGAGCGTCTATCTCGATCGCTCTCGTGCGGTTACGATATATCGCAATACACCCAATGTCAAGGGGTTCAGGTGTCAAAGATCCGGAGGGGTGTGGGCAGCCCGGTGACTCCGGGAGCGCCGTGGTCGGGACACCGTCGAGCCGGTCACCAGAACTACCATCCGTCAATGCAGCTCGCACCGCGCTATGACGGCCGGCCGCCCCTGAGGGTCGAGGTGCAACTCCCTGATCCCTCCGTGCCCCTCCTGCGACAGCGTCGCCGCTTGGCCGACATCCTTGGTGGTCTCGAGATCGAGCAGTGGACAGCACCCAGCCGCTGTTCGGGATGGTCGGTGCAGGATGTGGTCGCGCACCTCGTCGGCGTCAATCGATTCTGGGCGCTGTCCGTGCGATCCGCGCGGGCCGGCACCCCGACCCGTTTGCTGGTGGGGTTCGACCCGGTCGTCACCCCTCGGCTGATGGTCGAGCCCATGCACGACCTCGCGTCCGCCGCAGTGCTCGATGACTTCGTCGCCAGCGTCGACGACCTCGCCGATGCCCTTGACGGCGTCGATGACGGGTCGTGGTCGCTCCTGGCCGAAGCCCCACCCGGCCACATCGCCCTCCGCGCCGTGGCTCTCCACGCCCTGTGGGACGGCTGGGTCCATGAGCGGGACATCGTCCTGCCCCTGGGGCTGACGCCGGTGGAGCAAGACGATGAGGTGACAGCCAGTCTCCTGTATGTGGCCGTCCTCGGTCCCGCCCTGCTGGCGGCGGTCGGCGTCGCCCGTTCGGGCATCCTGGCCGTCCATGCCGAAGATCCGACCGTCCGTTTTGTCGTCGACGCCGGGGAGACGGTCGTCGCTCGCGAACCAGGGCCGGCCGACGCCGACGCCCCGCGCCTGGGAGGCCCTGCGGTGAAGCTGGTCGAGGGCCTCAGTCGCCGGATCCCGCTCCGTCACGACCTCTCCGCCGACAGCCGGTGGCTGGTGGATGGACTGGCCGACGTGTTCGACCCCACCCCCGCCTGAATGGTGTCCCGATCCTCGTTCCTTCCAGTGGTCGGGACCGGCGTCGATCCGGTGACCTCACGCTTTTCAGGCGCGCGCTCTACCAACTGAGCTACCCGACCTCGCCTCGGCGAACCGAGGTGGCGGACCTGACGGGATTTGAACCCGCGACCTCCGGCTTGACAGGCCGGCGTGCACTCCAAACTGCACCACAGGTCCCCAACCAGCACTGACACTGGGGTGTGCCGCACCCCCAACGGGATTCGAACCCGTGTTACCGCCTTGAAAGGGCGGCGTCCTGGGCCGCTAGACGATGGGGGCTCTGACCCGATCAGGGCGTCTGGAGGTTAGCAGAGGGATCACAGCTCACCTTCGGGCCGACCCTCGTCAGGAAGCTCCGCGGCGAGCACCTCGATGATCAGGTACTGGAGCTGTCCCAGCAATTCATAGAGCGCGTATTCGGGGGCAATCGGGTCGTCCGGACCGGGTGGCTCCATGTCCTCGCTCACGTCGAGGCGGGTCCCGAGGACGAGGCGCATGGCCCCGATGGCCGACAACCAGGCGTTGAGCTCCGCATCGGTCAAGACGTCTGCTTCGGCGGTCCCGGCCATCAGCGTGAACGCCTCCCGGTGATGGTTGATCAGGGCGTTGTCGACCAGGTCCCGGTAGTCCCGCTCCGAACTGGCATGGATCTCACTGGCGTATGCCGGGGGAAAGAGCCGCTTGGTCATCGGGTCGTCCGGACTCAGCACCGGTGCCAGCTGCTCGGACATCGTGACCAGCACGGCGCGCACACTGGGGTCGAGCTTGACCGCGTACTGGCCGTCCCGACGGCGCCGGATCGGCGAGCTCACGTCGACTGTTCCATGGTGGCCCAGAGGCCGTGCTCGTGCAGGCGGTACACGTCGAGCTCGGCCCGTTCGCGGGTACCCGACGACACCACCGCCCGACCTTTGTGGTGGACGTCAAGCATCAGCTTGGTCGCCTTCTCCTTGGAGTAGCCGAACAGCTTCTGGAACACGAAGGTCACGAAGGACATCAGGTTGATGGGGTCGTTCCACACGATGACCAACCAGGGCCGGTCGGTGCTCTGGGACTCGTCGAGCTCCGTGCGCTCGAGCTCGAACGGCGCCGTCTCCGTCTGTCGGGCCCGGATGGGGGTAGCGGCGGCCCGGCTCACACCGGCTCCCGCAGCGGTTCGCCGGCCGGTTGCCTCGCCACCGTCGGATCACCGGACCGTCGCGCTTCGGGTCCCGTCGCCGGCCCGGGGTCGCCGATCGACTCGGGAAGATGGTCCGACAGCCCGTGGTGGAACCAGAGCACCGTGCACCACACGATCGACGCGCCGAGCACATGGATGCCGACCAAAACCGGCGGGAGATGGCTGAAGAACTGGGCGTACCCGATCAAGCCCTGGGCCACCATCACCGCCAGCAGGATCCGGCCGGCGTTTTGAACGCGGGCGACGGCGTCGGATCTCCACAGCACCCACAGCACCACCAACAACAGCACGGCGGCGGCAATGACGATCTCAGCGTGGATGCGGGTCATGTCCCGAAGCCCGAGAGGGATCCGCTTGGCCCCTCTCCCACCGGCGTGGGGCCCGGTGCCCGTTGTGGCCGCCCCGGCCGCCAGTACGACCACGGTCAACGCCACCAGGGCCCGGGTCAGCCACAGTGCGGCTCCGGTCACAGCGACGGCGCCGCGCCCGGGTCGGTGGTCGGCCCGGAGGGTCAGGACCACCGCCACCGCCAGCAGGGCCATCCCCACCATGAAGTGGATCATGACGACGTAGGCATTGAGCTTGGTGTAGACCACGAAGGCGCCGAGCACGGCCTCACCGATGACCCCGAGGACCAGTCCTCCGGACAGCCATCGGAGGTCGCGCCGCGCCGGCCGGCGCAGGCACGCCGCCACCGCGGTGGCGATGCAGGCCACCACCAGCACGAAGACGACCAGCCGGTTGCCGAACTCGACCAGCGGGTGCAGGCGCAGGGTGGGAGTCAGCTGGTGCTGCGAGCAGGTCGGCCAGTCCGGGCAGCCCAGTCCGGAGTCGGACAGCCGGACCGCGGCCCCGGTCACCACGTTGACGACGACCGTGGCCAGTATGAACCGGCAGAGGAGGAGGAACGGGCGAGGCCCGATACGCAGGGATGACACCGTTTCCGTATGGTACCGGCCCGGTCGGGGCCCCTCGCCAGCGCACCGGGCCCGGGATTCGACGTTGCATGTCGGCACTATTGTCTGCCCAATGGCACTTCCTGCGGCGACTCTGCCCCGCCGCACCACCGTGGGCTCGCGGCTCGGCGCCTATGTGGCCTTGACCAAGCCCCGCATCATCGAGCTGTTGTTGATCACCACCCTGCCCACCATGATCGTGGCGCAGAGGGGCATGCCCCCGGTGTGGCTCATGGCCGCCACGCTGCTGGGCGGCGCCCTGGCCGCCGGGGGGGCGAACGCCATCAACATGTTCGTCGACCGGGACATCGACAAGCTCATGCACCGGACCCGCAAGCGCCCCCTGGTCACCGGCGCCGTGGCGCCGCGCAACGCCCTGGTCTTCGCCATCACGCTCGAGGTCGTGGCCTTCCTCGAGCTCTGGGGTTGGGTGAACCTTCTGTCGGCGTGCCTGGCCGTGGCGGCCACCCTCTTCTATGTCTTCGTGTACACGCTGTGGCTGAAGCGCACCAGCAGTCAGAACATCGTCATCGGCGGGGCGGCCGGGGCGGTCCCCGTGCTGGTCGGGTGGGCCGCGGTCACCAACAGCCTGGCCTGGACCCCGCTGGTGATGTTCGCCATCATCTTTGTCTGGACCCCTCCCCACTTCTGGGCGCTGGCCGTCAAGTACAAGGACGACTATCAGGCTGCCAGCGTCCCCATGTTGCCGGCCGTGGCCACGTTCAGGCGGACGGCAGCGGAGATCCTCATCTACAGCCTGCTCTTGGTGGGGGTGTCGGTGCTTCTGGCCGCGGTGGCCACGCTCGGCGCCCTCTACCTCGTCTCGGCCATCGCGCTGGGAGCGGTGTTCGTGGCACTGGCAGTCCGGCTGTGGCGAACGGCCACCCCCAAAGCGGCCATGCAACTGTTCAGTTACTCGATCACCTACCTGACCCTGCTGTTCGTCGTCATGGCGGTCGACGTCCTCATCAACCATTGATCGAGGGACCCCGGGACGGCGAGGACGCAACGGGGGCGGACGGCCGGGCAGATGCGGGCGTGGACAGCGGCCCGCCGACCCCACCACCCGCACCCCCTTCGTCACCATCGCCGGCGGCACACGGGCCCCGACGACTGCGCTCCCTGTTGATCGGCACGGTCATCGCCGCGGCGCTGGCCGTGTTCCTGTTCGTCGGCCTGGGTCAGAATTCGGGATCAGGCCCTGCAGCTGCTCCCGTGGTGGGGATCGGCAACATGGCGCCGGACTTCTCCCTCCCGTCCCTGACTGCGGGCCCGCCGGTCTCGCTTCACGCGCTGGGCCCAGCCCACCACCACCCGGTGGTGCTCAACTTCTTCGCATCGTGGTGCATTCCGTGCCAGCAGGAGACGCCGCTCTTGGCCCGGACCGCCACCGCCGAGCGGGCCAAGGGCTCGATCGTCCAGTTCGTGGGGGTGGATGTCGCCGACAGCCCGGCGCAAGCGGTTCCCTTCGCCAGGCAGTCCGGGCTCACCTACCCGATCGGAACCGACTCCACCCTGCGGGTGGCGGCCGTCCTCTACGGCTTGAACGGGGAGCCCAACACCTTCTTCATCAGCGGCTCGGGGCGCGTGCTCGGCCACGTCATCGGTCCGGTGTCCCCACCCCAGCTGGATCAGTGGTTGCACCGACTGGCCGGGTCCTCGGGCTGAGCTTTCCGCTCGCCTGTTCATTCCCAGCGGAAGGCCAGGCCGGCGGCCACCGGTGCCGCCACCGCCCAGACCACCAGCACGACCCAGTCGTGGGTGGTCACCGCCGTGCCGTGGCCGAGGGCGCCATGGAGGGCGTCGGCCAGCGCCGACGCCGGCAGGACCTTGGCCACGCCGGCCAGCCAGCCCGGCAGCTTGCCCAAGGGAATCAGCATCCCGCCGAGCAGCAGGAGCACGACGAACAGACCGTTGACCACGGCCAGGTTGACCAAGGGCTTGAGCGTTCCGGCCAGCAGGAGGCCGACGCCGCCGAAGGCGACGGTCCCCAACACCATGGCCCCGACCGCCGCGCCGACCAGCGCACCGGCACCGCCCGGACCACCGGGGCTCCAGCCGAGCGCCAGCCCCACCCCCACCAGCACCGCCGCCTGGAGCAGCTCGACAGCGATGATGGCGATGATCTTGGCGGTCAACAGCCGTGGCCGGCCCAGCGGCGTGGCCCCCAACCGCTTGAGGACCCCGTAACCGCGCTCGAAGCCGGTGCCGATCCCCAACGCGGTCATGGCTGTCGACATGACGGCCAGGGCCAGAATGCCCGGCACCAGGAAGTCGACGGGATGCCCCGAGCCGGTGGGCAGGACGTGCACCGCCGAGAAGAACCACAGGAACACCACCGGGATGCCCAGGGTCAAAAAGACCGTCTCCCCGTTGGTGCCGAGCATGGTCAGCTCGGCCCGCAACTGGGCGGTGAGCGGTCTCATGGTCGGGGCGCTCGGGCCCGCCCGGCCCGATGCCTGCGTTCGGATGGCTCCGATGCCGGCGGATCCGTGGCCCCCCGGGAGGCGGTGATGGCCAGGTAGGCCTCCTCCAGTGACTGACCGGTGCGGAGATCGCCCACGGCCAGGTCCCGTTCGGCCAACCAACCGGCCAGGGCGGCCACCACCGCCGGGGTGGATGCGCCGTCTCCGCACCGGAGGCGGTAGGAGCCCGGCCGCTCCTCTTCGACGGTCGCCCCCTCGCCCATGGTCAGGGCCAGTCCGGCCGTGTCGATCCCCGGGTCGGTGGAGAAGCGGATGGATCCGTCGGCGGTGCCGATGGCCAGGGCCGATGGGGTGCCGTCGGCCAGCATCCGGCCGCGGTCGATGATGACCACCCGATCGGCCAGCCGCTCGGCTTCGGACAGCTCGTGGGTGGTCAGGATCACGCAGATGCCGCGGTGGCGCCGTTCGGCGATGATGTCGCGCACCACGATGCGGCCCTCGGGGTCGACGCCGGCGGTGGGCTCGTCGAGGAAGAGGACGCTCGGCTTCCCCACGAGGGCCAGGGCCAGGGCGAGGCGCTGCTGCTCACCGCCGGACAGCCGCCGCCACGGGGTGCGGCGGACCGCGGAGAGCCCCACCAGGTCGAGGAGGCTGTCGGGATCCTCGGCGTCGTGGTAGTAGGCGGCGAACAGATGGAGGACCTGGGCCGGGCCCAGCATGGGGTAGATGCCCCCCTTCTGCAGCATCACGCCGATGCGGGGGACCAGCGCGTCGTGGTCCCGGCGGGGGTCGAGGCCGAGGACCCGGACCGAGCCCTCGCTCACCCGGCGGTAGCCCTCGAGGGCCTCGACCGTGCTGGTCTTGCCCGCGCCGTTCGGGCCGAGCAGGGCGACCACCTCGCCGGCATGGCCTTCGAAGGACAGGTGGTCGATGGCCACCGTGTCGCCGTAGCGGATGACCACACCGTCGCAGACGACGGCCGGACGCCGGGTGGTGACGTTGACCTCGCTCACGGGAGGTCACGCTACCGTTGTGCCCGTCATGATCGACATCCGGTTGGTGAGGGACGACAGCGCATCGGTGAAGGCCGCCCTGGCCCGGAGAGGGGTGGACCCCGCCGAGATCGACCGGCTGACCGGACTGGACGAGACCGCCCGCGCCGAGATCGGACGGCGGGATGACCTGCGGGCGCAGGTGAAGGCACTCTCGAAGCAGGTGGGCGAGGCCCGCCGGTCAGGTGACACCGCCTTGGCCGAGAAGTTGACGGCCCGCAGTCGCGGCCTGGGCGACGAGGAGCGGGCACAGAACGCGGTGGCCGAGACCGCCCAAGAGGAGGTGCGCCGGGCCGTGCTCTTTCTCCCGAACCTCCCATCGCCCGATGCCCCCGACGGGAGCGGTCCCGACGGCAACGTGGTGGTCCGCACCTGGCCGGATGCCGCTCCGACCTATGCCGACGCCCAGCGGGTGCCCCACTGGGAGACCGGAGCGGCCCTGGGCCTCCTGGACATGGAGCGGGGGGCCAAGCTGTCGGGGTCGATGTTCCCCCTCTACCGGGGGGTGGGTGCCCGCCTGTTGCGCGCCCTGACGTCGCTGGCGCTCGACAGCCACGCCGACCAGTTCGAAGAGGTGCGGCCGCCCACCCTGGTCCTCACCGACACCATGGTGTCGACGGGTCACCTCCCCAAGTTCGAAGAAGACGCCTACCACGTGGAGCGCGACGACCTCTGGGCCATCCCCACCGCCGAGGTGCCCTTGACGTCGATGTGGCGCGGCGACGTCCTCGATGAGACGGACCTGCCGTTGAGGCTGACTGCGGCGACCTCGTGCTTCCGCCGGGAGGCGGGCGCGGCCGGCCGCGACACCAGGGGCCTGCTCCGGGTGCACGAGTTCGACAAAGTCGAGCTGTTCGCCTACAGCACTCCCGACCAGGCGCCCGCCTTGCTGGCGGATATGGTGGCCCGGGCCGAGCGGCTGCTACAGGACCTGGGGCTCCAGTACCGGGTTCTCGACCTCTGCCCCGATGAGATGGGCATCTCGGCCGCCCGCACCTTCGACCTCGAGGTCTATTCCCCCGGGGTCGACCAGTGGTTGGAGGTGTCGTCGGTGAGCTGGTGCACCGACTACCAGGCCCGCCGGGCCAACATCCGCTTCCGACAGGGCGCTGGTGGGGGGCCCGTGCTGGTCCATACACTGAACGGCTCGGCCCTGGCCTGGGCCCGGATCTGGGCCGCCCTCGTGGAGACGGGTCGCCAGGCCGACGGATCGGTGGTGCTGCCCGAGGTGCTCCGTCCCTACCTGGGCGGCGAAACGGTCATCCCCGGCCCGGGCTGATCCGGACCGGGGGCCCGGTCACGTCCGGTCGAGCTCAGACCCGGGGGGCGTCGAACCGGTAGCCGACACCACGGATGGTCGTGATCAGCTTGGGCGATGACGGGTCCACCTCGACGTGGGTGCGCAGTCGCTTGATGTGGACGTCGAGAGTCTTGGTGTCGCCGAAGTAGTCCGATCCCCAGATGCGGTCGATCAGCACGTCACGCGTCAACAGCCGACCGGCGTTCTCCATCAGCAGCGAGAGCAGCTCGAATTCCTTGCGCCGCAAGTGCACGTCCCGGCCCCGGATGAAGACCAGATGGCGATCGGGGTCGATCTGGATGCCCCCACCCTCGAGGACCGCGCTCCCGGTGGGCCGCTCGAAGCCCTCGCGGTCGTCATCGCCAGCCGCCCCGTCGTTCGATGGCTCGGGCGGAGTGTCGGTCGAGGGGGTGCGCCGGAGCACGGCCCGCATGCGGGCCACCAATTCGCGGAGGCGGTACGGCTTGGACACGTAGTCGTCCGCCCCGACTTCGAGACCCACCACGGTGTCGATCTCGGTCCCCTTGGCCGTCACCATGATGATGGGGACCGACGACCGGGCCCGGATCGAGCGACACACGTCGATCCCGGACAGCCGGGGCAGCATGAGATCGAGGAGGACCAGATCGGGCTCGACCGACGCGAACAGCCGGAGGGCCTCGTTGCCGTCCCTGGCCACCGTCACGTCGAAGCCTTCGCGGGCCAACCCGATCACGAGGGCGTCGATGAAGGACTCGTCGTCCTCGGCCAACAGCACTTTCGTCTGCGACTCGTCGGGGGCCACGGGCGTCGCGCTCATGCCGAATACTCGGGGGGCGTGGGCAGGATCAGGGTGAAGGTCGATCCCTCCCCCTCTCGCGAGTCAACCTCGACCCGGCCCTGATGGTTGCTGGCCACGTGGCGCACGATCGAGAGCCCCAGCCCGGTGCCGCCCGAGTCACGGCTGCGACCATGGTCGACCCGGTAGAAGCGCTCGAAGATGCGCTCGAGGTCGCGGGTGGGTATCCCCACCCCCGTGTCGGTAACGGCCAATTTGATCTCGCCGTTGGATTGGCTCCCCGCCACCCGCACGACGGCGTCCTCGTACGAGAAGGTCACCGCGTTCTCGAGGAGGCTGTGGATGGCGGACACCAGTTGGCGGCGATCGCCGATGACGTGGACCGGCGGGTTGGGCTCATTCAGCTCGATGGTAATGCGTCGCTGCTCGGCCGCTGCCCGTACCCGCTCGACCGCCTCGGCCATCACCAGGTTGACGTAGATGGGCTCGCGTGGCGGATCCTCCTCCGACTCGATGCGGCTGAGGTCGAGAAGGTCGTCGATGATGCGGCTGACCCGGAAGGCCTCGGTGTGGATGCGCGAGGCCAGCCGCTGGGCCACGGTCGGGTCGGGCTCGACGGTCAGCGTCTCCGCCAGCAGGCCGAGCGCCCCCATCGGCGTCTTGAGCTCGTGGCTGACATTGGCCACGAAGTCCCGGCGGATCTCCTCGAGCCGCCGGCGCTCGGACACGTCCTCGATGATGGCGATCACCCCCAAGGGCCGCCGCCCGTCGTCGACCAGCCGGGTCCGCACCATCAGGGTCTGCCGGGGCGGCCCGTAGAGGTCGAGCGTGCGCTCGGCGGACCCGTCCGTCCAGGCGTTCTCGAGCAACTCGGTCACGGCCTGGGCGGCCAGGGCGTCCCCGTGGCGATTGGTCATGAGGCCCACGGCCCGGGCATTGCGAAACGCCACCTCACCGTTCTCATCGCACACGATCACGCCTTGGGGGAGGGTGTCGAGGGCCCGTCGCAGCCGGATGGCGTCGGAGCTGGCCTCGGTCACCGCCTCGGACGCCTCGCCGGTCACCCGCTCGAGGTGCATGAGCACCGGCTCCACCCCGCCTTCGTCGGGCGGCTCCACCCCCAGCCGGTTGGACAGGGCGATCAATCGTTGCTGGAGGGCCCGGCGACCGGCCCGGCGACCCTGCCGGGCCGCGATGACGACAGCGAGGACGGCCACCACCGCAAGGACGATGTACCCGATGACGTACGGCTTCACTGCCTAAGCATGACAGGCCCGCGCCGCACCTGGGGTGCTGTGGCCGGAATGGCGGGGAATACATGAAAAATCATGAAAATGGTTGAAATGGACGGGACTGCTATCTAGTGTCTGCTCATGACCATCGCCCTGCTCCCCGTCCTTGGAATGCCCCTCCTCACGGCTGTCTCCGGTAGCTTCCCGGTGCCCGCCGGAGGGTCCGGCCGGCTCTCCGCCCCGATGCTTCCCCTGGCCCGTCCGGTCCCGGCCGTCTTAGGGCGCACGGCCGACGTGGTCAACATGCACCCCGATCCCAACGCGCTGCCGGGGGGCCAGGTGCTCCAGAACCTCATGAACGGGCTGGACAGCTGGGCCCTGGCCCTGGCCCTGGTCGGGCTGGTGATCGGCGCGGCGGCGTGGGCCCTCGGATCCCACGGCCAGAACTACCAGCAGAGTTTCGTGGGCCGCCGTGCCGTATTGATCTCCGGTCTCGCCGCACTGTTGATCGGCGCCGGCCCCGGTCTCGTCTCCTTCTTCTTCACCACCGGCTCAGGGGTCCACTGACATGCCGTCACCGGCGTTGGGCCTGCCGGCCATACCGGGCACGGCATGCCCAGCAGCGGCCGCAGCCCTCGGGGGAGCCGGGTTGGGCCCGGTCTGCCAGGTGGCGTCGGGCCTGGCCGGTGCGGCCGGCTCCGCCGCCTCCCAGGTGGCCGGCTTCGGGGTCGACAGCGTGCTCAACGCCCTGGGCAGCTGGGTCGCCAACGGAGCGGCATGGCTGCTGGCCCAGATCGGAGCCGTGATCGGGGACACCACGGGCGTCGACCTGGGTGCCTCGTGGTTCACCACCCACTACGTGACCATGGCCTCGCTGGCCGGTGTGGTCATCGTGCCCCTCCTCCTGCTCGGGATCATGCAGTCCATCTACCGACAGAACGCCTCGATGCTGATCCGGTCGGTGGTGGTCAACGTCCCCCTGGCCATCCTGCTGACGGCGGTGGCGGTGAAACTCGTACAGCTCGGTCTGGCTGTCACCGACGCCATGAGCGCCGCCGTGGCCCGTGGCGCCGGGCTTGACGCCGGTCACTTCATGGCCTCGGTCACCCTGGAGGTGTCGGGGCAGGCCGCCGGCCAACCGGGAGTCCCGGCGTTCGTCCTGTTCCTCGGGGGGTTGGCGGTGGTCTGCGGCGCGGTGCTGGTGTGGATCGAACTGCTCATCCGTGCTGCGGCGGTGTATGTGGCCGTCCTCTTCCTGCCCTTGGCCCTGGCCAGTCTGGCCTGGCCGGCCATTGCCCACTGGAGTCGGCGCCTCGTCGACACCCTGGTGGCCCTCATCCTCGGGAAGTTCGTGATCGTCTCCGTGTTGAGCCTGGGGGCCGGGGCCCTGGCGGGCGGGACGGGGTCGAGCTCCAGCGCAGCCGGCGTCGGCGGGGCCGGGAGCGCACCCGGAGGGGGAGGGGGGTTCGGAGCCGTGCTCGGCGGTGCCGCGCTGCTGCTGCTGTCAGCGTTGGCGCCGTGGGCCCTGTTCCGCCTGCTTCCGTTTCTGGAGGCCGGAGCCATCGGTCACCTCGAGGGTGCGAGCCATCGATCCCGGCAGCAGGTGCTCGGGCCGGCCAAGAGTCTGGCTCGGGACGCCATGCGCGTCTCCATGTCCGGTTCATTCGCCGGTGCCGCCGCCGGTGGTGCCGCTGGTGCTGTCGCCGGCGCCTTGGGCGGTGCGGGTGGCAGCGGCCCCGGAGCCGTCGGTGGTCATGCCGGAACCTCGACCACCCGGCCGGGTCCCCACATGGGCCCGTCATCGACAGAGACGACCGGGGTGGGAACGACGGAGCCGCCGGGCCACGCCATCCCGATGTGGCCCGTGCACCAAAAGGCCACTGCCGCGGCGCGGCGCCACATGCCGGGTGGATTCGGCGGAGCCGGAGGCGAGGGACCGGCCGGCGCCGCCGGCGCAGGACACTCCTCATCCACCTCCGTGTCGGCCGCGGACGACGGCACCGGCACCGCGGCGGCGGTCCGCCCGCTGCCCAGGCAGACCGGGGCCCTGAGCTCCGACGCCCTGGGCCGCGACGAACTCGGGATACGCCTGATCACCTCCCCGACGGCCCCGGCATCCACGTCCTGGCCCACAGACCCCGGCCCCCCGACTCCATCGGATGGCGACGGTGGCTGAGTCGGCGCGCCCGGATCGGGTGCGCTACCGATTCCCACCGCTCGAGCGAAGGGGGGTCATTGCCGGGTGGCGAGGCGGGCAGATCGCCTCGGTGGCGGTCAGCCTGGTGTTCGCCGTCCTGGCCCTGCGATGGCACCCGTCGGTGGGCGGGATCATCCTGGCCCTGGTCAGTGTGGCGGTCGGGGTGGCCCTGGCCTTCTGGCCCATTCTCGGACGGACCGGCGAACAGTGGTTACCGCTGGCCGCCACTTGGCTGTGGTCGACGGCCACGGGGGGGCGTCGACAGTTGGCCGCCGGCCCGCGCCGAGGCCATGAGGTCACGGTCGATTCGCAGGGACACAGTCCCGAGGTCGCCCACACGGGGAACGGGCCCGGGGCCGGCCGCCAGAGTCGGTCGCGGACGGTCTTCGGGGGGCTGTCGCTGCAGGCCATGCCCTTGGGAGCGGAACCCTCAGCACAAGCGGTCGGGATGGTGGTCGACAGACCCTCGCGCACCGCCACCGCGGTGCTGGCCCTGCGCGGTCACAGCTTCGCCCTCCTTGGACCCCGCGACCAGGACTCGCAGATCGGCGCCTGGGCCCGGGTGCTGTCGGCGATGGCCCGCGAAGGGTCCGAGGTGCACCGGCTCCAGTGGATCGAGTCCTGTCTGCCCGATGACGGCAGCGCCGTCCGCGCCCACTGGGCCCGCCAGGCCGTGCTCGGTCCTGAATCGCGGGCCGGCCGTTCGTATCAGGCATTGGTCGACGAGTCCCGGCCAGTCACCCGGCGCCACCAGGTGCTGCTGGCAGTGTCCGTCAACACCGGCCGCTCGGCGCGCTCCATCCGAAGCTCTGGCGGAGGCATGGCGGGTGCCGCGGCGGTGCTGGCCCGCGAGGTTCTCTCGCTGCACCAGGCACTGGAGGGCGCAGACATCACCGTCGACGGGGTGTTGGGACCGGCGGCCCTTTCCCGGGTGATCGCCGACACCTGGGCACCGATGAACGGCACGGGTGGGGGGACTGGCACACCTGGAGGCGCCGTCGGCAGTCGCCATGACGTCCCCGGGGCCCTGTCCGGCGGGGACGACACCGTTCCCCGCTGGCCCTGGCCGATGGCCGTCGAACCGCACTGGGACGCGGTCCACGTCGACGGCACCTGGCACGCCACCTACTGGATCGCCGAGTGGCCCCGGGTCGATGTCACGCCCGACTTCCTCGGACCGATGCTCTTCTCCCCCCTCCGCCGTTCGATCGTCCTGACCATGGAGCCTGTCAGTCCGAGCCGCGCCGCCCGCCAGGTGGCCCAGGCCCGGACGGCGGACCTGGCCGACAGCGAGCTCCGTAGGCGGGGCGGCTTCCTGGTCACGGCGCGCCACACCCGCGAGAAGGAGAGCGTCGAGGACCGCGACGACGAACTGGCCGACGGGCATGCCCAGTACCGGTTCTCGGGGTACGCGACCGTGACCGCCGACACCCGCGCCGAGCTCGCGGCGGCCTGCGCGGCAGTGGAACAGGCGGCCGGCCAGGCCAGGATCGAGGTTCGCCTCCTGTACGGGGAGCAGGACGTCGCCTTCACCTGCTCGCTCCCGTTGGGCCGTGGCCTCTCGTGACCGCCCGCGGTCCCCGGGTGCCGGCCCATGTGGCGACCACCCGCCACCTGTGTGCCGCCTATCCGCTGGTGAGTGAGGCCGGACTCGGCCACCAGGGTGTTCTCATCGGACGGGACGTCCTCGGGGGCTCGTTCGTCTACGACCCGTATGCCCTGTACCAAAAGGGGGTGATCACCAACCCGAACATGGTGGTGTTCGGCCAGATCGGGCGGGGCAAGAGCTCTCTGGTGAAGACGTACCTCTGGCGCCAGGCGGTGTTCGGCCGCCACGCATGGGTCGTCGATCCCAAGGGTGAGTACGGACCCCTGGCCCGGGCCTGGGGGGTGGCCCCGGTGGCGCTCCGCCCCGGCGGCGTCGTCCGGCTCAATCCCCTCGACACCGTTGAGGAGCTCGCCGGCCCCGGTTTGGAAGCGAGGGACGGCGTCCAGCGACGCCGGGTGGCCCTGACCTCGTCGCTGGCCGTGGCCTGTCTCGGGCGCGACCTCGTTCCCAGGGAGCGGGCGGCCATCGACGCCGCCCTCAGCGAGGCCGCCGACCGGGCCCGGGTGGCTTCGATGCCGGCGCCCACCCTTCCCCAGGTCGTCGAAGCGCTACTCGCTCCCGGCATCGACGCGTCGCAGGCGCTCCGGACCACCCGGGCCGAATTGCTGGAGGACGGCCGTGACGTGGCCCTCGAACTCCGGCGTCTGGTGCACGGCGACCTGTGCGGCATGTTCGACGGGCCGACGACCGAGCGGCTGCGGCTCGACGGCCCCCTTGTCGTGCTCGACCTCTCGGCCGTGTACCACTCGCCGGCCCTCGGGGTACTGATGGCCTGCGCGGCAGCTTGGTTGCAAAGCGCCGTGAGGTCGCAGCACCGGCACCGGATCATCGTGGTGGTGGACGAGGCCTGGGCCATCTTGTCCAACCTCGGTGTGGCGCGGTGGCTCCAGACGTCGTGGAAGATGTCCAGGGCCAACGGGGTGGCGAACATGGCCGTCCTGCACCGGCTCTCCGACCTCCAATCGGTGGGCACGGAGGGCTCGGAACAGGTCACTCTGGCTGAGGGGCTGCTGGCCGACTCGGAGACCCGAGTGGTCTACGCCCAGTCGCCCGGCGAGGTCGCTCGCACGGGCGAGCTCCTCGGGCTCACCGACACCGAGGCCGACCTGGTCACCCAGTTGCGTAGGGGGATGGCGCTCTGGAAGGTAGGGAGGCGCTCGTTTCTGGTCGAGCACCGGCTGGCGTCAGGTGAGCACTGGTTGACCGACACCGACCAGGCCATGATCGATGAACCCGCGGGCGATCAGCTCCCGGCCGTCGCCCACGCAGACTCCGTTGATCCGGGTTGACGAGCGCCCGGCGCGGCGAGCGACTGCGGCGCTCGAGCGGTCGGTGCTGACATGAGCGCGGTGGCGGTGGTCACCACCGCCATCGGGGTCTCAGCCTTTGTCGGCGCGGGCCTGCTCGGTCCGCACCGCCCCCACCCGGGCCGCCTGCTTCCCGGCGGCCTCCGTTTCGGTGCCCGGCGTCCGCACCTGCCCCCTCCCGGGCGCCGGGCGCCTTCCCGGGTCGGGGTCCCACGGCGGGGTCGGCCGATCGGCGTCGGCCTCCGGCCATCCGGGCCCGGTCAGCGGGGAGCTGCGCACTGGGCCGGCCCTCGGGATCTCCGACTGCTGCTCACGGCCCCGGGGCACGACAGTGTGGCGCCGCCGGGCCGCCTGGTCCTCGGGTGGGTGGGGAAGCGGCTGGTTGCTGCCGAGCGAGCCCAGTCGGTCATCGTGTTCGGGCCGACCCAGTCCCAGAAGACGTCCGGATTCGCCGTTCCGGCCATCCTGGGCTGGGAGGGACCGGTCATCGCCACCAGCATCAAGACCGACCTCATCGACCACACGTTCGACCACCGGCGCTCGCGCGGCCTGGTCCAGTGCTTCGACCCCTCGGGCTCGACCGGCCTCGCCTCCGTCTCGTGGTCACCGTTGCCCGGGGCGCGCACCTGGCCCGGGGCCCGCCGAGCCGCTGCCGCGCTGACCGAGGTGGCCAAAGCCTCGGTCGGGACCATGAGCGACGGCGATTTCTGGTACGCCACGGCCACCAAGATGCTCGGGCCCCTGCTCTTTGCCGCCGCGTTCGGCGGACGCGACATGGGTGACGTGGTGCGGTGGGTGGACACGGGCGAGGAGTCCGAGGTCCTCGAAATCCTGGCCTCAGCGGGCGTGGCCGAGGCCACTCATGCGGCCCTGTCCACCTTCGGAAAGGAGGACAGGCAGCGGAGCTCGATCTACACCACGGTCGAGACCGTGCTCGAGCCGTTCACCGGAACGACAGGCGACCCCGACCGTGGCGGCGGCCGGCTGGCCGACCCCGCCCACCTGGTCGAGGGGAGCAACACCTTGTACCTGTGCGCGCCGGCCCACGATCAGCGCCGGTTGACGCCGCTCTTCGTCTCGGTGGTTCGCCAGGCCATCGAACACGTCTACGACCGGGCCGCCCGGACCCATCGACCGCTCGATCCTCCGCTGCTGATCGTCCTCGACGAAGCCGCCAACATCGCCCCCTTGGCTGATCTCGACGCACTGGCCTCCACGGCGGCGGGGCACGGGGTCCAGCTGGTGACGGTCTGGCACGATCTGGCCCAGATCACCGCCCGCTACGGATCCCGGGCGACGACCGTGGTCAACAATCATCGGGCCAAGCTGTTCCTTTCAGGCATCTCCGATCCCTCCACGCTCGACTACGCCAGCCATCTCATCGGTGAGGAGGAGGTGCTGCTTCCGGCGACGACACACGGGGGCCCCAGCGGTCCGAGCACCACCCGCTCACCATCGGTCCGTCGGCTGGCACCCCCTGACGCCCTCCGCCGGATCGCTCCTGGCGAGGGGGTCCTCGTCTATGGGGACCGCCCTCCCGCCCGCCTGCGCCTGCGGCCCTGGTTCTCCGACCCCGGTTTGCGGCAGCGGGTGTTCCCCTGAGGGCGTCGCCTCGACCTGTCGATTGATCGCTACCATCGACGGTGGTGACCCCTCCGACCGCAGAACCGGCCGCCGCCCGCCCGGTCTTCGACCCGTCCGACCCCAAATGGGCCAGCGACCCCTTCCCGCTCTATGCCGACCTGCGCCAGCGGGCGCCGATCCACCGGAACGACCTCGGCTTCTGGGTCGTGGCTCGCCACGCCGACTGCCTGGCGATCCTTCGCGACCGGCGGGCCAGCTCGGACAGTCTCAACGTGGCCGTCGAGCGCATGCCCGAGGGCTTCCGCACGCCCATCACCGAGGACGACCCGGTTGCCGCCGCCATGCTCGAGATGCGACCGTTCCTGTTCCGGGACCCGCCCGACCACACCCGGCTGCGCGGCCTGGTGTCCAAGGCCTTCACCCCCAAGGTGGTCGAGGCCCTGCGGATCAGGACCCAGCTCGTCGTCGACGAGCTGCTCGACGCGGCCATGGAGGCCGGTCAGGTTGACCTGCTGGACGCGTTTGCCTATCCGCTGCCGGTGCGGGTCATCTGCGATCTCCTCGGCGTGCCCGTCGAGGACCAGGATCGCTTCAAAGTCTGGTCCGGGGCCCTGGCCCGGGGTCTCGACCCCGACTTCCTCCTGACCGCCGAGGTCATCGAGGCCCGCGGCGAGGCCGTGCTCCAGTTCTCGCAATATTTCTTCGAGCTCCTGGCCGAACGCCGGCGGGTCCCCGGGGAGGATCTCCTCAGCCGGTTGGTGCAGGCGGAGGACGGCGGCACCGTCCTGAGCGAGGGCGAACTGCTCTCGACCTGCATCCTGTTGCTGGTGGCCGGGCACGAGACGACGGTCAACCTGATCTCGGGCGGGACGCTGGCTCTCCTGCGTCACCCCGACCAGTGGGAGCGCTTCCGCACCGATCCCGAGGTGCACCGGAGCGGCGTCGAGGAGATGCTCCGCTTCGTGTCCCCGGTGCAGCTCACGGGCCGGGCCCTGACCGAGGACTGCGAGTTCGGCGGAGTGAGCTTCGCCGCCGGCGACTTCGCCATGCTCCTCCTCGCCTCCGGCAATCACGATCCCGACCAGTTCGAGGACCCGGAACGGTTCGACGTGACCCGGACCCCCAACAACCACCTCGGATTCGGGTTCGGGATCCACCACTGTCTCGGCGCGCCGCTGGCCCGCATGGAGACCCAGGTGGCACTGGCCTCACTGGCTCGTCGGGCTCCGGGCCTGGCGCTGGCCGCCGACGACGTGACCTACAAGTCAAACGTCGTCCTGCGCGGCATGGAGGCGCTCCCGGTCCTCATGCGCGGCTGACCGGCGCGGGCACCGTGCCCAGCCCCGACCGGGAAGGGAAACATCAGGACGAAGCGGCGAGGTCGATGACCGGTTGTAGGTCGTCGAGGGCTCTGCGCACGTCGTCGGGCCCGAAGGGGATGAGCAGCGCGGCCACCGCGTCCGCCCCGGCCTCGGCGTAGCGCCGGGCGATGCCGGCGTCCAGGGGCTGGAAGTAGGGGCACACGGTGATGGTCACGTCGGCACGGCGGCGGCCATGCTCGGCCAGGAGCTCGTCCAGCCTGGCCAGGGGCCCGGCCAGGTCGTCGGGCGTCCGGTTGAAGGTGTGCCAGCCCTGACCGGCGCGAGCGACCCGCCGCAGGGCTGCGTCGCTCTCGCCGCCGATGTGGATGGGAGGGTGGGGTCGTTGCACGGGCTTGGGGAACATGGAGCAGGGGTTGAGCGAGTAGAACTCGCCCTCGAAGGCGGAGGTCTCGTCGCACCACAGGGTGGACAGCACCTCGAGGTACTCGTCGGCCCGCTTGCCCCGATGGGGCCACGGGACGTTGACGGCGTCGAACTCCTCTTCCAGCCATCCGACACCGACGCCGAAGTCGACCCGGCCGTTCGAGAGCCAGTCCAGGGTCGAGACCTCCTTGGCCGCGTACACCGGGTTCCGTTGCGGCAGCAGCACCATCGCCGTCCCCAGCCGGACCGTCGTGGTGTTGGCGGCCAGAAAGGAGAGGGTGTTGAGAGGCTCGAGCAGGCCGCTGCCCGCCGGGGCGGGGATCCGCCCGTCCTCGGCGTACGGGTACGACGAGGCGTACTCCTCGAAGAGCACCACGTGCTCGCCCACCCAGATGGTTCCGATGCCGCGCTGCTCGGCCTCCGCCCCGATCAGCGCCAGCAGCTCGGGCGTGGAGAACGGGCTGGCGGTGGGCACCCACAGGTCGATGCGCACAGTGGGATCCTCTCGATGGTCGGACCGGTGGGTAGGCGGGTGTGGCCCGCCGCTGTCACAACGGTGCGGCAGGGGCCGTCACCGGCCACGGCCGCTCGCGCTCGGCGATGCGGGCGAGATCCAGGAGGAGCTGCTCCTCGTGGTGGCGGCCGATCACCTGCAACCCCACCGGCAGTCCGTCGACCGAGCCCGCCGGGATGGACACGGCCGGGTTGCCGGTCAGATTGGCCGGGATCGTCAAGGCGCCGTTGTTGCCGATGGCCTTGTCGAAGCCGTGCTCGGTGATGAGATCGACATCCCCGACGGTGGTGGGCATCGGCCCGGCGGCGGCGAAGGCCACGTCGGGGTTGGCCGCGGCGAAGATGAAGTCGGCCTGGTCGAACACATCGGCCATGCGCTCGTTGACCTCGATGCGGAACATCTCGGTGGCTCCAGCCGTCTGCACGTTGAGGTGGTGGGTGGCGAGGTTCATGCCCAGTTGGATTTCCGGGGTCAGGTCGTCGTTGCAGTCCGGATAGCGGTCCCCGAGTGCTCCGGCGAGGCCGATCAGATTGGACATGGCCCACTCGAGGCCGGCTTGGGGCAGTTCGACGGCGACGTCGACGCGCCGCAGCCCTGCACCCGCGATCAGCGCCTCAGCCATCTCGACCAGCAGGGCCGTGGCGCGGGGTTCGACGATGGCCGCCCCCAGGTCGATCGAGACCACCGCCCGCTTGCCGCTCAGATCGAAGCTGTCGAGCCCGGCTTCCCAGCCCTGCACCCGGGGCAGGCTCAGGGTGTCTCGGGCGTCGAAGCCGTTGCACACGTCGAACCACCGGGCCGTGTCACGCACCGACCGGGACACGCAGCCCACCACCACGGTGAGCGGCGGCTGCAGGGTCGCTGGCCCTTTGGGAATCCGGCCGAAGGTCGACTTGAGCCCGAACAGCCCGGTGAACCCGGCCGGAATGCGGATCGACCCCCCGCCGTCGCCGCCGCTGGCAATGGGGATCAGGCCCCCGGCCACGGCGGCCGCAGAACCGCCCGACGACCCACCCGGGGTTCGCTCGAGGTTCCATGGATTTCGAGTGGTTCCGTGCAGCTTGGTATGGGTGCAGTTGATGCCGCCGAATTCGGAGGCAGTGGTCTGGCCGGCCAGAACGGCCCCGGCGGCCCGCAAGCGGGTCACCTGGGTGGAGTCATGGTCGGCGACGCGATCCTTGAAGACGAGCGAGGCTTCGGTGGCGGGCCAACCGTCGACCGACTCGAGCTCCTTGATGCCGACGGGGACCCCGCCGAAGGGGAGGGAGACGTCGGCCTGTGCCGCAGCGCTACGGGCAGCTTCGACGTCCATATGGCTGAAGGCGTTGAGTTCCGAGGAGTCGATGGCCGCCAGCGACGCGCCAAGGGCCTCGACGGGACTGAGGGTCCCGGCCCGGAACGCATCGACGAGGGAACAGGCATCTCCGGGCCAGGGCTGATCGGTCACGGGGGTTGACGCTAATGGCAACGGCCCCGTGAGTGCGACCGTGGCACGGTCGGGGGGCCTAGCGTGTGACCATGAGCGACGACGAGCAATCGATGGGGCTTGGCGGTCGGGCCAGCAATCAGCCGGAGTCCGGGGATTCGGCTGAGCCCCGCCATCCGTTCACCCTGGCGGTGGACATCGGCGGCACCGGTCTGAAGGCGTCGGTCCTCGACGCCGGTGGCGCCATGGTGGCCGACAGGGTGAAGGTGCCCACCACCTATCCGTTGCCCCCCGCCAAGCTGGTGTCCGTGCTGAGCAAGCTGGCGGCGCCGTTGCCGGCGGCGGAGCGCGTCTCGGTGGGGTTCCCGGGCATGGTGCGCGACGGTCTGGTCCTGTCCGCCCCGCATTTCTCGACCAAGAGCGGGCCGGGGAGTGCAGTGGACCCGGGGTTGGCAACGCTGTGGGCGGGATTCGACCTGGCGTCGGCGTTGTCCGGGGCCTTCGGGCTCCCGACCAAGGTGGCCAACGACGCCGACATCCAGGGCGCGGCGGTGGTGTGCGGCAATGGGCTCGAACTGGTCATCACCCTGGGCACCGGCTTCGGATCCGGCCTGTTCTATCAGGGTCAGCTCATGCCCCATCTCGAGATCGCCCATCAGCCGTTCCGGAAGGGCGAGACCTACAACGATCAGCTGGGGGAGGCGACGCGCAAGGAAATCGGCGAGGAGCGCTGGAACAAACGGGTGCAGCGGGCGATCGTCAATCTGCGGGCGCTCATGTTCTTCGACCACCTCTACATCGGTGGAGGGAACTCCCGTCGCGTGGATCGCGACCATCTCGATGAGGACGTGACCATCGTCGACAACACGGCCGGGATCCTCGGAGGCATCAAGCTGTGGGCTTCGGACCACCTCGGGGTCAACGAGGCTCCTGGATAGTCGCTCCCGCCGATCCGTCGCTCGTCGTGCGGGCGCGTGCGTGACGCGCTCAACCCTGCCAGCCCCTCCACCGGCGCTCGACCTCCTTCAGCTCGCGCTTCCAACCCTTGCGGGCGGAGGCGGCCGCGCCGTGTTGGACCAGCACCAGCTGATCGATCGGCTCGGCGAGGTCCGGTCGGGTCCGGGCCAGGTCCTCCAGCCAACTGATCGAGAACCACGCGTCGTGAAGGTCCCCGAGCTTGCTCTGGAGCCGTTCGGCCGCCTTGGCCGTCTTGCGGGCAGGTCCCCCCTCGACGAGCGCCACTGTCTCGCAGCCGTACCGGAGGTCCTTCAGACGGATCCGCAATTTGTGCAGGTTGGCCTCTGACGGTTCCTTGCGGGCCGTGCGGGATGCGCCGCGGAGGTCGTGCCAGGCGCGGTGCAACATCGGAGGCAGCACCTCCTCGGCGGGCCTGCTGGCCTTGGGCTTGAAGGCCGGGCCGTTCCACAGGACCATCATCTGCTCGGTCAGCTGGAACCGCCGAGCTCCGCCTCGCTCGGCCTCGATGCCGGCCATGGCCGCTGCCATCCGCGCCTCGACCTCGGATTGGAGGAGGGCGACCTGCTCGGGGTCCATGACCTCGGGCCCGTGACCGCTGACGATCTCGCCCATGATGTGCAGATCACGCGACTCGCCCAGCCGGCCTCCGTACCAGGCCAGCTCGGCCCGGAGCGAGGTGCCCCACGCCGGGTCGAGCGCCAGTCGGAATGTTCGCAGGTTGGACCGGATCCGGCGTAGGGCGACCCGACTCTGATGGATCCGGTCGGTCTCCGTCTTCCCCCGTTGGGTGGCGTCCAGGGCGGAGGCGGCCGTCTTGGCCCACAGGGGCCGCGGGCCGGTCCGGACGCTCACGGCGTCCACGGCCTCGCAGTCCTGGGTGTCCTCCTCCACCGGCTCGGAGGCCAGGTCGTTGAGCAAGAAGGCGCGCGAGGTCCTGGCCAGCACCCGATGGAGCACCATTCCGGCGCTGGGGGTGAGAAATCCGTCGTCTGCCGGGTGGCCGAGTGTCAGATCGGTATCCACCGGCCCATCCGAGGGGCTGTCCTCATCCGGCAGTGGTTCGGTTGTCATGCCCAAGACCTCCTGGCTCCAGACTACGAGCGTGGGGTCGTCCTGTCGCCGCGTGGCGCAGGACCAGCATCTCGCCCACCGCAGCCGGAGCGGAGGAGGACCAGCTGCGAGGCCCCGTCTACTGTGGCCCGGTGCACGCCGTCACCATCGTCGAGGGGGCGCTCGAATGGCAGGAGCACCCTGATCCTCACCCCGCCGAGGGGGAGGCGCTGGTGTCGGTGGCGGCGGCCGGGATCAACGCCGCCGACCTTCTGCAGCGCCGAGGGCTGTATCCGGCGCCCGCCGGATGGCCGGAGGACATACCGGGCATGGAATTCGCCGGCGAGGTCGTGGGGTTGGGACGGGGGACCGAACGCTTCTCGATCGGTGACCGGGTCATGGGCCTCGCCGGCGGGGGAGGCCAGGCGGAGCTGATCGCCGTGCCGGAGAGCACGCTGCTCGCCGTGCCCGACGGCATCGCCTGGGATCAGGCCGGCGGGTTCTCAGAGGCGTTCTGCACGGCCCATGACGCCCTGTTCACTCAGGCCAGGCTGCGCGCCGGCGACCGGGTGCTGATCTCGGGGGCAGCGGGAGGCGTGGGCACGGCCGCCGTCCAGCTGGCCCATGCTGCGGGCGCCCACGTGGTGGCGTCCGTCCGGTCGGTGGCGCGACGTGAGGATGTGGCGGGCCTGGGTGCCGACTCCGTCATCGAGCCGGACCAAGTGGGCGGCCACGGCCCTTACGACGTCTCGCTCGAGCTCGTCGGTGCTCCCGGGGTGGCCGCCGTCCTCCCGTCTTTGGCCGTCGGGGCGCGCATCGTGGTGATCGGCGTCGGGGCCGGGGCCATGGTCGAGCTCAACCTGCTGGCCCTGATGGGTAGCCGGTCAACCATCGGGGGTTCGACCTTGAGGTCCCGCGCCGTGGAGGAGAAGGCCGCGGTCACCCGCGCCGTCGAGCACGTCGTCGGCCTGCTGGCGCAGGGCACAGTGACGGTGCCGGTGGCGGCCCGGGTGGGCATGGCTGCCGCCGCCGACGCCTACGAGCTGTTTGCGGCCGGAGGGAAGTTCGGGAAGATCGTCCTGGTCAACCCGCTGACCGACCCTTGACCTGACAGGGCCGTTGGCGCGTGGTGCCGGTCCGCCTACCTGGTCACGATGATTGACGAGCCATGGCCGAACAGCCCCTGGTTGGCTGAGACCCCGACCCGGGCCCCTTGCACCTGCCGTCCCGCGGCCCGGCCACGCAACTGCCATACCAGCTCGCACACCTGGGCGATGGCCTGAGCGGGAATCGCCTCGCCGAAGCACGACAGCCCGCCGCTCGGATTCACCGGCACCCGGCCGCCGAGGGTGGTCTCACCGTCGCGGAGCAGTCGCTCGGCCTCGCCCTCCTTGCACAGCCCGATGTCCTCGTACCAGTCGAGCTCGAGGGCCGACGAGAGGTCGTAGACCTCGGCCACGCTGACGTCCTCCGGACCGACGCCGGCCTCCTCGTACGCCGCCAGCGCCACCGACTGCTTGAAGGTGGGACCGATGGAGGCGGACGTGGCCGCTGAATCGGTCGAGAAATTCGGCATCTCGATGATGGTCTGAGGGAAGCGGGGGGTCACGGTGGACACGGCGTCGATGGTGACGAGGCCTTCGGTCCCGCCGTGCCGCCGAGCGAACTCCATGCTGGTCAGCACCAGGGCGGCTCCACCGTCCGACGTGGCGCAGATCTCGAGCAGGCGCAGCGGATCGGCCACCATGGGCGACGCCAGCACCTCCTCTGCAGTGACCTCTTTCCGGTAGCGGGCATTGACGTTCTCCAGCCCGTGCCTGGCGTTCTTGACCTTGACCGCGGCGAAGTCGGCTTCGGTGGCACCGAACAGCTCCATGCGCCTGCGGGCATAGAGGGCGAAGTAGGTCGGATTGGTGGCTCCCATCAGGTGGAAGCGCAACCAGTCGGGGTCGTCCCGGCGATCGCCGCCCACCGGGGCGAAGAAGCCTTTGGGTGTGGTGTCCGCCCCGACCACCAGGGCCACGTCGCACAGGCCGGCCAGGATCTGGGCCCGGGCGTTGTTGATGGCCTGTGCCCCCGAAGCGCAAGCGGCGTATGCCGATGACACCCGGGCTCCCGTCCAACCGAGGGCCTGAGCGAAGGTCGCCCCGGCGATGAAGCCGGGATAGCCGTTGCGGATGGTGTCGGCCCCGGCGACGTACTGGACGTCGGTCCAGGCCAGGTCGGCTTCGTGCAACGCGTCGACGGCGGCAGCCAGGCCGTACTCGACGAAGTTGCGTCCCCACTTTCCCCACGGGTGCATCCCCGCACCCAACACGGCCACGCTCTTGGGCTCAGGCATCGGCTCGCCCCCCTGTCGTCGCCGATCGGGGTCGCCACTTCCACACCAGGTACTCGTGATCGTCGTCCTCGTACAGGGTGTCGAGCACGAGCTCCACCTCGCTTCCGACGGTGAGCTCGTCCACCCCCACCCCGGGCACGACCTGGCCCATCACCACCATCCGTTCGGCGCGGAGCTCGACGGCGGCGATGGCGAAGGGAACGTAGGGGTCGGCCGCCTCGTACGGCTTCGGAGGTTGATAGCGGGCATCCGTGTAGGACCAGATGGTGCCAGTCCGGCTCAGCTCGGTTTCGGCGAACTCCTTGCCCTGGCACTCCGGGTTCCGGCAGAAGAACGTCTCCTTCGGAAAGGCGAAGTTCCCACATGTCGTGCACCGGCTGCCCAGCAGGGCGGGGGCGTCTTCGTCGAGCGTGAACCAACCCTCGATGGCGGGGAGACGGGTCTTGACCGGAGGCATGCCCGGATCCTAACGCCCAGCCCGATGGAGACCCCCTGGACCGAACCCGCACCCTGGGCGCGCCGGAAGGGCTAGGTGCTTTGACCACCCAGACCGCCGCGGGCGCGGGACTCGGCGATGCGGTCGTCGTCCCATCCGAGGACATCGTGAAGCACCGCTTCGGTGTCTTGACCCACGGCGGGAGCATGGGACGGGATCGGCAGCTCCTCGCCCACGAACTTCAGCGGTGTCGGGAGCTGCTCGGCCCCCAGCTGCTCCGTGGAGTACCAATGGAACCGATCGTTGAACTGGGGATCCTCGGCGATGGTTCGGGGAGAGTTGACCGGGCTGACCGGAAAGTTGGCCGTCACCCCGAAGTCGATCCACTCCTCGGCCGTCCGGGTGCGGAAGATGTCGCGCAGCTCGCGCCGCATCTCGAGGTTGTTGCGGGCATGGTCGGCGAACTTCGAGCCCGGCCATCGCTCGAACATGTCGAGGCGGCCGACGGCCTCGCAGAAGTTCTTCCAGAAGGCCTGTTCGGAGGCCATGAAGAGAACGTACCTACCGTCCCTGGCCTCATAGACCTGGTACCGCACGCCCTCCACCATGCCGGCCGTGCCCGGCTCGCGTCGTTCGTACCCGTCGGACTTGTTGCCCGTCACCTCTGACTCGGGCCGCTCATAGGCGCGCCAGGTCTCGCTCCGGTACCAGTCCATGGCGGCGGCGGCATCGGACTGGGCCACCTCGAGGAAGGAGCCCTCGCCGGTCGACTTGGCGCGGAGCACGGCCGCCACGATCCCGAGGGCCCCGAACAGCGGTCCGGCGTGGATTCCCATGGAGGCGTGCTCGGGAAGGTAGGCGAAGCCTTGGGCATTGACCTGGGGCGAGACGATTCCCGCCCAGGTATCGAAGGCAATCCCGTGGGCGGGAAGGTTCTGGTACGGGCCGGTCATGCCATAGCCCGAGATGGTGCAGAAGACCAGTCTGGGGTTCAATTCCCTCAACTGTTCGTAGCCGACGCCGCGCCGGGCAAGACCTCCCGGCCGCATGGCTTCGACGACCACATCGGCGGTCATGGCCAACTCCTTGAAGGTGGCCACGTCCTCGTCATTGCGGAGGTCCATGACGATGCTGCGCTTGCCCCGATTGATGTGGAGGTGCATGAGCGAGACGCCTTCGACGATGGGCCAGGTCATCTCACGGACGTAGTCGCCGGACGGGGGTTCGACCTTGATCACTTCGGCCCCGAGGTCGACCAGCGGCATGGTGATGGCGGCGGGTCCCAGCGCCGAGCATTCGATGATCCGGATGCCATGGAGTGGGGCGTCGACTGGCATGGGCTTCCTCTGTCCTCCAACGGATTCTGCTGCGGGCTAGCTGATGGTCGCGGGGCAGAACCCTGGAACTCCGGGGACCGCGGTGCTGATGTGATTGTATCTGACGCTCCGTCAGAAGCCCTCCGAGGTCGAGTGGCGCCGGAGTTGGCAGTTTCTCCGGTCATATAGAGTGGGCAACCGCTTCAGCGCTGGTCGACAACCGGCCTCACGGTGGGGTGTTTGCAGTTGCCGGCGAACGCATCGACAATATCCAGCGCTCGTAGCTCAACGGATTAGAGCATCTGACTACGGATCAGAAGGTTGCAGGTTCGAATCCTGCCGAGCGC
>JADMIJ010000075.1 GCA_015478655.1 Acidimicrobiales bacterium | reverse complement strand
GCTCAACAAGCCCATCGTGGGCATGGCCTCCACCCCCGACGGCAAGGGCTACTGGTTGGTGGCCGCCGACGGCGGGATCTTCTCCTACGGGGACGCGGCCTTCGCCGGGTCCCTCGGCGGCTCGAAGCTCAACAAGCCCATCGTGGGCATGGCCTCCACCCCCGACGGCAAGGGCTACTGGTTGGTGGCCGCCGACGGCGGCATCTTCTCCTACGGGGACGCCGCCTTCGCCGGGTCCCTCGGTGGCTCACCGCTCAACAAGCCCATCGTGGGCATGGCCTCCACCCCCGCCCCTGGTAGTGCATGACGGGACGGTTGTCTCTGCGGAGACTCGTCACCACGGCGTTGTTCGTGGCGGCGGCATCGGCCGCCCTGGCAACGGCTGGTCCCGACGCTCTTCTCCCGTTCAGAGACGCGGCGGGAGCCGCCAGTGCGGTGAGCGTGGCCTTCGTGCTCGACTTCGGGGGATCGATCGGAACGGTCGTGGGATGCGTAAAGGTGCCGTCCACCGACAACGGCTACTTTGCGCTGACGGCATTCACCCAACAGGAGAACGAGGCGGTGCCCACGTTCAACCCCAGTGGCCTGCTGTGCTCCATCAACGGTGATCCGGGCAGCGGTTGCGGCCAGGCCATGTCCAGCGGGTACGTCTACTGGTCCTACTGGCACGGGTCGTCGGGAGCATGGCAGTACTCCGACACGGGTGCATTCGCCACGGTTCAGGCCGGTGACGTCGAGGGATGGCGATTTCAGAATCCGGGGACCGGGCGTCCCAACGATCCACCGCCGAGGAGCGCCCCGGACTACGCCGCCATCTGCGGGCCGGTGACTCCTGCGGCCGCAACCACGACCACCGCGCCACCGTCCGGCCCGCTGTCCCCGGGCCCGCAGCCGGGACCCGTTCCGAGCGGGGGCGGCCCAGCCCAATCGCCCCAGGGACCCGTCGGAGCGTCGACGTCCCCAACGGCCCAGGGCGCCGCCTCGACACCGACCACTTCGGTACCTTCGATCGCCCACCGGGGTGCGACCGGTACGACCCCGGTCGGCGCGACGGGGTCCACGGCACCGCCCGCTTCGACAAAGTCGTCAGCGGGGCAACAACAGGCGCTGCGGGCATCACCCACCTCGGCCAGCCGAGGGGACGGAGGCAGCCTGGCCCCTCTGTTGATCGGAGGGGGGATCGTGGCGGCGCTGGTCGCCGCCTCCGTCCTCCGGTGGCGCAGGCGCTCCGAGGCGCCATGAGCGGCGCTCGGACCACGAGGCGCGGTCGCCTCGGCCTACATCCCGGGGCCTGGTGGCTGTGGGCCGGCTGCATGGCCGGCGCCGCCATCCGGACCACCAACCCGCTCCTGTTGGCGCTCATCGCTGCCGCCGCCGCCTTCGTGGTCTCGACCCGGCGGACATCGGCTCCGTGGTCACGATCGCTGATCGTCTTCTTCCGGTTGGGCCTCGTCGTGATCGTCGTGCGTGTCGTCCTGCAGGTCGTCTTCGGCAACCGACTGCCGGGCCACGTGCTGTTCACGCTGCCGCACGTACCTCTGCCGTCATGGGCGCGAGGAGTGAGCATCGGAGGACCCGTGACGTTCGAGGCGGTGCTGCAGGCGGCCGTCGAAGGGCTCAGGTTGGCCGTGGTTCTGATCTGCTTCGGCGCCGCCAACTCGCTGGCCAGTCCCTACCGGTTGCTCCGTTGTCTGCCGGCCGTGCTGTACGAGGCCGGCGTAGCCGTGACCGTATCGTTGGCCTTCGCCCCCGAAGTGGTGATGGCCATCGGCAATGTCCGCGATGCCCGTCGGCTCCGTGGCCGACCGACCCGAGGTGTCGCCGGGCTCCGGGGAATGGCCATCCCCGTGCTCGAGGCCGCCCTCGACCGTTCGCTGCAGCTGGCCTCCTCCATGGACGCGCGGGGCTACGGCCGCAGGGTCACGCTGGCCCGGAACACCCGGCGAATGGCCAGCGGGTCCAGTGCCGCCGGATTGTTGTTGGTCATGGCCGGTGTCTACGGGATCCTCGACGTGGGCTCGCTCCCGGTCGGAGGGATTCCCTTCTTGGCCGTCGGCGCGGTGCTGGTGGGCGCGGGGATGGCAGTCGGGGGACGCCGGACCGAGCGGACGCGCTATCGGCCCGACGTGTGGCGTGGGCCCGAATGGGCGGTGACGGCCTCGGGGGCCGCGGTGCTGGCCAGCTTCATCGCGGCCTCCGTGCTCGGGGTACAGGGTATGCAGCTGCAGATCTACCCGCTCCACGTTCCCCTGCTGCCCCTGCTGCCCACGGCGGGAATTCTGGTCGGGCTCCTGCCCGCCGCAGTGGCCCCGGCGCCCGGCGGCCGATCCGGTACCGGGGGACCGGGTCCCCTGGAGCCGTCCGAGAGCGTTGCCGTCGAGCCGGCCGAAGCGGCTCTCACGTGATCCGCTTCTCCAAGGTGACGTTCACCTACGCCGAGGCGCAGGTGCCCACTCTCCGTGACGTGGACCTGGCCATCGACGAGGGGGAGTTGTGCTTGGTGGTCGGGCAGACCGGTTCGGGCAAGACCACGCTGCTCCGGGCCATCAACGGCCTGGTCCCGCACTTCACCGGCGGCCGACTGGCCGGCGACGTGAGCATCGCCGGTCGATCGACACGGGAGGTACCTCCTCGGGAGTTGGCCGACGTGGTCGGCGTGGTGGGTCAGGACCCGGCGGCCAGCTTTGTCACCGACACGGTCGAGGACGAGTTGGCCTACACCATGGAGAACCTCGGCATCCCACCGAACGTGATGCGGCGGAGGATCGAGGACACACTCGATCTCCTGGGCCTGCACGAGCTTCGGGATCGAACGCTCTCGACCCTGTCCGGAGGCCAGCAGCAGCGGGTGGCCATCGGCGCCGTGCTCTGCCCCTCGCCCCGTGTGCTCGTCCTCGACGAGCCCACGTCGGCGCTCGATCCTGCGGCCGCCGAAGAGGTCCTCTCATCCTTGACCCGCCTGGTGCACGACGTGGGCATGACCGTGGTGCTGGCCGAGCACCGTCTCGAGCGGGTCATCCCGTTCGCCGACCGGGTGGTGCTCGTGCCCGGTGACGGCCAACCCCTGGTGGTGGGGCCCACCGCCGAGGTCATGGGGATGTCGCCGGTGGCTCCCCCCATCGTGGAGCTGGCGCGGGTTGCCGGCTGGGTGCCGGTGCCGCTCTCGGTCCGGGATGCGCGCCGGTGGGCTGAGCCCCTGCGCCGCAGGCTGTCCGGCGCGCCCTCACCTCGGGGTTCCGTGCCGGGTGAGGGCGGCACCCCACTCGTCGCCCGGGCCCACGGGCTGTCGGTCTCCTACGGGCAGCTGCGGGCCCTCGATGAGGTGGACCTCGAGCTGGGAGCCGGCGAGGTGGTGGCCGTCATGGGTCGCAACGGGTCCGGGAAGTCCACGCTGCTGTCCGAGTTCGCCGGACTACGGTCCCCCAGCAGGGGCCGCGTGTCGGTCCTCGGCCAGAGCCCGGCCGACCTCGCGCCCCGCAAGCTGATCAGACTGGTCGGTCTGGTCCCTCAGGATCCGGGCGTGCTGCTCTATGGCGAGTCGGTCGGGGACGAGTGCAGTACCGCCGATCGAGAGACGGGGCTGGCACCGGGCACCACGGCCGCCATGCTCGACACGGTGCTTCCCGGGGTGCCTCGGGACCGGCATCCGAGAGATCTCTCGGAGGGGCAGCGCCTGGCCTTGGCCATGGCCATCGTGTTGGCGCCCGCACCCCCCCTCCTGCTCCTCGACGAGCCCACCAGGGGGCTGGACTATCCGAGCAAGGAGCGACTGGTCGGGGTGCTCCTGAAGTTGGCCGCCGGCGGTGCCTGCGTGGTGCTGGCCACCCATGACGTGGAGCTCGTGGCCCAGGTGGCCACCCGGGCCGTCGTCCTGGCCCAGGGCGAGGTCGTCTCCGACGGGGTGGCCCGGGAGGTGGTCCGCCACTCGCCGGTTTTCGCTCCTCAAGTGGCCAAGGTGATGGCTCCCGAGCCGTGGTTGACCGTTGATGAGGTCAGGACGGCGCTGGTGGGATCGGGTCATGAAACCTAGGGATCCGAGGCCTCGGTCCGCCATCCACCTCAGACCGCGGGCATCGGTCCTGTTGGGCATTACCTCCCTGGTCGGGCTGGCCGGTTTCTGCTGGCCCCTGGTGGTCAACGGCCACTCGAATGCCAACCTGGCCCATTCCTCCGATGCCCCGTGGTTGTTCGTCGCCATACTCCCGTTGCTGTTGGCCGTGGTGCTGGGTGAGATGGCAGAGGGGTCATTGGATGCCAAGGCCATCGCCCTGCTGGGGATACTGGCCGCCTGCGGCGCCGCGCTCCGCGTTCCCAGCCCCGGAGTGGCGGGTTTCGAACCGGTCTTCTTCCTGCTGATCCCGGCGGGACGGGTGTTCGGGCGCGGTTTCGGATTCGTGTTGGGAGCTATCACCATCGCCGCCTCCGCCATCATCACGGGGGGAATCGGACCCTGGTTGCCGTTCCAGATGTTCGGCGCGGCGTGGATGGGATTCGGCGCCGGATGCCTGCCACCGGCACGGGGGAAGGCGGAGCTGCTCTTGCTGGCCGGCTATGCCGCGGTGTCGGCTGTTCTCTACGGGACCCTGCTCAACCTCTGGTTCTGGCCCTTCGGCGCTGGAACCTCCACGCGCTTCTCGTATGTCCCGGGGGCCGGCACCCTCCACAACCTGCACAGCTTCATTCTCTTCGACCTGACCACGTCGTTGGGTTTCGACCTGTCCAGGGCAGTGACCACCGCCGTGGCTGTGCTGGTTCTGGGCCGCCCGGTGCTCGGCGCCCTCCGCCGCGCCTCCCGCCGGGCAGCTTTCGATGCCCTCGTGGTCCACATCTGACGCTCAGCCCTCGGGGCTCCAGTCCAGCCACAGGACGGTTGCATCGTCCCGCAAACGGTGATCCTGAAACGCCAGGACACCGTCGAGCGCTCGGCGGAGGACCACATCCGACCCGATGCGGGAACGAGCGGCTTGCTCGATGGCGCTGACCAGGCGGTTGATACCGAATGACTCACCCTGAGCCGAGCGTCCTTCGACCACTCCATCGGTGTAGAACACGACTGCGTCGCCCGGCCGGAGCTGCTCTATGGCCTGCTCCCGCAGTTGCCCCTCCAGACCCCATGGCAATGATGGCTGGCAGAAGAGGGTGTTGATCACCCGACCGTCGCGAACAAGGAGGGGCCTCGGATGACCGGCGTTGACCCACGTGAGCTCGCCGCTGCGCAGATTCAGCTGTCCGAGCTGTCCGGTGACGAAGGCCTCGGTGCCGAACTGACCGGCTACCACCGCATCGATGCGCTCATGGATGATGGCCAGGGACAGGCCCTGTCGCCGATCGCGGCGATAGCTCCCTAGGGCCAGCGAGGAAAGGATGCTCGACGACAGACCATGCCCCATCGCGTCCATGATCGCCACATTCAACGTGGAACCGGTGACGGAATGGTCGAAGCAGTCCCCACCGACGTCATAGGCCGGCTCGAGGAGGCCAGTCGATGCAGCCTCAGGCGTCTTGACGCGCAGTGGTGGCAGCAGATCCCACTGAAGACTGGCCGGCAGGCTCATGGACTTGCGGTGACGAACCAGCGTGAACAGGTCGGTGGATTGCGCGGCAAGGGAGATCGCTGCTCCAGCGAGCAATCCGAGTTCCTCACAGCGGCGACGATCCTGGTCATCCAGACCTCCACCGAGGGTCAAGCCAAGGACCCCCGTGTACTCTGACCCCTCGACGATCGGCACCCAGACACGAGTCCCATCATCTGTCGATACGCTGATCAGGCTCCGTTCGGCGAAGGCGCGACCTGCCGGCGAGTCCGGGACGGGCTCGTCCCCCGGCGGGTGCACATGGCCACCTTGGTCGGGGATCGGAATCAGCGTTGTCTGCGCGAAATCCACCAGGTGTACAACCACGTCGGCCGCGCCAGCGCGCCGAATGAGGTGAGCGAGGCTGGCCATCACCTCACCGGGTCCAAAGTCGTGCAAAGCACGGAGCGCCTCGCCGAACTCAGGAGCATCCATGGCGACTTCGTCTCGATTCTATGGATTCACCGGTGCCCCCAGCGAGCACCGGTGGCGCCGCATTGGGAGACGGCGCCTTTGGGTTCTATCATTCCCCGGGGCGTCAATTCTCCTGTCTCGTCGGAGACCGGACGGCTCGGTCGGCGATCGACATGATCTACCGACCCCCCGCGGTGATGTGAACCGGTGGCACCGGCGTGGCGAGCCAGGTGAGGGTCCAGGAACCGATCCAGATCGTTAGACGAATACCCTCAGAGGGCCGTCCGTTGAACTCGGTCTAACTCGCTATCCACGACGCATATGGAGCCGGGTGACGTTGCCCGGTGGTAGCGCGCGTGTCAGCACGAGGTCGCAGAGCTGATTGGCCAGCCATAGGCCGCGGCCTCCGCTCTTGTGGATGGACGGTCGAAGACGCCCGGTGAGCGGATCCTCGATGACTCCATCGTCGCTGATCTCGCAGATCACCCACCCGGCTTCCTCCCAGGCACGAAGGCTGCCTCGGCCGCCCCCGTATCGAAGGCTGTTGGTCGCTATCTCGTTGGTTGCCACCACGAGATCATCGATCCGATCTCGTTTCATTCCTGCCCGCACAGCGCGGCTGGTCACGTGCTCTCGGACATCTCCCAGGTCACCTTCTTGGAACCACAGGCTCACTACCCCTTCGGGCGGGTCGGGCAATGGGGCTCGATAGGGCTCGGACAGCACTTCTGGCCCGGCAAAGGTCGAGCTGGAGTGGGAGAAGCCGTTCTCGTTCATAAAAGGGTGGGTGCGGCGAGCCTCGTCGATGACCTCATTGCTCATGACCGAGGCGTCGTACGGGCAGAGCAACCAGAACTCGGGGTTGGCAAAGGCGATGTTCAACAACGCTTCGTGGCGCTGACACTCGGCAAGCTTCGCAGGACTCTGGCCGGCCACAATGGGTTCCCCTATCCCTCGGAAGCTGGTGCCGGGCGCAGTATTTCCGTTCAGGAAGTCGTCCCAGGCGGGAATGATGTGCGCCGGGTTGTCGCCAATGTCCGACATCTCCGCGAAGAGGACTGCTCTCGATCGGCCGTTGAGCCTCGAACGAATCTCGCTGATCTTTTCTGCGGACAAAATGACGAGGATCGGTTCGTCCGCCGCTATCGCATCCAGGATAAATCGGAGAGCTGTGTCGAAGAACTCGTCCTGATTGGCATAGAGAAACGCCTCATGCCGGTAGTGTGCGCGACCATCGGCCTGTGGCGCGGCAACGTCCATCATCACTGTCGTCTCCCTTATACACCCCGATCAGATCGCTTACGGTGCCACACTACCTGGAGGCGCCAGGACACTGTTTTCATACCCAGCTGGGACGGCAGCAACCCACAACACGGCGATAATTCCTGCCGACGGAGCCCTGGTGTCACCGCTGGTCTTCCTGCCACTCAGTCCATCGGGCACTAGTGGAACCCATGGAGGTGCACAGGTTCTTCGGCGATCCGATCACCGCAGACAACGGTGGCTCGAACAGCTGTTGGATCCGGGAAGGGACAGCGTGACCCGACCTCGCTGATCGGTGTCTGCCTTTCTCTGGTCCACAGTTCGGCCGGGTGGCAGGCCGCGCCTACCCGCAAGAATCGACCTTCGATCCTTGTTTGAGCTTCTCAGAGCGATGATGCGTCGTTGAACGCTACCGTGTGAGTGATGGGCACCACATTCACGCGGCTGGCAGTGAAGCTCGAGCTGTCCGGTCTCGATGCCGGAGTCATCTGGTCCCTTTCGAATCCCCCTGTCCATGGTGGTTGATTCGCCGTCTCGTCAAGCCCCATGGCCCCCCGAGGACATTCGACGGATTGTCGACGCACTCGGTGACGGCTTGCTGGTTGCTGAACCCACGGGCCGGATTCTCTATGCAAATCCAGCGGCCGAAGGCATGCTTTCATGGCCCCGCGGAGGCATCACCGGAAAATCCATCGAAGCACTCTTGGGCCCAAAGTCCGCTGAATGGAGGCAGCGATTCGAAAGCATCTTCACTGGCGACCCCTCCCAAGTGCTTGGCAAGCCACTCGATGTCTCGTTTGTGACACCTGATGGGAACGAGATTCGAGTCGAATTGGTGGTGAGCATCGGCTCATTTGGCTCCGGCGACCAGGTGCTGATAGGCGTCCTTCGACCCCACCATCGTCAACTGGCACAACGATTGAGTGCGTTCACCCAGCAGCTGCTCGATGTCCTGACCGCCTCGTCAAGCGAGGCACCTACGGAGCAACTCCTCGGTGCGCTCGGGCGCAGGCTCACCTGGGACGTGGCCGCCCTGTGGGGTGTTGAAGCGGACGGCTCCTTGATCTGTCGAGGCGTCTGGACAACGCCGGATGCGCCTGCTCGGGCCTTCGTCGAGGAGAAACTGCAACATCCCGATCACGATTCAGGCGGATTGGCCCGATTGGTGATGCAACGTGGCGAGCCGGCGTGGTTCACCGACCTCGCTTCCAATGAGCGCTTCACGAGTGAAGCGATCAGATCAGACGGCCTGGTCAGCGCCTGTGCTTTCCCCATTCGCTACAGCGGACACTGTGTCGGCGCCGTCAAGATGATGAGCCGTGCCAAAAAGGAGCCCGACCCTGACATGATCGAGTTGATCGGGGCAGTCAGCGGCCACATCGGCGAGATATTGCACGCTTTGGAGCAAGCCGCCGAACGCGACATGCTGGTCGAGGAACTCGAATCGACCCAACGACGACTCCAGTTCCTACTTCGAGCGAATCGGATCGTGTCCCAGGCTAGCGACTATGTACAGACGCTCGAACGGCTTGCCGAGGTCGCTGTTCCCGCCCTTGGCGACCTCTGCCTCATCGATGTCACCGACGAGGACGGCCTGATCCGGCGACTCGTATCGCGCCACGCCGACCGGAGCAAGCGGCACCTGGCGGACGAATTACTGGCGCACTACGCCCCCGATCCCCGAGGCCGACATCCCAGCGCCGACGTTATGAACACCGGTGAGTCACGATGGTCGTCAGAAATGACCGATGAATTCCTTCGGGCAACCTGTCAAGACGAGAGACATTTCGCCATTGTGAAGGAACTCTCGTTCACGTCGTACATGACTGTGCCTTTGATGGTCGGTGCCGAAGTCCGGGGTACGGTCACTTTGGTTTCTGCTGGATCAGGCCGGCGCTACTCGGTCCGGGAACTCAAAGGTGCGGAGGAACTCGCCAGCCAGATCGCCGGTGTGGTGGAGCGTGCTCGAGTGCTCGACCGGGAGCACCACAACTCCCATACGTTGCAGCGAAGCTTGCTTCCAGCTCGCCTCCCACAGGTCTCGGGACTGATCCTTGCCGCGCGCTATGTACCGGCCGCGAACGATGTCGAAGTGGGTGGCGATTGGTATGACGTGGTTTCGTTGGACGGACCGGCCGCCGCGCTGGTAGTCGGTGATGTCCAGGGCCATGACATGGTGGCAGCCTCAGTCATGGGCCAGCTCCGTCACGGCCTTTCACTTCTGCTTTCTGAAGGTGCAACTCCGAGCGACGCACTGAACCGCGTGAACGCCTTCTTCATTGCCTCCGACATCGAACACATCGCGACGGCGCTGGTTGCCACCATCGAGCCATCCTCTGGCCTACTGCGGCTGGCATCCGCGGGCCATCCGTCACCGATTGCTGCTGGATCCGGCGGAGTGCGAAGTATGAACGTGCGGCCTGGTCCTCCGCTTGGTGCAGGGGACGCCTGCTTTCAAGAAATGGCCACCTCACTCGATGAGGAGACGCTCGTGCTGTTCACTGACGGGCTCGTGGAGCGTCGCTATCGGCATCCTGATGAGGGAATGGATCTGCTGTTTCAAGCTGCGGCCGCACCTGAGCATCGACATCCGGACGCTCTCGTCGACCACCTCCTCGCTGAACTCATGATCGATGACAGAGGAGCCGACGATGTGGCCATCCTGGCGGTGAGGCGGGCAAAATGACGGCAATCCGGTGCGGCCAAGGAATCCGGCGACAAACTGATCGCCGATGTCGCCGTTGTGGCGGTGAGCCAAGGCCAGAGCAACTGTTGTGTTGGACCTGGGGAGGTAGTTGAATCGAACCGGGGATGCCGATCTTGTGACAAGGAGAGCCGAGATGGAATGGGCGAATCCAGAATCTGAGACGGACCCACGCGTCGAAGAGTATCTGGATGAGATGTTGAAAGAGACGTTTCCCGCCAGCGACCCGTCAAGCACCTGGTCGGGACGAGACCCCCGCCCTATCGGCGCTGAGAAGACCCAGCAAAAGGGCGAAGCTCGGGATCCCGGGTCGGAAGTGCGCGATCCTCGGACAATTCACGATGGTGAGGAAACGGACGCGATGGGAGGTCCAACCCCAATGGATTGAGGTGAGGCATCAACAGAGCCCGTGCCTGACCTCGCTCATCACCCTCTTGAGCTTGAGTTCGAACCACACACATTTTCCTTCGGGTAGGTCGGTCACCCCCCACGCATCTGACAGCTTGTCGACGATTGTGAGACCTCGACCGCGCTCTGCACTTGGATCGAGCGGCAGGGGCTCCGCACTGCCTGCGCCGCCGTCGGTCACGGCGACAGAGAGCGTCTCTTCGTCGGTCCTCACGTTCAGCCCGATGGGAGGTTCGCCGTGGATAATGGCGTTGGCTACGAGCTCGTCGGTCAGGATGGCCGCTTCTTCTATGAAGTCGATATCGAAGGTGGCCAGCGCTCCACGTATTAGCCGTCGGCTAAATCGCACCGAATCGACACTTGGCCTCAGTGAGTATGTCCACACATCCATCTACGATCGACCATACCCAGACTCTCTCGCCGGTGAACGGACTCTTCTCTTGGTCCCTGGTGCCCTCTTCTGCTTTCGGTCGAATCGGACAAACGGGTACCGATCCCCCTCTGGCATACGAACAGGTGTTCGTGTACCATCGGCTGCTGATGGTGGTCTTGCAGGGGTCGTTGTTCGGAGGGGGCGAGAGGATTGGGCCGCGGCCCCTGAACCTCCCCTTCGAGAGAACGCAGCTGGGGTGTGGCGCCTGGGTGGATTTTTGCTACGGGTGGATGGCTGGGGCGGATTCGCTGTTCAACGAGTTGCTGGCCGCCGTCGCCTGGCGGTCAGAGCGGCGTCGGATGTACGACAGGCTCGTCGATGTTCCTCGACTCCTTGCCTTCTACGGAGAAGAGGATCCGCTGCCCGCCGTTGCCCTGGACCAGGCCAGGCTGGCGCTTCTGGATCACTACAGAGGCGAGGCGGGCGCACAGTTCAGCACTACCGGCCTGTGCCTCTATCGAGACGGGCGGGACAGTGTCGCCTGGCACGGTGACACGATTGGACGGGAAACCGTGGAAGATCCCATGGTCGCCATCGTCTCACTGGGTTCGCCGCGGCGACTCCTTCTGAGAGCCAAAGGGGGAGGCGCCAGTCGGCGCTACCTGGTCGGCGGGGGAGATCTCCTGGTGATGGGCGGCAACTGCCAACGGACGTGGGAGCACTCCGTCCCCAAGATGGCCCGAGCAGGGCCCCGCATCAGTGTTCAGTACCGTCCCCGGGGCCTACCCTGACCACGATGGCCCGGCCCCTCCGACATCGGGGCGAACATGGGTTGAGCGGGCCTGGTCAGAGAAGAGGCCATCGGCAGCCTCGTGAACCTCGTTGCCCGGGGCGCCGAAGGCTCCGGGCGGGTGGGTTACCAGATGGAGCCATGAGCCTGGTTCCCCAGACCGGATTCAAGTCCAGCGCTCTCGTCCAAAGGGAGGTGCGCCCACTCGACCGCTGCCTGAGAGGTTTGCGCCGGGACCGGGTTGGTAATGCAGTAGGCAGATCAAGGGGGTCGGACGGTGGACCTTAGGGATGTGGTGGCGATGGTGAAGCGGGACCATGCGTCGATCAACGCCGACTTCGCCCGATTGGCCCGCCGGGGTGACGCGAGCCCGGAGTTGTTCTCGGATGTGGCAACTCGGTTGATCAGGCATGAGGTGGCGGAGGAGATTGCCCTCTATCCCGCCCTCCACGGGGTGGACGATGGCAAGCTTGCTGAACCTCGACTCTCCGAACAAGCCGAGATCGAAAGCCGGCTCTATCGCTTGGAGAGGGCGGGCTTCGATGAGGCTGTCCTCCAGCCGGAGCTGGCGGACCTCTGGTCGACGGTCTTTGACCACTCGGAACGGGAAGAAGCCGAGGTGCTTCCGCTGGTTGCTGTCGCCCTCCCACAACTGGAGAGAATCAAGCTGGGTCGCCTCTATGCGCGGGTCCGGGACACCGCTCCAAATCGCCCGCGTCCGCAGGCTGGTGCCGAACCAACCGCCAACACAATCATCGGTCCGCTGGCCACCCTGGCCGATTGGATCCGTGACTGTGCACGTGGTTCCGTGTGGCAGGCCAGCTGAGAGCGGCTACGCCGACACGACCCGGCCCCGGCCAGTTCCTGAACTGGGCGCAGTTACGCTCTGAGGAATGGTCAGGCCACGACAACGAAGAGGTCAGCCCGTGACGGAGAGGGAGGACCGCAGGAAGGAAGGACGATGGCTCAAAGCGCAGGACTCCATGAGCCCGAGGACCGGCTCTCGTCGGAAACGATAGACCGACACCGGGCGATCGCATCGATCCAAGAGGAACTGGAGGCGGTCGACTGGTACGACCAGCGGGTCGATGCCACAACGGACGCAGCGCTTGCCGATGTTCTGGCCCACAACCGGGACGAAGAAAAGGAGCATGCCGCGATGACACTGGAGTGGCTTCGCCGCAACGACCCAGTCCTCGACAAGCACCTGCGGACCTATCTGTTCACCTCGGAACCGGTTGTTCGGATTGAGGCAGAGCCAGACGCCGGAGGTGGAGACCAGGGCCCCGATTCGTTGGGCATCGGCGATCTGAGGGTCTAGCACCAGCCGCGATCGCAGCCCCGGCTGGCGCCGGGACTGCCGATCGACGCCGTGAGAGGCGTGGAGTGCTCGGCTCTTGGATACCCCGATTGGACCACTTGAAACCCCAGGGCTCGAATGAGGGTGATCCGGGGGACCGCCACTGACCGGGTGGAGTCGGCCGTGCTCTTCCGTCAGTCTCGATGTGGGGCAAGCGGAATCGATCCCATGATCCGCACACGCCCACCGTGCGTCCTGATGAGGCGCTGGAGGCTGTCCAAGGCCGCATTCCCAGCCGCGTCGAGACGGGTCAGTCCCCCGATGTCCAGGACAACCTCAGCGAACGATCCCCATGCGACCTGATCGAATTGAGCGTGGAGTGCGACCGATGATTCGCAGTCCAGCCATCCGGAGAGCGTGAGCGTGCAGATCGGCCATGCCGCTTGGAACGCTACCGACAGGCGAACCGACCCCTCTGGGCATGTGGACCTGCCGGGGAAATCGACAACATGAGCCGTCTGTAGAGGGAGCGATGTGGCCATGGACCGTGCCATACCCACTCGATGGGCGCATCAACCGCCAAGGTCTTCATCTGTCCGAGGTGGGTGCCTGGATGGCCCCCATCGTTCGGAATTCCTGGTTAGCCGGCATCAATTGGGGTAGAGCCAGCGAAGGCCGGACCATGCACGCACCCTCCAGCTCCAGTGTTCAAGCCCGGGACGACCCAGGACGTCACGAATCCGAGGAGGAGCGCGAGGATCGCAATCTGATGGAGCTCCTTCAAGAGCTTCGTGTGGCCGGAATCGGCGTTCAGGTGCTGTTCGGGTTCCTCCTGTCGCTGCCGTTCACGGCGCGATTCGCCAGGATCGACAGCACCCAACGCCACCTCTACATCGCCTGCCTCCTCCTGGCGGCTCTGGCAACAGGGCTGCTGTCAGCTCCGGTTGCCTACCATCGCCTCGTCTTTCGTCAGCACAAGAAGGCGCCTCTCCTCCGGGTAGCGAATGCGATGGCGCTGGGTGGGCTGGCGGCGGTGGGGCTCGCCATGTCCACCACGGTGTTGCTGGTGGCTGGAGTGGTTCTCAACGGCATCGCGGTGCCGTTGATCTTCGCGTCCGTCGTCGGCATGTTTGTCCTGTTGTGGGTCATCGTTCCCGTGGTTTCGGGCCGATCTGGGGACAACGAGGAGGCTGCTGGTCGTCCCCGAGAGTCGTGAGGCCGCGTTCTACACCGGAGCGAACAGGTCGCCATGTTGGTTGACTCGAGCCAGCACGTCTTCGGCCGTAAAGCGCAGAAGGTCCGGATCGGCCTTCTCATGGCATGTGACCACCTCCTCCCAGGTCACCGGGGTTGAGACCGTTGGGTCCGGACGGGCCCGCAGGGAATAGGCGGCAACGGTCGTCTTGGCGGGATGATTCTGGCTCCAGTCGACCAGGACCTTGCCGCGGCGCAGGCTCTTGCGCATGTTGGAGACGACCAGATCTGGATGGTCGGCCTCCAACCTGATGGCAATCTGGTGGGCCTCCTTGCGCACCTTGTCCCAGGTGGTGGGTCCTCCCAGCGGTACGTAGAGTTGGAGGCCCTTCGACCCGCTCGTCTTTGCCACGCTGTCTCGCGAGCTCTCTGCCAGCAGATCGGCGATGTGTCGCGCCACCGCGCAGCACTCCACCATCGTGGTGCCTTCCCCGGGATCAAGGTCGAAGACCATGTGGTCTGGCGGTCCCGGGAGCTTGCGCCGCCGCCTCACGCTCCAAAGGGGGACGTGGAACTCGATGGTGGCCAGATTGGCGGCCCAGACCAGGGTGGCAACGTCGGAGACGATGCTGTAGACCACGGCGTCCCCGGCGGCGGTCGAAGGCACTGAAACATGACGGACCCATTTGGGCGCGTGCCTTGGCGCGTGCTTCTCGAAGAAGAAAGAGCCATCCACGCCGTCGGGAAATCGCTTCATGGTCAAGGGCCGATCAGCAAGGTGCGGCAGCATGAACGGCGCGATGCGGACGTAGTAGTCGATCATCTCCCCCTTGGTGAACCCGCTGTCCGGGTAGAACACCTTGTCAAGGTTGGAGATCGTCAGCTCGCGCCCATCGATGGTTGTCCTGATGGTCTCACGACTCACGGCGGACATCCTTGACCGTCTTGTCGGATCGAACGCCTCGCCACACGGGATGGCGGAGGCGACCGTCGGGAGTCCATTCTCCGTATTGGACCTCCCCGACGAGACGTGGCCGGACCCACACCACTCCCTTCTCGAGACTCGGAGGAAGGCGCTGCTCGAACGGGCTCGTCGAGCGCTCCAATGGCCTTAGTGTGCGCAACAGACCCTCCCGCTGAATTCGTGTGAATCCGGTCCCCACCTTTCCGACATAGTCCAACTTGCCTCGCTTCGTCGTCGAGGGCAGGCCGAGCAGGAGGGCGCCAAAGGTCGATTGGCGATCACCCTTTCCCGCCGCCCACCCACCGATGACCACCTCTTGGGTGCGCTGTCCTTTGACCTTCACCCAATCCCGGCTGCGGACGCCCGGTCGGTACACGCTCGCTCTTCGCTTGGCAACGACCCCTTCCATGCCGAGCTCCAGTGCGGACCGAAACAGCTGCTCGCCCGGCTCGTCGATGAAGGAAGGGGTCACGGCCCAGCTGGGGCCTGCGAGAGCCAATCGCTCCAGCTCCTTCCGCCGTTCGTCGTAGGACGATCCGATCAGGGAGCGACCGTTGCAATGGAGAAGATCAAAGAAGACCAGACTGGCGGGGTCTCGAAGCGCGGCCCGAGCCGCATTCCTCGGCGAAGCCACTTGCAGGCGGTGCTGAAGGCGAGAGAAGGAGTGGCGACCGCCCTCCTCGAACACGACGATCTCACCATCGAGGAGAACCTGGTTCGAACCAAGGGCCTCACCCAGGTCCCTCAACTCCGGGAAGGTCCCAGTGATGTCGTGTCCGCCTCGACTGAGGGCTCGGGCCCGCCCCCCATCGACCCACACGATGACCCGGACTCCATCCCATTTGAATTCGAATGCCCACTGGTCCTCCTCGGTGGGCAGAGGGCCCGACACGGCCAGCATCGGCAAGAGGCTCCGAGGCAGCGGCTCGAACCCCTCGGGCGGTTGATCCATTCGGTGAATCATCCAATTCTTGCCCTTGGTGGGGAAGAGGACGTACCGCCCCTCGGTACGATTGCCGTGGAGGACGACCTTGATCTCCCGGTCGGTCCATTTCTCGCATTCATAGGATCCTTTGTCCCAAATGGAGACCTCGCCCCCTCCGTACTGGCCGGCGGGGATGGTGCCGCTGAACGAGCCGTACTCCAAGGGATGGTCCTCGACATGGACAGCCAAGTGGTTCTCGGCCGGGCTCAACGGCAGTCCTTTCGGAAGCGCCCATGACACCAGGGCCCCGTCACGTTCGAGGCGAAAGTCCCAATGCAAGCTCGAGGCATGGTGCTCCTGGATCACGAAAGATCTCCCACCCGCAGGTGAGGCCTCCGCTCCAGGGTCGCCGGTATCGATCGGGGGAATCGGTTCTGGCGTCAGGCCCCGATGGCGTTTTTCCTGATAGTCAGCGAGGCGTGCCTTGGTCATCCAGACTCCTACCCACGGTTCCGATTGACCATACCCACTCGGCAGAGGTCGAAGGAGCCGGCGGCGGTTTGGTCTCCCAAATGGGGGTCGGCCGATCCAGAACCCCACCATGCGACTTGAACCAGAGCGGGGCGCACCTGGCTGGCCCGTAATGTTGAGGAATTCGCTCGCCAATTTGCCCGATCCATGCCGTGCTCACATGCCGGTAGGGTGAGGTTCTGACATTCCGTTCGACGGCGCGGGCGTGCTCTGGGTCAACGTGATCCCGGACCACGTGTAGCCCGAGCGAACGCCGCTAGACGAGCCGGTTCGCCGGAACCAAGAGGAAGTTTGCGACTGTGGACGAGACCTTCGACATATCAGAGGAGACCCGCGATGGCGTCTCGATAGTCCGTGCAGCAGGCGAGATCGATATCGCCACCGCTCCGGCGCTGCGGGGAGAATTGGAGGCGACCATCGGCCGGAGGCCTGATGTCGTGGTTGTCGATCTTCTGGGTGTGACCTTCATGGATTCCACCGCGCTGGGCGTGTTGGTTGGGGCGCTCAAGGGGTGCCGCGAGGCGGGATGCAGCATGCGAATCGTCGTTTCCGACGCCCGGGTGCTCAAAGTATTCGAAATCACCGGTCTCACCGAGCTGTTCTCAATTTTCTCCGCCCTTGACGAGGCGGTCCAGGGTTGACCGGTGCCGGCTCGTTAGCCTCCACGGAGGGCGGCTGGTGAGCGATCTGGTCACGTTGTCCATTCCGGTCAGTGCGGACTTGCTGGTGTTGGCCCGGCTCACCGCTGCCACCGTCGCATCCCGCGCCGGCTTCGATGTCGAAGAAATCGAGGATCTCCGCTTGGCTGTTGACGAGCTGTGCATCTCACTCGTGAACGAAGGGGGCGGAGGGCGACTGGAGCTGGAATTCATCCGGGATGCTGGACTCATCGAAGTATCGTGTACCCACCAGGCAACATCGGACGATTCAGTCGTCGACGCCGTCAGTGATCCCTCACTCGAGGGACTGTCCGCCCGGATACTCGACGCGTTGGTTGACGCCCACGGTCGGGACAACCGGAGCGGGTACGAGCGCGCGTGGCTGCGCAAGCAGCGGGCCCGGCAACAAGCCTGATGGCCCAACAGGGCCGACCTGACGAAGCCACCCGCCAGAAATTGACCGAATTCGCACAGTCGCGTGACGAACGACTGCGAGACGAACTGGTCGAAGCGCACCTCGGCCTGGCCTTCCAGCTGGCTCGCCGATTTTCCAATCGTGGAGAGACCTACGACGACCTGGCCCAGGTCGCATCGATTGCCCTGATCAAGGCCGTCGACAGGTTCGATCCCGAACGGGGGGTGGAGTTCAGCACCTTTGCCACTCGTACCATCATCGGAGAGCTCAAGCGACACTTTCGGGACAGGGGTTGGGCCATCCGAGCGCCGAGACGGATCCAAGAGCTGTATCTCGAGCTCGGGCACGTCATCGAATCCTTGTCCCAGGAGCTGGGACGGCCGCCGACAGTGGCAGAGATGGCCGATGCCGTTGATTCCTCCGAAGAGGCGGTCCTGGAGGCCCTCGAAGCTGGACAGAGCTACCGCACTTCATCGATCGACGCCCCGGACCGTCAGGAAGGCACTGTTGCGGACCGCTTGGGTGAGGTCGACTCAGGATTTGCGGGAACCGAGGACCGCATGATGCTGGCCATCTCTCTGGCCCGGCTCCCCGAGCGGGAGCGCGCCATTCTCAATCTTCGATTCATCGAGGGAATGACCCAGTCGCAGATCGCCGCTCGGATCGGCATCAGTCAGATGCACGTGTCGCGACTACTGACTGAGTGTCTCGCCAAGCTTCGGGAATCGTTTGGACCGCATTCCCAGAGTTGATCGGGAAGTTGCCCAACGGAAGCGCTGTACCCGCGAACAATGCGGTGAACTGAACGGGCCACGGCGACCGTCAGTCATCCCGCCCCAGCCTTGCTGTCGAAGGTGGGGCGAAGCCGTCGAATGTTTGCCGCAGACCCGGACAGGGAACGTCATCTTCGAGCTGGGTGGAAGCTATGGAACACCGGAGCCCGCATCCAGTGAGAACGCCGTGACGGACCATCTGACGGAGGGAGGAGCGGTGCCTCGAGGGACATGGAATCAGAAGCGAGAGCGTCAGTATGACCATATCAAGGAAGGGCTGATTGACCGAGGGGAGTCAGAAGGACAGGCGGAGGAGATTGCGGCACGGACAGTCAACAAGGAGCGGGCACGGTCGGGCGAATCCAAGACGGCCAGTCGCACCTCAGTGAAGGACATCTCCTCGAGCCGTAGGGGCGGTCTTCGCTCTCACAAGGGGAGTGGAGGGCGTACCCGCCAGCAACTCTATGAGGAAGCGCGTCGGAAGAATGTAGTGGGTAGGTCGACAATGTCAAAGGCTCAGCTGCAACAGGCGGTCGATCGCTGACAGCCTGACGCTGGGGCCGGGTGTGCGCGCCCCTCGAGATCCACCGGGTGCAGCCCATACATCCGGCCGCCTGGTGGCGCACGTCGTCGCCGAGCAAGTCGAAGCCGAAGAGACCGGTCGTCTCTCCGGCTTCGACCCGTCGAGTTCGCGCCTTCTCGATCGCGGGATTCGGCTACCGCTGATGAGCGCGCTGCTCTGCCTCGTGGGCCTTGGCTGTGGCCCGGGACTTGTCCGCCTCAGCCTCCTTCTTAGCCACGTCTCGCTGGGCTTCGGCCTTATCCCGCTGAGCTCTGCCTTCGTCTCGAAGCGAATCGTTTCCGGCGAGGGCACCCGCCGCTTCCTTGGCTTTGCCTTTGACATCCTCGACAACGCCTTTGGCTGCCGCCTCAGGACCGGTCTCTTTGCTCATTGTTTGCTCTCCTTGATCGATGTGCTCTATTTCTTGCGGTGTGGGATTTCTTGCCATGGGGGGATGACCGCTTAATTAGGGTCCCCGCCAAGTTAGTGCGCGCGTAGTATGGTGGGGGTGTGGAGGTCAC
>JADMIJ010000205.1 GCA_015478655.1 Acidimicrobiales bacterium | reverse complement strand
GAACCAACTTGTAGTTCCTGGGGCTCTTCGCCAGAGGTCGGATGAATGATCGAGGTTAGGTGAGCCAGATCCTGGTCCGGGGATTCAGCCGCGAGGCAGGTGGCGGTAGACCTCACGGGCGACGTAGCGCTTCAGCATGCGGATGATCTCGCGCTTGGAGCGACCTTCCTTCACTCGGCGCTCCATGTAGGCCTGGGTCTCGGGATCGGATGCCAGTCGGGAGATGACGATGGTCCACAAGGCCCGGTTGGCCTGGCGATCTCCCCCCCGGTTGAGGCGATGACGGGTGACCTTGCCCGAGGAAGCCTGCAGCGGTGAGACACCGCACAGGTGGGCCCACGCTGGCTCTGACCGCAGACGTTCCGGGTTGTCGCCGGCGGTCACGAGCAAGGTCGCCGCGGTGTCGACGCCGACGCCATAGACATTGAGCAGGTCGGGAGCGTGGGCCTCGAGGAGGGGGGTGATCCTGGCGTCGAGCTGGGCGATCTCTCCGTCGAGCTCACCGATGCGGTGGGCCAGTGAGGAGAGCGATGCCCTCGTCGCCGGCCATGACCGGATCAGCCGACCGAGTCGGCCGTAGTCCCTTGGCGGCGGCGATGAACTGGGGGGCGGGGAGGCCCTTGATCCGACTTTGGAGCTGGTCAGGGGCCGTGAAGGTCAGTTGGCGCATCTGGGTGAGGGCCTTGACCCTGGCTTGGCGTGCCGACCGTTTGGCCACCACCAGGAACCGGATGGCCTCGACGGCACCGTCTCTGGACTTGGCCTTGCCCCGCACGCTTCCGGACAGGACGGCACGAGCAGCCTCGACCGCGTCGATCGGATCGGACTTGCCTTGGCGGCGACGGTTCTGGCGGTTGTGCCGATCGACCTCGATCACTTCGACGCCAGCTCGAGCGAGGAAACGGGCCAGCCCGGCCCCATAGGAACCCGTCCCTTCCACGCCGGCCTTCTCGACAGCCCCGAAACCGGCGAGCCACGAGAGCAGGGCCGAATAGCCCTCCGGTGTGGCATCGAACGCCCTGGTGCCGAGCAGTCCACCCACCTCATCCAGAGCGGCAGCAACGTGGACTTCGCCGTGGGTATCGATGCCGCCGGTAACAGCACGCGCAGCTTCTACGATGGTCATGGCCATCCCTTCCTTTCCTTTAGCGGGTTGAGGGGTGGCTCGGCCGTCCCGGAAAGGAGTGACGGTGCGGGTCGATCTGCTCCTAACAGACCGGCCCATCACCCCCTCTGGAACGGGGCGCGCCGCGCCTCGACTCTGTTGGTCCGGAGTTCCGCCGACGGGGCGTAGATACAGTCCAGCATCCACATGATCTGAAGTCAGGCCGATGACCCCGGTGCTTCCGAAACTACAAAGGACCAGCCTTTCGGCGGTGGACCCTCACGGAAGCTCAACAACATCATTAGTGTTAGGTGACAATCGACCTACGTACAGAGCATTCCGCCATCCACCTGCCACGTACCATCGGATCCCCGCACAACGCTCAGCCGAGTCTCCCCGGAGTAGACAGTCGCACCCTGAACACTGAGGTTCGTTTCGTGCCATCCCTCTGCTGGGATATTCGGCACACCGCCCTGTCTGGCGAACCATTCAGCGGCCTTCACCGGGGAAGACTGTCCGCCGTAGTCATGGGCAAGCGAGAGCTCGAAACCGGAGTGCACGGAACAGACGGGCGGCGCACTGACCGCTGCCGGCGGGGCTGGGACTCGGATCGTTTGCGCCGAAGGTCCACCACCCCTACCCCAGACAAACTCTGCCGCAATGCCGAGCACCACCAGCACAACTCCGATGACCAATCCGGAAAGGAGCCACCGGCGCCGTCGACGCTGCTTCGCCTCTTGAAACAGGACTTGGGTGTGATTGTGGGACTTGACGCTTGGCTCGTCTAGGAGGGTCATGGCACCGATCTCACCCCAGGCTTCATAGAGCTAGTATCAATAGTACCATGTTCGATGTCAAGGTCGACCGCACTGAAGCGATAGCGTTGCATGACCAAATGGCGGCTGAGATTCGCCGGGCCATTGCCGATGGTGAGGCGGGACCTGGCGAGCGGTTGCCTTTGGCCAAGGATATGGCGGCGGTCCTTGGTGTGAACAAGAACACTGTTCTTCGAGCATTGCGCATTCTCCGGGACGAGGGTCTCCTCGACTTCCAACGAGGCCGGGGGATCACTGTGGCTGGAACTCCTCAACGGAGCGCCGTGGTCAAAAGGGTGCGAGACCTCGTCGAGTATTGCCGTAGTCAGGGATACCGCCCCGATGAGGTCATCCAGATCATCCGAGGACTTCTCTAGCCGCTAGTGCATCCTCGCGATAATAATACTGATGTGATTCAATTGGGGGATGCGGCTT
>JADMIJ010000204.1 GCA_015478655.1 Acidimicrobiales bacterium | reverse complement strand
ACGTTGCACAGAACCCCAGGTCAATCACTTGGACGGGGTTTTCGGCACCCACAGGTGCCGACGAAACTCCAGGCGAGCGAGTCGGATCGGATATTCGGCACCCACAGGTCGCGCCAATATCCGATCGACAAACTGGATCGGATATTGCTACGTCGCGATGCGGTCCTCGGCGGCCTCATTCACGAGTACCGACTTGTTGCGTGACCTCGTCGGATGAGTATTCGGCACGCATACGCAGCAATTCAGCGGGTCTCGGGGCCTAAACCCCGGAACGGTGAGCTCGGCGCGCTCAAGATGTCCGTGAGGCTTGCGCTGACCCGCTTCTGCTCGGACAGATCGCCCGCATGGTCGATAATGGACCACACGTCGTACCAGTTGCCGGTGCTGTCTTGGAACCGCCCACGAACTCGGCAGACTTCGGGCAATGAGTCGGCGAGCCCTGGCTCCCGGAGATTGGAGCTGGTGAACAATCTGAATCAGCGCCCCGCCTCAACGAAGACGGCTTCGGCGCAATACCCCTCGTGGTCCATGGTGTGACGGTAGTTGGGCATCCACCGCGCATCGAGATGCCGGCGATACCGTCATTGACGTGGAATCTTCGATCGTCCGCTGGGTCATTCAACCTTATCTGCCGTCGGCGGCGTAGCCCTAGATGTCGGCCACCGGCCGAGACGACCTGCACCCCTCAATGCAACAGGTCTACGACCGGGCATCCGTGGACCAGCAGACCCGGTATCTCGAGCTGATGCGGCATGACCCCGTCGCCGGCATGGCCTACCTCGAGGCGCTAGCGGTGGAACAGCAAGAGGCTGAGGGCAGGCTGTGATTAAGGCACCCCGCTGCAGCGCCTATGACTGAAGCGCCAGGCCCGGGGTGCTAGCGGTTGGGGCTCGCTCCGAGAACTGCATCCTCACCATCGCCCCGATTGGGTGAACGGTGCGTGCTCGTCATAGCGTGAGCACCATGGCGCGGCTTCCAGGCCCAGGGCTCATCGGACTGCCGGCCGCTGGTGTGGCGGGGATGCGGCGTCCGCATGAGTTGGCCCGCGATTTGTATCGGCGCTACGGGCACGTTGTGCGCCTGGGGTTGGGACCAGCGAGCTACGTGTACCTCTTCGGCCGTAGTGCCAATGAGATCATCCTCTCGGACCGACCCGACTCGTTTACCTGGTATGAGGCGATGCGGGTGCTCGAACCGATCAATGGGCCGACCGCGCTCGTACTGACCGATGGTGAGGACCACCGCCGACGGCGCCGCATCGTCCAACCAGCGTTCGCCACCCGCCGCATTGATTCCGCAGTTCCTGTCATCGTGGAAGAGGTCGACGCAACCATCGATGCTCTTGTTCCAGGCACCACCGTTGACCTCTATTCGCTGTATCGACGGACCGTGCGCCGCATCGTGGTGCGCGTACTGTTCGGTGAGTCCCTTGCCAGGCATGCCGACGCCCTTGGTGAAGTATTGGAGCCGGCGATCCGATTCGTTGACCGACCACCGCAATTCCAGTTCCGAGGAGCGCCTGGGTCCGGTGCGTCTCGTCGCGCCAGGAGAGCGGCCGACCGGGTCGTAGACGCCGAGATCGCCAGGCGCCGGGGGAGCGGCGATCGCGGCAACGACGTGTTGGGTATGCTCCTCGACACCGACCTGGGCGATGCTGAGCTGCGTGACCAGGTGGTTTCGCTGATCGCCGCCGGCTACGACACCACCTCGGCTGCCGTGGCGTGGACGCTGCTTGAACTACTGCGTACGCCCTACGAGTGGGAGCGGTCCCGTGACGATGTTACGGACCGCCTAGGAGCCGGATGTCGGGTGCCTGATGGGGACGACCTGCGCGCACTTAACTACGTGAGCGCAGCCGTGAACGAAGCCCTCCGACTCTGGCCCCCGGCATCACTGTCCGGTCGACGGGCCTCGGACGCGTTCACCTATGAAGGCCAGCTCATCCCGGCCGGGTCGATCGTCGTGTTCTCCCCGTTCGTGACACAGCGTCTCCCCGAACTCTGGGGCCCGGATGCTGACTCATTCCGGCCGGAACGATGGCTCGAACACGAGCCCGAGCCCTTTTCATTCATCCCCTTCGGCGGTCCTTACCGTCGGTGCCTTGGTTTCGCGCTCGCCCTCACCGAGATCCAGGTCGCCATCACTCGGCTCCTCCAGCGCACCACGCTCACACTGGTGGATGCCCAACGCGAGATACGTGGGACTGGACTCAGCGCACTCAGACCCGAGGGTGGAGTCCGAGTCCGCGTTGGCTCAGTTCTCTGAGAGCGCCCGAATATAGGTGGACTCACTACGTGGTGCCCGTCACACCACCAATGCACCAAGGTGCTCAATGCCGACGCTACGTCGCCCAACCGGC
>JADMIJ010000074.1 GCA_015478655.1 Acidimicrobiales bacterium | reverse complement strand
AGCCGCCTGAAACTTGTCACAAAATCCAGAAACCTGGGCACCAAGTAGAACTAGGTCGTTAGTTGGATATTCGTACTGCAAGAGGGCCCCCCATTGGTGCCCGCCCACCGGAAGGTTAGGCCAAATCCTGAGATGGCGCTCGGTGTCGTTTCACCGTCTCTAGCTGGAGCGGGACGGATGGGTGTCGCAGAAAGGCGCCGGCAGAGATGTACAGGCTCCACCCTTGGTATCGGGGATCAGGGGAAAGATGGCGACAGCCACAACGGTCATGACTTCGAGGCTGTGAGGGATCGGCGCTGTTGGACACCGTCAGGCTGTAGGCCGAGTTGGTGGCTGGTGGCGCCATCACATGAGGGAACAGGTCGAAGACATCGAGCCCACCACGCTTCCGATGACCAGCGCTGCCGCAGCGAAGGCCCATCATTCCAACCCCCGCGTCGGCGAACATCGCGGCTCCGCCACTGTCTCCAACGCCAAGGCGTCGACCGGGTTGGGGACAATGCTCAGGATCGGTTCGAGATTGCCGATGGCCACGAATGGGGGTCCAGTCGGCCCAGTCAGTTCTCAAGGTCTGCACCCACTCCAGAGGCGGTACACCATCAGTCGGTGAACGCCCGATAGGAGCCGACGATCGATGCATCGGCTGCCACAGGTCCCTCGTCGATCCGATTGTGAATGTCCGACTGAAATTCAGCGAACGCTCTCGAAGCTTGGAAAGGGTTCACTTCACCTTCAATGGTGGCTACATGAAGAAAACTGACCCCGTCTTCGAGTCGAAACGCGGCATATCGGAGTCCCTCGGGTTTCTCCTCCGCCAGTTCGGCAAACACGCCGCCAATCAAACGCTCATTGTCGTCGGCGGATTCCGCCTTGGTCCTGTACCTGATCACTTTGGTCACTGCCATCGTCGTCATCTCCCTCAACTAGAAATGGGCACTGCCACGGTTGCGTCTCCTCACCGAACTGGGGAATCCTCGTGATCACCCGGCCTACTCCTTGTGGACGGCCCGCACCTTGTTGTTGCGCGCGTCATGAGTGACTTCGGCGAGTCCAAGTGCCTCCAGTAAGGGGGGGAGATACATACCGAACCGACCCCGGTAGCCATTTCGCAGCCCGTACCACCCGCCGACGGGATTGTCTGGGGATCGGCCCCACGCCTCGACGGTGCCGTCCGCTGCCGGCTTCTTTTCATCGGCTGCGCCGAGTGCGACCCAATCACCTTGCTCGACCAACCAGGCACGGAGGTCATCGACAGCTCGGAGGTGGTACCGCAAAGTGGTGGAGCCGACCTGACAGACCAGGGCAGGTGGATCGGCCCCCTCGTCTCTGTACATCGTGTACTCCGAGGTACCCGGCGCTGTCTTGAGCTTCCACGGGTTGTCCTTGGTGCCAACAGTCATTGTGTGACTCCTTCCGCTACGGCTGCCTCGAAGTGAGGAAGTAGGGTCTGCCAGCCGCCACGATTCTGACTGCGTCGCTCCTCGCCAACAGCGCCCAGTCGTTCCCAGCCTCGGTGTTCGATCTCGATGCGGGTAGAAGCAGAACCTTGGGCGACGAAGTGAATCTCCACTTCAGTGGCGTCGGTGCGGTCTTGTCCGATGTGCCACAGGTACGCCAACTGGGTGGGCGGAGCCCAGACAATCACCTCGCCCCAGTCGTGCTCGACACCATCGGACGTGCGCTCGTAGATCCTCCCGCCCACGCCACTCTGTAGAACGACTCGGTCGGCCTGTCCCGTCACCGTGTGATCCCGGGGCCACCACGTACCGATGCCCGACGTCCACACGGCAAACGCGTGCTCGGCTGAGCATGCGACATCGAAGGACAACTTGAGTGGATCGGTCATTTCTTCGGTCTCCGGCTGGTATTCTCGGCGACCAACCGAAAGCGCGTCGCGGCTTCGCCCCAGATTCCTTCGAGATAGGCCTGGACGGCACGCATTCCCTGCTCCTGCAGGTGATAGATGCGCCGGGTTCCCCGAGCTTCCTCGGCCACCAGGCCAGCCTCCTTCAGCAGGCGCAGGTGGCGGGAGACAGCAGGGCGACTGATCGGCATCGCTTCGGCGATCTCCTGCACTGGCTTATCGCCATCCCTTAGAAGACGCAGGATCTCGCGCCGATTTGGATCACCCAATGCCTCGAAGGGATCGCCGGACCTGGATCCCTGGCCCAACCGCTCGGCAGCTCGAATCGATGTGCTTCGCATCCAACCTCAATCCGCTAACGTAACGATTATGTTACCGTAACATAACCGTTACCGACATGCACGTGGATTCGGATCCGGTGGCCTCGTTCGGCGACCGCCCCGGTCCCGGGAAGTGCTGGTGGACCCTCCCGACGACACGAAGCACGAAGGCGTGTCCTGCCGTGATCTGACTGTGGCATCCGGGCACCTATGTCAAGACGGGGCACCTGCCAGAACAGCGATGACTCCTAGACCTCCTGCTCCGAACAGAGTGAGCACTACACCGCGTCCCAGGGCGAGCAGCCAGATGGCTGCCAGCGCAGCCGTTCCGGTCGTTGCTGCGACGCTGGCCACCCTCGGGCGTCCGGCCTTCTGGTCAGCGTCTCCTCGGGTGCGGTCATGAGCTACGCCCTGATGCCAGCGGGATGGCGGGACATACTCGAGGCTCCGGCCAGTTGAACCCGGTGCTCCACGACGCCGATTGGCTGGGTCGTCCGCCGATGTCGGACTGGGCTGCCGTCAGCGGGTCAGCCCTGCGGGGCCTGCCCCCTCCACACTGGATCTATTCCGAGGCAATCCCCGCGCCTTTCAGCATCCGACGACATCACGCTGACCCCGGACCTGGCCGTGGGTGAGGGTCGTCAACAGCCATTTCCGTGCGAAGTCGCGTTTATGGGAAAGACTGACTGCCAATGGAGGCGCCAGAGACCCGTTACGCCCGTAGGGGACAGCTTCACATCGGCTACCAGGTGTGGGGCGAAGGGGACAGGGACATCTTGGATTTCGGCTGCGGCCTCTATATCTCCATTGACGAAACGAGCGAGCAGCCTCAGTGGCGTCGCTATACCGGGTCTCGCAGCATGTGGACGCCTCATTCGGTTCGACCCCAGCGGGGTTGGCCTGACGGACACTCCATCGGACGTCGGTGAACTCACCTATCGCACCTGGGTCGATGATGCCGTAGCTGTGATGGACGCAGCCGGTTCGAACCGGGCCGCGGTACTTGCGGCCTCAGGTTGGACACTTCCTGCCTTCCTGTTTGCGGCCGAGCACCCAGAGCGCACCGAATCACTGGTCGTGGTCAACGCGTCCGCGAGGTTTGTCGAGGCGGACGACTATCCGATCGGCATTCCCATGGCGTTGATGGAGGAGTTCCGCGCTGGCCTCGATCCCGACAGCGAGAGCAAGGGGGCCGAAGGCTTGAGTGATTTGCGTCTCTTTGCTCCGAGCGCTGCGGACGATCCTGAGTTCCAGCGCTGGTGGTCACGGGCATCAATGCGCGGCGCCACCCCGGCGGTGTCCGCTGTGCTCAGTGAGCAGAGCGCAACGGCCGACTACCGATACCTGTTGCCGCGCATCACCGCGCCCACCTTGGTCCTTCACCGTCGGGACGCTATCGCCCCAACCGTGGAACACGGTCGCTACGTCGCTGAACGAATAGCTGGGGCGCGATTCGTGGCTCTGCCGGGTAACGACGTTGTGCCGTTTCCGGGAGACCTCGATGGGCTTGTGGACCACATTCAAGAGTTCATTACCGGGGAGCGCTACCAGCCAGGACCCGACCGGGTGCTTGCCACCATCCTCTTCACCGACATGGTCGACTCGACGTCCATGGCCAGACGTCTTGGCGACCGTCGTTGGACCCAAGTCCTCTTCGACTACAACGAGCTGGTCCGGCGCCAACTGAGCCGCTTTGGCGGAACGTTTGTCAAGGACACCGGGGATGGAGTGGTCGCGACATTCGACGCACCATCTCGCGCGATCCGCTGCGCATTGGCCTTGCGTGACGGCGCCACCCGCCTCGCCATCCATGTGAGAAGCGGCTTGCATGCCGGCGAAATTGAGCGGAGTGGTGACGATATCCGAGGCATCGCGGTCCATCTTGCCGCTCGCATAGCATCTTCCGCTGCAGTTGGGGAGGTCCTCGTGTCCGACGTGGTTGCGGACTTGGTGGAAGGGGCTGGCATCGAGTTTGAGGACAGAGGTTTACGCGAGTTGAAGGGCATCTCCCGGCCGCGCCAAATATGGTGCGCTCTGGGGGCTTGACCAACAGTTCCCGTGGGGGACATGTGAAATCGACTCAGAAGAGGAGTGTTGGCCACCGACGTTCGATATGCATAGCCGCAGTCCCAAGGTCGACGGTTCGAGCTAGGAGACGGGGCGCCTCGCGTGTCGTTGGGCGAAGCGAAGGATGGCGATGTGCTTGTCGGTATCACGCTCCATCAGCTCAACCAGCAGGCCCCAGAGGGTGGTGTCTTCAACATCGCTCAACTCCTTGCGCAGGCGCTTCAACTCGAGCGAGTCGCCTTCTTCGCGTTCCAAGAGACGCTCTGTCATCTCCAATACCTCTGCTCTGTTCTCCTTATCGAAGTCAATCCTCGGTACCGGAGGACTGTCCGGTTGCAACTCGGCGGATGCTTTCAAGGACAGAGCCAGTTGTTGGAAGAGGCGGTGATGGCGGCGCTCATCTTCCACGAGCAAGCCAATCAGATAGGCAAGGGCCCTGGACTCTGTCTCTGTCGCGGCATCCACGTACTCCGCTAGGAGTTCCCGCTCTTGGATGATGTGTTGGGTCAGGTGGTCGAATATCTCGCGCTCCCACCGACTCGCACCGATCGGTAGTGCGAGTTCGCTGTCCATGTTGCCATTGCCGTTGTTGTTCATTGCGGTGCTCCTTGCGTAGCCGGGCTGAACCCACGGATACTCGTCAGAGCGCTGTCACGCCCTTGTAACGAGCGTTACATCCTCGATGTCTCTTCGGCAGGGCCATTAGTCCCATTGCGGAAGGAAAGGGAATAGCGCTCAAGTGGGGTATTTCAGCTAAGCACCCGGAGATCTTTGAACTTGCCAGCTGCGGTGTTCAACAGGCGGGAAATGCCCTCCTCGTCAAGAGGCCGAGCGAACAGGAACCCCTGGCCGATGTCGACGTGTTCCGCTCGAAGCCGCTCGAGCTGATCGTGATTCTCGATGCCCTCGGCGATGGTCTTGAGCTCCAGTACCTTGCCCAACTGGACCAAGGTGTGGATAATGGCGGCGGACTCGGACGAGTCGGCGATGCCAGCGACGAACGACTGGTCGATCTTCAGCTCATCGATGGGGAATTGTCGGAGGTAGGCGAGTGACGAGTAGCCGGTCCCGAAGTCGTCGATGGCAACGCCCACACCGATCGCTTTCAGCCGGTTGAGTCGGACGAGGCTCGCCTGGACGTCGCGCATCAGCGCGGTCTCGGTGAGCTCCAGGATCAGCCTGGCTGGTTCGAAGCCGCTGGCCCCGAGGGCCATGTGGACTTCGTCGACGATCCGGTCCCGCTCGAGCTGCACGGCAGAGACGTTTACGGACACCGTGATCCGATGCCCCATGTTCTGCCACGCCGCGCCTTGTCGACACGCGGCTTCGAGCACCCACTGGCCGACGGGAACGATCAGGCCGCTCGATTCGAGCGCAGGGATGAACTCGTCTGGCAGCACGATTCCCCGCTGGGGATGCTGCCAGCGGATGAGGGCTTCCACGCCAGTGATGTCTCCCGTGGCCAAGTCGACCGTCGGCTGGTAGAGCAGGAAGAACTGGCCGTCCTCGAGAGCGTCATGCAGGTCCACCTCGAGATGCCGATGATCGTCCACGGACTCCTGCATCGCGGATGAGAAGAGCACGGCGCAGTGCTTGCCGGCTGCCTTCGCTTGGTACAGGGCGATATCGGCATCTCGCAGCAGCTCGCCCGGCGTCGCCCGATCCCCTTCGGCGATACCGATACTGGCGGTCACGGCCAGGGGGACATCACTGTCCGAGATTTCGAAGGGGCCACTCAGCACGTCGAGGATTCGCCCAGCCAACACCTCGCCCCCCGCCTTCAATGAGGCGCCTCCGGCCAGCACAACGAACTCGTCCCCGCCCAGGCGCCCCACCGTGTCACCTTGGCGCAATGCGCTGTCCAGCCTGGTTCCCACGCCGACCAGCAGCTGGTCGCCAGCCTTGTGGCCCAGCGTGTCGTTGATGTCCTTGAAGTCGTCGAGGTCGATGAAGAATGCCGCCACCGGAGAGCGGTCCCGTCGGGAACGCGCCAGCATCTGGCCGGCACGGTCGAGGATCAAGGCCCGATTGGGGAGCCCAGTGAGTGAATCATGGAACGCCTGGTGGTGGAGCTCGTTGGTACGTTCTCGTACCAACTGGAGGGCTCGGGAGCGGCTGGTGCCCAGCACGTAGAGCTGTACTCCCAGGGACAGGCTGACCACGATGCCACCGACCAACAGGATGAGCGAATTCGGGTTTGCGAACACCCCGCCGCCGGTCATCGCTCCGAAAACCTGAACATGCCATCCGTTGTTGAGGTCGATCGTCGTGAACTGGGCACCGGCTGGTGCCGATCCCGCTTTGAACGTGACGGCTGAGGAGCTGCTGTGGTAGCCGAAAGCGACCGCAGTCGACGGATGGTGCGCCAGGGCGGTCGCCAATATCACGTTCGGGACGGTTGACGTGCCCGTCCAGCCGATGAACGCGTCACGCCGCGCCTGGATCGTTCCCGGTACGAACCCGTCGCGGTAGACGGGCGTCCCCCACACCAGCTCGGCATTCTTGCCTGTTCCGTACGGGACATAGGCGTCCTCGCCCGAGTCCCTAGCCCTCAAGAGCGGCGCGCCCAACTCAGTATCGCAAAAGTCGAGGCCGGCCGGCGTGGTCGAGGTAGTCCGTGACACCGTCGCCGTCGCCAGGCAGTAGTAGGGACGGTTCCCGGCCGGTGTGACCTGGAAGGTGCCGTCCGCAGCGAGCGGACCTGTCGGGTCAACGACTGCTCGTGCTGCGAAGGCGCTCAGTTGTGATGCTGGGACCATGGCCAATTCGGCAATGCCGATGACCTCGGGGTAGCGCTGGAAGGCCCGAACTGAATTTGTCCACTGAAGGAAGTCGGCCTGGGTGGCGTTGGGATTCCGGACGGCGAAGGCACCCGCGGGTGTGACGAGATCCTGTTCGTGCTGAATGGCCAGCTTCAGGGTCGAGGCGATATCCATCGATGACGTGACGAAGGCCTGCCGCGACCTCTGCCCGTCGGTCCGCGCTATCGCCCGCGCCCCCAGGACCGAGCCGATGGTGCCAATTCCGACCAGCCCTATCGCTGCGAGCAGCCAGATGTGGTGTCGCACGCCCGTCCGCTGGTGTCCAGATGGCACTCGCGACGGCATGGGTTGAGCCCTATTCGGTTCGGCGATGCCGCGGCATCGGGCGAGGTGCCCGGGTCACGCGAGAGGAATTGGCGGTGAGAACGGAATCCATAGTGATGGAATCGACCCATCGCGATGAGACCTTGAGCCGGTGGGCTGGGAATATTCCCATCGGGACTCGAATCGACGTTTGACCAGGCCCTATCGGCCCGGTGCGGGCGGCTTCGGTCTAGGCACTTCATGTAGCCCAGGACTGGAAAGCGTTCGGGCGCCGATGGGACGACCAGTTCGACCTGTACCGACCGCTGAGGTCCTGACGACTACCACGGAGCGAGGTTGCCAGAGGACTACGCTCGGTGAGGATCGGGCTCGACGCTGACGAACGACCGAGGTGACGACGACGAACGAGCAAGAGGAGCAGTTCCCTGCAGATGGCCGACGAACACCTCTGGGCGCACACCTGATCGCCGCCGGCCTGGCGACGGGCGTGCAAGTCGAGAGAGCTCTTGAGGAGCAACGACAGACTGGGAAGCGCCTCGGCGAGATCCTGATCGGTCACGGAGTCCTGTACGAAGCGGACCTTGCCAGTGCCTTGGCGACAATGTTCGACCTGCCCTACCGGGATCTGAGCTTGGATCCACCCGATCCTGCGGCATTGAACCAGATCCCACAAGCGTTCTGCTGGTCCCGAGGCGTGCTTCCTCTCGGATTCGAAGACAACGCAGTCGTGGTCGGTGTCGCCGACCCGCGCGACATCCAGACGGTTGACGATCTCACAATGATGACTTCGGCGCCGGTTCGTATGGTGGTCGTTGCGCCGGGCCAACTTCGCCAGGCAATCGAGCAGAGCTATCAGACGATGGACCTGGTCGTCGAGAGTGAGGATCCTTCAGCGGGCAAGACAGATGTATCTCGATCGAGCGATGGTCCGAGCATCGGCGATGTCCCGAATGTCGACGTCTCCCCCGACGTGGACCTGTCCCTGGGCGAGGGCCCTGTCATCACATTCGTGAACCAACTGCTCCGGCGGGCCGTTGATGAGCGCGCTTCCGACCTCCATCTTGAGCCCACCCGAGAAGGCCTTCGGGTCCGGTTCCGAGTGGATGGGATCCTTCACGACGTGTGGGACGCTCCGCCATCGCGGTTGCTCCAAAAGGACGAAGGCCTGCTGGATATCGCCAGACTGGGCTTCATGCCTGATGCCTTGAACCTCTATAGGGAATCGTTTCAAAGGGCCTGGGGAATGGTGCTGGCCACCGGACCGACCGGATCTGGGAAAACCACCACGCTCTATGCGACCGTGAACGAATTGAATGTGCCGACCCGCAATACCATCACAGTTGAGGATCCGATCGAATACCGTGTCGCCGGGATCAAGCAGACGCAGGTGAACAGCAAGGTCGGATACACATTCGCATCCGGATTGCGAGCTGCCCTGAGGTCAGACCCCGATATCATCCTGATCGGGGAGATCCGGGATCTCGAAACGGCGCGTATCGCAGCCGAATCAGCATTGACGGGTCACCTGGTGTTGTCGACACTGCACGCCAACGATGCGTCCTCGAGTACCACTCGTTTGATCGACATGGGACTCGAACCGTATTTGGTTACGTCGTCATTGGAATGTGTCGTGGCACAAAGGCTGCTTCGACGCCTGTGCGACCGGTGCAAGATCGTCGAGCCGGCAAGTACAGCGGAGCTATTGGAGCTGACCACAATGTCGTTGCTCGACGAGTCCACGTCGGATCTTTCGCTCTATCGAGCCAATGGGTGCGCGCAGTGCGGGCAGCGCGGCTACCGGGGTCGCTTGGCCGTGCACGAGGTCTTGGTGATGAACGATGAGCTCAAGACGCTCGTGTTGGGCCGTGCTCCGGCCCACGCGATTGCACAGGCCGCAACGGCCGGAGGGATGCAAACCCTCCTGCAGGATGCTTTCGCAAAAGTTCGGTTGGGAGAAACCAGCCTCGACGAATGCAAACGCGTCCTGAGATAGTCCCGAACGACTGAACGGCAACGGCTCATCAGACTGGTCCCTGCTGGTTGGCGATTCACAGCCGATTGAATCCTGCCGAGAACACCCAGGCCCGAAAGTTCCCAATCGCGGCCTGAGTCTCATGAGAGGATCAACTGGTGCTTGTTGTTGTGGTGGTCCTCGCGGCGGCATACGCATTGGTGAATGGCATCCACGACGCGGGCAACGCCATCGCCGCGCCGATCGTGACTGGTGCTGTGCGCCCCGCCCCCGCAGTCGTCGTTGCGGCTGTCTTCCATGTAGTCGGCGCCCTCGTGGTGGGGACGGCCGTGGCTGCAACGATCGCAGGAATCGCCATCGTCCCAGCGCAGCACATGTTGGAGGTGCTGGGCGCAGCACTGCTCGGAGCCCTCGTCTAGAGCCTGACCACGCTGTGGCGGGGTCTTCCCTGCAGTTCAGGGCATTGCCTGGTCGGAGCGTTGGCTGGAGCCGCCCTGGCGGTAGGGGGCGTCTCGGCGGTGCATTGGGGCGGGCTTGATGGTCTCCGCCCCCTGGGAGTGTTCGGATCGCTCCTGTGGCTCTTCTTCTCCTCGGCGATCGCACTTCCCCTGGCCATGGCCGGCATCCGGTTGGCGAGACGGTCGCTTGCTCGAGCTCGTCGGGCGGTCGAAACGCCGGTGCGCCGCGGCGAGCTTGTGGCTTCGGCCGGCTTGGCCTTTGCCCATGGCTCCAATGACGCACAGAAGACGATGGGCCTGATGACGGCGGCGCTGGTTGCCGGAGGCCATCTCTCACACTTCGCGGTGCCGTTCTGGGTGGCGATGGTATCGGCGCTCCTGTTGGCCTTTGGGACCCTGCTCGGATCGGAGGGTGGCGGGTGGTTCGCACGCTCGGTCGGCGCATTTATCGCATTCGATCTCTGGACGGACTGGTCAGCCAGGGTTCATCGGCGGCGATCATCCTGGTCGCCTCCCTTGCCGGCGCGCCGGTCAGCACCACCGACGTGGTCGCTCCGGCCGTGGTGGGCGTGGGTTCAGGGGAGCGCTGGCGTCACGTACGCTGGGCAGTGGTGGGAGAGATCGGACTGGCGTGGTTGGTCACCCTTCCGGGTGAGCGGGGTGCTGGGCGCTCTGTTCCTCCTCCTGTGGAGGTGGGTTGGATGAGGCGGTGGTTCTTGCCGGAGTCTCCTGACCTACTCGGGTTGTTGGCCCGTCAAGGCGAGGTGACGATAAGAGGCTTGGTCGCCTTCTGTGCGTGGTCAGGTGGCGATCCCTCCCAGGGCGCAACTCTTCATGAGATCGAGCACGAGGGGGATCTTGCCAGCCGCAAGGTACTGATTGCCGTGAAGGGCGCGTTCGTCACGCCGATCAGCCCTGAGGATATCTATGAGATCTCCGAACGGCTCGATGCGATCCTCAACGCCGCCAAGAACCTGGTCCGCGAAGCAGAGCTCGTGGGCATGGACCCAGACTCTCCCATGGCCGAGATGGCCGACTTCGTTGCGCTCGGAGCTCGAGATCTGGTTCGGGCATTCCCAGACCTTGCGTCCAACCCCGATCGGGCCACCGAGCTCGCCGATGCGGCTGTTCGCCAACAGCGGGCACTGGAGCACGTCTATCGTCGAGCCATGTCGGCACTGCTCCAGATCGAAGACGTCCGAGAAGTGACCGGTCGGCGCGAACTCTATCGTCGCTGTGCCCGGATGGGAGATGGCATCGAGGGAGTGGCCCACCGGATCTGGTACGCAGTGGTCAAAGAGGCATGAACTCGGATGGCCTGGTCGGTGTCCCATGCACCCCTATGTGAGGCGCTGTGGCGTCCGCGGCGCGCTCTGTTCGACGATGCCCACCGGTCGGGACTGGTGGGCGCTAGGGGACAGCCGGGCCAGTCGGGGCACTGGGCGGCCATGCCTCGCTCGGACCCATCACCACCTGAGGGTCCCCGGAGCCCCGATGGAGGCGGTCGCGCTGTTCTTCGGCAGAGAAGGCGCTCGGTTCGGACGTGTGTAGGAATTCCGTCAGGACTTCGACGAATCCGGCAGGATCCTCCGACTGGGGAAAGTGACCGACCCCGGGCAGGATCTCCAACCGACAATGCGGTGCAACTTCCAGCGCCTGGTAGGCATGGGCGAGGGGGATGATCCTGTCCTTCTCGCCCCACACAATCAGGGTGGGCGTCCGTTCGGCGAGGTAGAGCCGGTCAAGCGCACTCACTGACTGGCCACCCGGCTCGATCACCGACCGCATGGTGCGGACGAAGGCCTGACGGCCCTCGCTGTCGGTCAACGAGCGGTAGGAGCGCCAGATCTCCATCGCCGGCACGCTCCGGATGCCCACTCGTTCGGCGAGACGTGCGACCGAGTCACCCCAATGGCGAGCGAAGCTCGGGAACAGGACCGGCAGCACATATTCGGCCGCCGGAAGGGTGACCAGTCGGAGCATCCAATTGACCTCGCGCCCGAGGCCACCTGCGTCGACCAGCACCAGACGTTCGCAGCGATCCGGGAACTGGTAGGCGAACTGCATGGCAACGCCACCCCCGAACGATTGGCCGATGACGGTGGCCCGCTGAATGCCCAGCACCACCAGGAGGTCACGCATCCAGTTGGCGAAATTGCCCAGCGAATAGTCGCCTGCGGGCTTGGCTGAGTGGCCGTGGCCCACAAAGTCCGGGGCGACCACCGTGTACTCCGCCTGAAGTAGCTCCATTGCCGGTATCCACGTTCGTGAGCTACCGGCGATCCCATGGAGCAGCAACAACACCGGTCCGCTACCCCCACGCCGGTAGCTGATCTGGTGCCCGTGGATTGTCGCGTACTGGACCGGGAACGACTCTTCTGTTGTTCGAGTCCCTTCCGGTTCCTTCGAGATCTGGGCCACGAACGGTCAGCCCCGGGCCGTCGTCTTCTTCGCCGGCGCCTTTCGTGCTGCCTTTTTCACCGGAGATCTCTTGGCTGGTGACTTCTTCGTCGGAGCCCTCTTGGCCACCGTCTTCTTGGCAGCCGCTACTCGCTTAGTGGCCTTCTTGGTGGTGGCCCGTCCAACTTCAGCGGCCCGATCCGTCTGCTCGTTGATGGTCTTGACCACATCGTTGACCATGCGGCGCTGGCCCTTGATAACTCGCTCGGCGAAGTCGAATACCTCGTCGACCATCCGCTCGACATCCTTGGAGATTGGAGGGACGTATCGCTCCGTACCCTTGCTAATTCCCTGGGCCAGCTCACGGCTGGCCTCGATAATCTCATTCTGCGCCCGCTCGATGTACTGCTCGATGTGCTCCCGCACGTACCTACGTTCAGCCATGTCATCCACCTTTCGCTCTCTCTTTTCCTGGTCACTCCTCGTTACCCCATGCTGAACTAGTCCCACCGCCAATTGCGAGGGCAGAAGGTCCCAACTTTGTCCTCCGCAGCTTCGTCACCCGCCACTCCAGCCTGGCGTTCATTGCTGGCTGATCGCCGGTGGGGAAGGGTCGCGCCGATGGCGGGCGGACGAGTCGCCCTCACGACCGGGGCGAACTCGATATCGGCCCTGCCACCGTCTTTGCCCTGGCCCGAGGAGGTCTGCTGTCGGTAGGAACTGCTCGCTCCCGTCGCCGCTGCCGTCGCCGAGCCGGCCGCCGAACAAGGCGTCGCCGTGCAGACGGCCATCGGAACATGACCAAAGTCCCTGGACTGGCCGAGGTCATCGGTCCACTATGTCCTCAAGGTCACGGGTCCCGGCTATTTGAGGTCCCGGTGTTCCAGAGGAGGTCTGATGGAGGCAGAGGGTTGGTACGTGGATCCGTACGCGATTCATGACGAGCGGTGGTTTTCGAATGGGGTACCCACCCAACTCGTGAAGGACGGCGGGGTTGAGTCGAATGATCAGCCCCCGGACCGCACTTCGACGGGTCCCCTCGAACCGATCGGGATGGCAGTTGGACCGGGTGCAGACGACTTTGCTCATCGGGATGTGGATGAGTCAGCAGGGCAAGGCGGCGATGGCGGCGACATTGGGGTGGCGGCAGCGTGGGCGGCGTTCGTCGAAACTGGCGGTGACTGACGCGCTCACCCCCGGGCCGGCTGGCCATCCGCTTACAGTAGAGGGGATCGAGCCTGGTGGTCTTCGAGGCTGGGATGTGGTTGTTTCGGTTACTTGCTGGTACATGCCCCCTGGTCAGCTAGCTGGCATCAATAAAGCGGGACCAGATGGTTGAGGCGACCCAGCGTGTGACGGGTGCTGCGGGCTCGAGCCCAACCAGGGCTTCGAACGGCATCCACGCGGCGCCAGCGTGTTCTGCAGACGGAAACTCGATCAAGGTTCCCGACCACGAAGTCGTCAGAAAACAATCGATCAGGTAGATGCGGCCGGTGGCGCCGGTTGACTCACGTCGATCGAGCCTCTCCAATCCCCGAATGGTGAGCCAGGTCTCCTCCAGAGCCTCGCGGGCCGCCGCATCAACGGTTGTCTCCCCGGTTTGAACCTGACCCCCTGGAAAGCACCAGTGCGAGGGATAGTCACGATCCGCATCAAATCGGCGAAGAAGGAGTGCACAGCGACGAGTCGTGTCGACGATTCCTACAATCCCTGAGACCACCCTCTCGTCGTCCATCAGAAGAAGAGGCTATGTCCGGCACACCGGCCTTCGGCCCGAGCCAAATGCTCCGGCCCCCCCGCTAACGCCCACCCACCAAGGAAAGGCCGAGCAGCCGCACCACACTGTCGCTCGGCACGGGCTAGGCCACCGGTCACTTCGGCACCCCCCGTACGCCTCCCCACGTGGGCAAGGCCTCGGCCGTCAGCACGCAGCCGAGCACAACTCCAGAACCCGGCCCTGTTGGGACGTTCGGCCCTACCGGGCTCGATGGGAGGGCGACACGATGATTGATGAGGGCCCATAGGTGCCACGAGCCCAGGGAGGGCGAATCGTTGACAGTACGACTTGCAGTAAACGGCTTCGGGCGGACCGGTCGCTCCTTCTTGAGGGCTGCCCTCGCCTCCTCACGCGAGTTCGACATCGTGGCCATCAACGACCTGGGTGCGCCGGAGGCGCTCGCCCGACTGTTCGCCCGAGACTCTGTGCATGGCCGCTTCCCAGAGGAGGTGCGGGTCGACGGCGATGTCATGGTTGTGGGAAGCCGTCGGATCACAATCCTGGCCGAACCCGAGCCGAAGGCCCTTCCCTGGCGCGAGCTCGGCATCGACGTGGTCATCGAGGCGACCGGCCGGTACACCAGTCGCGAGAAGGCCAGTTCCCATCTTGACGCGGGCGCCACCCGGGTTGTGATCTCGGCTCCATCGGGGGACGCGGATGCGACGCTGGTCGTCGGTGTGAACGAGGAGCAGTTCGATCCGGCGCATGACTTCGTCATCTCCAACGCCTCCTGCACCACCAACTGCCTTGCCGTCCTGGCCAAGGTCCTCGACGACGCCTTCGGAATCGAAGACGGCTTCATGACGACGGTTCATGCCTACACCGGTGACCAGAGCCTGGTCGACGCGCTCCACAAGGATCCCCGGCGCTCGCGGGGCGCGGCCATCAACATCGTGCCGACGACCACAGGCGCCGCTCGTGCGACCGGTCTGGTGCTCCCCAGCCTGGTGGGAACACTCGACGGCCTGGCTCTTCGGGTGCCGATTCCGGATGCGTCCATCACCGACCTGGTTGCCAACCTCCGCACCTCCGCAACCGTCACCCAGGTCCGAGACGCCTACCGTGCTGCGGCGACATCGGGTCGCCTCGCCGGGCTGCTCGAGTACTCGGACGAGCCGCTGGTCTCCTCGGACATCCTCGGATCCCCCTACTCCTGCGTCTTCGACTCAGACCTCACCATGGCCCACGGACACCTCGTCAAGGTTCTTGGTTGGTACGACAACGAGTCGGGCTACTCGAACCGACTCGCCGATCTTGCGGCCATCGTCGGTGCCGCAGGCAAGGGCTAGTTGAGGGAGTGATCCGAGAACATGTTCCAGGTTCGCATCCACGGGCGCGGGGGCCAGGGCGTGGTTACTGCGGCGGCGATCCTCTCCATGGCCGCCTTCGCTGAAGGCCGTCATTCACAAGCATTCCCAAGTTTCGGGTCCGAGCGGATGGGGGCTCCGGTGATCTCCTTTTGCCGCATCGACGACCGCCCGATCCGAACCCGCGAACCGGTGGTCGAGCCGGACGCCCTCATCATCCAGGATGTCACGCTGATCCACCAGGTTGATCTCTTCGCGGGACTCTCATCGGACGGCTATGTCCTGGTCAACACCTCCCGCACCTTCGAGGAGCTGGGTCTTGGAGAGCTGGCCCACCGTTTCCAACCCGATCGACAGCTGTCTTGCCCGGCGACAGAGCTGGCCCTCGAGAAGCTCGGTCGCCCCCTGCCAAATGCGGCGTTGCTGGGCGGATTCGCGGCGTTGACCAGCGAGATCTCCATCGATGCCATCGGTACGGCAGCCCGACAGCGCTACCCGGGCACTGTCGGCGAACAGAACGCGGCCGCAGCGATGGCCGCCTACGAGTTTGTTTCATTTTCAAGAAGAGAGCTGGACCGTGCAGCGACAGATTGAAGGCTCCCGGGCCGTGGCCGAGGCGGTCGCCGCGTGCCGACCCGAGGTCGTCTGCGCCTATCCGATCTCACCTCAGACCCACATCATCGAGGCTGTCGGCGTCATGGTGAAGTCCGGATCCCTCTCGCCATGCGAGTTCATCAACGTCGAGTCCGAGTTCGCAGCAATGTCGGGGGCAATCGGCGCTTCGGCGGCGGGTGCGCGTGCCTATACCGCGACCGCCAGCCAGGGCCTCCTCTTCATGATGGAGGCTGTCTACAACGCGTCCGGGCTCGGGCTGCCCATCGTCATGACGCTGGCCAACCGGGCCATCGGGGCGCCGATCAACATCTGGAACGACCACAGCGACGCCATGGCCGCTCGGGACTCAGGGTGGATCCAGCTCTTCGCAGAAACGAACCAAGAGGCAGCCGACCTCCACGTCCAGGCCTTCCGTCTGGCTGAGGAGCTCTCGGTCCCGGTGATGGTGTGTATGGACGGCTTCATTCTTACCCATGCCGTCGAAGGAATCGATGTGCCGGCACCAGCTGACGTCGACAGCTTCCTCCCTACCTACGAGCCACGTCAGGCGCTCGATCCCCAAGATCCGGTCTCGATCGGGGCAATGGTTGGTCCGGACGCCTTCGAGGAGGTCCGGTACCTCGCCCACCTCCGTCAACTCGACGCTCTGGAGCGGATCCCCACCCTGGCCGCGGAGTTCGCCCAGGTGTTCGGACGCCCGAGCGGGGGCCTACTCCACACCTACCGCGCCGAGGACGCAGAAACGATCGTCGTCGCGCTCGGGTCGGTGCTGGGAACGATCAAGGACGCAGTCGACAGGCGGCGCGAGGTGGGTGAACGCGTCGGCGTCCTCGGGATCACTGCGTTCCGTCCATTCCCTCGAGAGGCGGTCTGGGACGCGCTCTCCGGGGTCCGCCGGATCGTGGTGGTCGAGAAAGCGTTCAGTATCGGCTTCGGTGGCGTCCTTTCCACCGATGTCGCCATGGCGACGCACGACGGTCATTGCTCCCTGCGCACGGTGGTTGCCGGACTTGGTGGACGTCCGATCACCAGCCTGGCCCTCGAGCAGATGCTGGCCGCAGCGACACGGGACGAGCTGGATCCGCTCACCTTCCTCGACCTCGATCACGGGGTGGTCGAGCGGGAGCGCGCCCGGATGTCCGTGACCAGACGATCGGGGCCCTCGGCGGAGAACGTCCTCCGCGACCTCGGGACGACCCGGGTTGTTGAGGAGGTGCCGTGACCCGCCAGCCCGTCCGCTTCTATCAAGTGGGGAGTTTTGCCGCCGGTAACCGTCTCCTCAGTGACGCCGACCGGACGGTCCAGTCGGACAGCCATCGGACGAATTCGCTCGACTCGGGCCACCGGGCCTGCCAGGGATGCGGTGAAGCACTGGGAGCCCGCTACGCCCTTGATGCGGCCATGCGGGCGACCCAGGGGCAACTGGTGGCGGTGAACGCCACTGGTTGTCTCGAAGTGTTCTCCACTCCGTACCCAGAGACCTCGTGGCGCATTCCATGGCTCCATTCGCTCTTCGGGAACGCCCCGGCCGTCGCCACCGGGGTCGCTGCGGCGATGAAGGTGAAGGGCAGAAGCGATGTGCGCGTGGTCGCGCAGGCCGGAGACGGCGGGGCCGTGGACATCGGATTCGGGTGTCTCTCAGGAATGTTCGAGCGAAATGATGACGTGCTCTTCATCTGCTACGACAACGAGGCCTACATGAACACCGGTGTGCAGCGGTCGGGTGCCACACCTCCGGCAGTGCGAACGGCAACGACCGAAGCGGTGGGTCGAGAGCCTGGCAATGTCTTCGGGCAGGGGAAGGACCTTCCTCGCCTCGCCATGGCCCACGACATCCCCTACGTTGCCACCGCCACCGTGGCCGATCTCCACGATCTCGAGGAGAAGGTGGAGCGCGCCATGGAGTTCCGCGGCGCCCGCTACCTCCATATCCTCGTTCCCTGTCCGCTCGGATGGGGCTCGAGTCCCAGCGACACCATCAACGTGGCGCGGTTGGCGAAGGAGACCGGCCTCTTTCCGGTGTACGAGGCGGTGGACGGCGGGATCACCGCAGTGTCGCCGATCCGGCACCGGACCCCGGTCGAGGCCTACCTGTCCATCCAAGGTCGGTACGCCCACCTCTTTGGCGAGCACCCCCGCAGCGACATCATCGCCCGTATCCAGGCGATCGCCGATTCGAACATCTCGGCCTACGGGCTGCTCGGTGACGATGCTGACGGCGTCGGCTCAGAGAAAGTGCTTGCCTGATGGATCCCCCGTTCGCCATCACCCTCGACGTCGGCTCGAGCCGCGCTAACAGGACCGGCTCGTGGCGAGTCAACCGGCCCAGGTATGTCGACCGCCTTCCGCCATGCAACAACGCCTGTCCGGCGGGCGAGGACATCCAGGGTTGGCTCTACCGCGCCGAGTCCGGCGACTATCAGACGGCGTGGCGCCGGCTGGTCGAGGACAACCCTTTCCCGGCCGTGATGGGCCGCATTTGCTACCACCCCTGCGAAGCGGCGTGTAACCGGGCCCAGCTGGACGAAGCCGTGGGGATCAATAGCGTCGAACGCTTTCTGGGTGACCTGGCCATCGAGCGGGCCTGGCCCCTGCCACCGGCCGGAGCGGACACTGGAAAGCGTGTCCTGGTGGTCGGTGCCGGCCCGGCCGGGCTCAGTGCCACTTACCACCTGCGGCGACTCGGCCACCACGTCTGCATGGTCGACTCGGCATCCATGTTGGGGGGCATGATGCGCTATGGCATCCCGGCCTACCGGCTCCCCCGAGCGGTCCTCGACGCAGAGGTCGCCCGGATCATCGCACTCGGCGTCGACGTCAACCTCAACCATGCAGTTCGAGACATCGAGTACGAGCGCCGCGAAGGCGGATTCGACGCCGTCTTTCTCGGCGTGGGAGCCCAGCTGGCTCGACGAACCGACATCCCGGCAGGTGACTCATCGAAGGTCATCGACGCCATATCGCTCCTCCACCGGGTGGCCGACGATGACCCACCGATGCTCGGTCGCCGGGTCGTTGTCTACGGAGGCGGGGACACTGCGGTCGATGCAGCTCGGACAGCCCGGCGCCTGGGCGCGACCGATTCGGTCATCGTCTACCGTCGCAATCGAGACCGAATGCCGGCCCACGGGGATGAGCTCGAAGAGGCGCTCGGCGAGGGCGTGACCATGCGTTGGCTGTCGACGGTCAGCGGGTTCGAAGGCGATCGCCTCGTCCTTGAGAAGATGCGACTCAACGAGTCGGGATTCCCGGAGCCGACTGGTGAGACCGAGAGCCTGGATGCCGACTCGCTGGTGCTGGCGCTCGGCCAGGACACCGATCTCTCCCTCCTCGATCAGGCTCCGGACGTCCATGTCGAAGACGGCGTAGTCGAGATTCGATCCACCATGATGACCGGCGAGCGTGGCGTCTTCGCCGGTGGCGACTCGGTTCGGTCCGAACGAACGGCGACGGTCGCCATCGGACATGGCAAGCGTGCCGCGCAGAATATCGATGCCTTCCTGTCCGACGTCGAGCCCCATGAACCTGTTCAGCGCGAGTTGGCTACGTTCGACAGCCTCAATACCTGGTACTACGCCGACGCCCCACGCACGAGGCGCCCTGAGCTCGAGCGGGCGCGGCGGCAGAGCACGTTCGAGGAGGTTGTCGGGAGCCTCACCGAGGAGAATGCCCTGTTCGAGGCGCGCCGGTGCCTTTCGTGTGGGAACTGCTTCGAATGCGACAACTGCTTCGGTGTCTGTCCGGACAACGCGGTGATCAAGCTGGGCCCATCACAGGGCTACGAATTCGACTTCGACTTCTGCAAGGGTTGCGGTATCTGCGCCCGAGAATGTCCCTGTGGCGCGATTGAAATGGTGCCCGAACAGATCTAAGGGTCCCCCATAGGTTAATCCGCGCGATGTAGACTCTGCGTGTGGAAGCATCGGCAGAAGAG
>JADMIJ010000203.1 GCA_015478655.1 Acidimicrobiales bacterium | reverse complement strand
TGACCTGGGCCTGGGGCAGCAGGATCTGCTGGCCCTCGGTCAGGCCGGACTTGACCTCGGTGGTGTTGTCGCCGACCAGGCCGGGTTGGAACGGGGTCTGCTGGGGTTTGCCGTCGGGGCCGGGGGTGTTGACGAAGCTGCGTCCGCCCTGTTTGGTGACCGCGTTGTTGGGCACCGTGAGGACGTTCTGCAGGGACCTGGTCATGACGCCGGCCTGGGCGGTCTGTCCGTCACGCAGCCGGGGGTCGGTCTCGGTGAGGATGATGGTGGCGTAGTAGTTGGTGACGCCGGAGATGTCGGTCCCGGCGGGTGCGATGGAGAGCACGGTGCCGGTGCGGGTCAGGTCCGGGATGGCGTCGAAGGTGACTTCGACCTGCTGGTTCGGGGCGACCTTCGCGGCGTCGGATTCCTCGAAGGGGACGACGACCTGGAAGGTGTTGACGTTGTTGAGCACGATGAAGCTGCGTGAGATCGATGTGCCGGCGCTGGTGCTGTTGCCGGAGGTGGCGGTCTGCTGGCTGGTCGCGGCGGCGCCGACGCCGGGGATCGCGGCGTCGGTGCCCGGTGCCAGTGGGGTCAGGCTGGTGGAGGTACCGACGAATTCTCCGACGGCGCCGTTGACGGAGGCCACGGTGCCGGCGATGGGGGCGTAGAGCACGGTGTTGGCGAGGTCCTTGCGGGCCAGTGCCACCACGGCAGCCTGGGAGGCGACCAGGGCGCGCTGGGCGGCGATGTTGGAGGGCTGGTCGGTGGAGGACGAGTCCAGGGTGTTCTGCGCCGAGACGACGGACTGGCGGGCGTTCTCGATCGAGACCCGGCCCTGGGTTTCGTCGACGTCCTCCTGCTTCTTGGCCTTGATGTACGCCGACCGGGCCGTGATCAGGTTCAACTTCGTCGAGGCCACCGTCGAGCAGTTCGGCTGCGTCCTCATGTCGGTGGTGGTGTTGCCGGTGGTGGTGGTCAGCGGAGCAAGCACCGAGGAGGAGGGGGCGGTGCCGGACATCGGAGTGGGGGAGGTGGGAGGGGCTGGCTTGCCGTTGGGAGGACAGTCGTCCGCGGCAGGATCCCGACGCGCCGCGTCGTACTGGCTCTCGGCGTAGTTCAGCTGCACCTGGGCGTGCTGGGTGGAAGCCTTGTCGAAGCTGTTGACCGCGTCGACGTTGCGCCGGGTGGCGTCCAGGATCTCCTTGGCCTGGTCCAACGTCCGGCGGGCGCCCCCGACCGTCGTACCGTTGATGATCTTGTCGAGCTGGGCCTGCTGCTGGTTGAGCTGGGCCTGCTGCTGGTTCAACGTCTGCTGGAACGCGAACCCGTCCAGCCTGGCCAGCACCTGACCCGGCTGCACCTTGTCACCGACCTTGACGTCGACCTCTTTGAGCTGGGCGCCCTTGGGAAAACCCAGGTTCTGCGACGACACCGACGCCAACGCACCCGACGCGGACACCCGGGTCGCCACCTCGCCGCGCTGCACAGTCGTGGTCGGCTGCGTCGGGGTCGAACCCCCGCATGCCGTTGCCACCAGGGCCAGCGACAGTGACACGGCCCCCACCGAGGCCCACCGCATTCGCGAGTTGCTTCGGATGGTCGGGAGAGTCATCGACGTCCTGCCTTTCAGCGTGCTGGGGAGCGTTCGCATCAGTTGCTCGTGGCTGGTGGTTACTCGTGGCTGGTGGTTACTCGTAACGCAGTGCTTCGATGGGCCGCAGCCGTGCGGCCTTGTTGGCGGGGTATCCGCCGGCGATCAGCCCGATGAGCAGGCTGATGCCGAAGGCCAACACGATCGACATGATCGAGACGTCGGTGGCTGGGAAGTTGGGGATGGCCGAGGCAGTACCGCGGCGGCGGTCAGCGAGATGCCGACGCCGACCACGATGCCGACCAACCCGCCGATTCCGGCGAGCACGGTCGACTCGATCAGGAACTGGCGCAGGATCGCGCCCCGGGTGGCTCCGATTGCCTTGCGGATCCCGATCTCACGGGTCCGCTCGGTCACCGAGACCAGCATGATGTTGGCGACCCCGATCCCGCCGACGACCAGCGAGATGGCCGCCACCGACACCGTGAACAGGTTCAGGAACCCGAGCAGTTGGTTGAAGTTGTCCAGCAGGTTCTGCAGCGCCTTGATGTCGAAGTCGCGCTTGGCGGGGTCCCGGATGTTGTGCCGGACGGTGAGGATCTTGGTGGTCTCGTCCAGCGCCGCCGGTACCTGCTGCGCGCTGGCCGCCTTGACCTGGATAGAGCTGACCGTGTTGGTGCCGCCGAGCAGGTAGCTGCGGGCGGCGCCCAGCGGCATGATCGCCAGGTCGTCCTGCTGGCCGTTGCTCTTCACCACGCCGATCACCCGGAACGTGCTGCGGGCGATCCGGATGTCCTTGCCGAGCGCCTTGGCGGCGTCGC
>JADMIJ010000073.1 GCA_015478655.1 Acidimicrobiales bacterium | reverse complement strand
ACTTTCCGCGGATGAGCGGCTACCGGATCAGGCAGTTATTCGGTGGATCAAGGCTCATAGCACCGGGTCAGTGGCGGGTATCGAAGAGGGCCAAATGGTCGCGACTCGACCCCTCGGACGATCAGATGGCCAAGCGCTGCCCGACAGACGCCAGCGCTCGACGCATTGGTTGATGAACCGATCGTCTGGTCGATCGCCTCGGGCAGCCAATCGTCATTGCGTCTGCAGTGAAGACGATGGCTCGTGGCCCGCAAAGCCTCGCCGAAGAAGAGTCTGACATCGAGCTGGAATGCAAGTCAGACTGTTTGCCTCATGAGCCGCCCGGACACCAAGTACGTGGCCGTCGGGGATGCTGACGTTGCCTACCAGGTCCTCGGAGAGGGACCCTCCGACCTCATCTTCTTCAACGGGCTTGGCAGCAACGTCGAAATGGCCTGGGAGGACCCCGACATTGCCCACTTCCTCAGACGGCTGGCGTCGTTACGCCGCTTGATCTTTCTCGATCGACGAGGCACAGGGGCATCTGACGGTGTGCCGCGCAACGCCATACCAACATGGGAGGAGTGGACGGAAGACATCGAAAGCGTCCTCAACGCGGTCGGGTCCGAGCAGACATCCATTCTCGCGACGGTCGATGCTGGCCCGATCGCGATCCTCTATGCCGCTGCACATCCCGAACGGGTCGATTCCCTGGTGCTGTGCAATACCAGTGCCCGATATCTGGTCGCTGACGACTATCCGATCGGTTTCACACCTGAGGCGCTCGATTTCGTCATCGAGTTCCTCCGGACCCACTGGGGCACGCCGGAGTTTCTCTCGCTTGCTGGTGCAGCTGGCCCGGAAGACCCAGTCCGCCGCCATGCTCTTGCTCGCCTCTTCCGGTCGTCGGTCACCCCGAGAACCGCGGCCGCACAGTACGACTACCTGCTTCGGAACCTCGATGCTCGCCCAGTGCTTTCGCTCCTCCGGGTGCCCACGCTGGTCCTGAGCGCCGACAATCCAAGCTTCCTGCCCATCGCTCATGGGCGTTATGTGGCTGAGCACATTGAGGGATCCAAGTTCGTGGAGCTGCCGGGCCACGACATGTTGATCTTCAGCCAGGAGGACTTGATCTTCGACGAAGTGGCCGAGTTCTTGACCGGTACGAGACCAGTAACCGATATCGACCGAGTGCTGGTCTCTGTACTCTTCACCGATATCGTCGGATCAACCGAACATGCATCCTCGCTGGGTGATCAACGGTGGCGGTCCTTGTTGGATCGCCACGATCAAATTGTCCGCGAACAGCTTCGGATCTTCCGAGGTCGGGAGGTCAACACGACGGGAGACGGCTTCGTCGCTTCCTTCGATGGTCCGGCTCGAGCCATCCGTTGTGGCCAGGTGATCATCGACGCCTCTCGAGCCCTCGGTATCGAGCTGCGTATCGGTCTCCACACCGGTGAATGCGAGGTGAGGGGCAACGATCTGGGTGGCCTCGCCGTTCACATCGCAGCTCGCGTCGGTTCTCTGGCCTCACCGAGCGAGGTTCTTGTCTCGGGCACCGTCAAGGACCTCGTGGTTGGCTCGGGCATTGAGTTCAATGACCGAGGTGAGCACATGCTGAAGGGGGTGCCGGGGAGCTGGAAGCTCTACGCAGTCTCCGGTTGAACCGCGACTCCGAACAAGTTCATCTTCGACTCAGTCACAGATTGAGACGACCGACGTAGCCCCAAGGAGTCGTCTCGTCTTTGAGGACCCACACCTCCTCGTAGTTGAGGATGGCGAAGTCGGCGTTCTCAGCCGGCCGCTGAGGACATCCAAGGCGAATAGGGTCGCAGCTATGCGGCCTCAGCTGCTGAGCGACCGGATTTCGAGCGTTGCCTTACCGAGAGAAGATTGACTGAAGGTCCACACGATTGGATCGTCACCAAACAACGCACGACGGCACGGGAGTGCTTGGCCGCAGCGAGACGGGCGCAGAGCAAGCGTCCGTGGCCAGCGAATAAAGCGCGGGTCTTTGCGGCCTCCGTGCGCTCGGCTGAGCAAGCAACCCCCGTCTAGGGTGCCGGCGACGTACGAGCAAGTTCGCTGGCCCGATTCGCCAGCTCGACGAGCGCAGCGACCACTTCGGTGACCACTCCGTCGTGGCGGGGAACGGGGTCCTCGCCGAACTCACCGATTCCACGCAGGCCCGGAGGCAGTTCGACCTGGATACCTCGTGCGGAGGGCAGATTGACCGGATTGTCGGGATGAAATCCGAGTCGCACGCGCCCGTCGGCCACGTGATAGTCCGCGAAGCGCTTATGCAAAAGCTGGCGAGCTGCGCTAAGGAGGTCAACATTGAGCCCACCCAGGATGATCCCTCTCAGTGGTCCGCTCTGGTTCCCCCGAATAGCCGGCCCATACGGCTCGATCACTAGGCCGCGATCTGGATCGATCCAGAGGGCAAATCCATCGCGCCCGTATCCGTGCACCGAAATGGAAATGTCCACGTGTCGCAAGAAGGCTCGGAATAGCGCCGAGTGTTCGGGATTGTGCCGCCGCGACGTGAGATGCACCCGCAGTTCCGCCGGCTGGACGACGGTGTAGTAGGACGCGCCCGCTTGCTCAGCCGCCCGGCTGGCGATCTGGTCGGTGCCCCGGTCCTGCGATCCGCCGTGCAGTGCCATGAAGCCAACGTTGGAGCGCAGGACGCACTCCTCCCTGACCCCAGGCAGAGTCAGGAGCTCTGCTAGATCCATCTCCTCAGGTTGCCACGCGGCCCACCAATCGTGGCGGGTCACCATTGGTGAGCGGCAATTTCTGCGGCCTTAGCATCAATGTGTCATCACAATCGGCTCAAATGCCTTCCATCGGAAACCCGCCATGCGGCCTGTCGAGGTAGTTAATAACCCCGTTGACGTGCACCAATGCTGACCGCCTCTTACTGCCCCACCTGAGCCGCGACGGCGCCGGGCGAACTAGGCCCGCGCGTCAGGAGGATCGCGGCACGGTCAACGCAGGCGAAAGCGAACGTGGTTGGCCGGGGCCGGCTACTCGCTGATGATCTCGATGGCGTACTCGGGGCAGTTTGCGATGGCCAGGCGGGCGTTGTCCTCGAGCTCGGCCGGCACCTGGTCGACGATCACGCTCGACTGGCCGTAGTCGTCGACGTCGAAGAGCTCCCGCGCCAAGTCGTAGCAGCGGGCGTGTCCCTGGCACTTGTCGGGATCGACCCGGATCTTCATGGGAAGATTACCGGCAGGAGACGCGGGCCACGTACCTGGCCGCCCGCCCAGGTGATCTCCTCGCCGTCGGCGAGCGAGAACTCGGGGACGCGGGCCAGCCACTCCTCGAGCGCCACCGACAGCTCCATGCGGGCCAGGTTCGACCCGGCGCAGCGGTGGATGCCCGAGCCGAAGGCAACATGGCGATTGTGCGCCCGGTCCAGCAGAACGACCTCGGGGTGCTCGAACGCCTCGGGGTCGCGGTTGGCGGCCGGGAAGTTCATCAGCACCTTGTCGCCCTTCTTCAGAGGGCAACCCGCGTAGTCGATGTCCTCGGTCACCTCCCGGGCCATGGTCACCGGCGAGTAGGCCCGCAACAGCTCTTCGACCGCGGTGGGCATAAGCGCCGGCTCATCAACCAGCCGCTTGCGGTCCTCGGCCTGCGTGGCCAGGTGCCACAGCGACGAGCCGATGGCGCTCCAGGTCGTGTCGACGCCGGCGATGAGGACGAGTGCCGCCATGCCCAGGACGATGCCGTCGTCCACGGGCTGCCCCTCCACCTCGGTGTGCAGCAGCTCGCTCAACAGGTCGTCGCCGGGGTTTTCCTTCCGGTACGAGAGCTGCTCGATGAAGTAGTACAGGAGGCCCTCCGCGCCGCGTTGGCGGCGCTCTGCGTCGTCGGCGAACTCGAGGACGTCGCGCACCCACCCCGTGAAAGTGTCGGCCAGGTCTGTCGACACCCCAAGGATGCGTGCGATCACCCGGACCGGGATCTGTTGGGCGTAGTCCGCCGCTGCGTCCGCATGCCCTTTGTCCGCGAAGCCGTCGAGCAGCGATCGGCAGAGCTCGCGCGTCAGCGGCACGTAGGAGTCCACCCGCTTGTGGGAGAACCACGGCAGCAGGAGGCGTCGCGTCCAGGTGTGCAAGGGCGGGTCGGCGGAGATCGGAGGCAGGCCGTACTCCAGGTTCGGTCCGTCGAAGTCGGCGTTAGGGTCCTCGTCCTCGTCGCCGGGGATGACCGCCACCTTCAGCGAGCTGAAGTGCTCGATGTCGTGGGCGATAGCAGTCACGTCCTCGTAACGCAGCGGCATCCAGCTGCTCTTGCGCCGGTCGGTGTGCGGGATTGGGCAGGTCTGGCGCAGCTCGTCCCAGATGCTGAACGGGTCGGTCAGGTACTCCGGGTCCATGACGTCGAAGTCGGTCGACCAGTCGGTGACCGGTGCGGTGTCTACCACCGGGAACCCCCTTTGGTGCGCGAGCTGCGTGCAGGAGTCGCCACTGTGTGCATTGCCCGCCCAAGGTAACACCACTGTGAGGCCCGCCGCATCGGCTCAGGAAGCCTTGAGGCAGACCAAGCGACGCAAGCCGCCAGTCGTCACCCTCGCCGCCAAAGGCTTGGCTCATTCGCGTCGACGCGACTCCTAGTCAGATTGACTGTGGGTCCTTCTCATCCCTAGACATCGGCCAGGGGCGTTGACGACCGTACGTTGTTGAGGCTACGGGTCTGTGGGTTCCACCGGTGGAAGGCGGTACCTCCCCAAAAGAACGGGAGGGAGCGGCAGGTAGATCCGCATCGTCAATGTGAACTCGTCCGTTGGAATTGGCAACCAATTCGACGTGTGAGCTGAGGGGAGAGTCGCTTGAAGGTACAGATCGAGCGAGCCATCTGGGTTGGTTTGCAGTCTCGGAGTATGGCTGCCGATCGAATAGCGGTCCTCTGCATTGGCCACTAAGAACCTGTCCGGACCGTAAGCAGTCAATGACCAGAAGGCCTTGGCGGGAGGGAGCGAGCCAGCAGGAAATCGCATGACGTAACTACGACTCCCCGAGTACGGATCGCCATGACCGTCGCGACTGGAATTGATGTAAACCGCCTCTTGAGGAATGTTGGAACCCCAGCCCGTCTGAGCGATCTCAGCCCGAACCAGAAAGTTGGAGCTATAGCGGCCAACGTCGAGGTGCTCCACCCAGCCGTTGACGCCGTGGGAAGTTGAAGCCACTGCCCGTAGTACCTGTGCCGCCCCCTCTGATACACCCCGGGCCAGTGCCGCACGGCGGGTGCTCGTGCCGTTTGCGGCGGGGTGGCGCCCCGGCCCCACCCCGAGTGACGCGAACCGGTCAAGCTCGGAACGGTCGGCACTAGTCGTCGGTGGATTGACGGCCAGGTCATCGCCCAACTCGTCGAAGAAGGCCGCGCCGGCCTGGGCGACGTTCTGAGGGCTTCCGCGAGCTGCTCCGAGGCCCAATTGAGTAGCCGGCAAGGTGGCTGTCGATTCCGTCCCGTTGGGTCGAGAGTGGCTCTGTCCAAGCGATGGGGCACCGTTCAGTGGTGCCAATCGGACCTGAGCCATCATGGCCCGAGTCGCCGGTAGGTCTGTCTCGCCAAAGACAAGGAATCGACCGAGGAGGAACACCACGGGAGTCGACGAGCGGATCACCGAGTCACCCGTCGGGACCTGTCCGTGCCATCCTGGGGCTGCAACCACCCACGATCCGGCCCGTCCGGCGGTGGCCCGAGTACCGACGTAGGCAAATGACTGAGTAAACATGTCGAGGAATTGGTAGACGTAGTAGCGATTCTGGATTGCCGGCACCGTCAGCATTTCCGGTCCTCTCCGGAGGTCGAGTACGGCCACGCTGTAAAGCGTGTCCACGTTGGGTGAAACAACGATCTGGGGTCCAGGTCCCGTCAAATTGGTCTGGTTCACTAGGTGGTCAACCCCGATCGCCTTCGAGAATGTCTCTGCTGTCCTCATTGACACCATGAGCGGCAATCCCCACTCATACGCCTGAGCAGCGAGCGTGACCGTTGGTTTCGGTTTCGCTGTCGAGCCTGCGCCCGGGCTCGAGCAGCCAGCTCCGCACACAGATGCCACGATGACAGCTACGGCGATACTTGAGAGCCGCGAGGACAATGGAAATTCGCACTTCCTTCCCTCACTCATCGCACGAGCGTAGCCAGGTCAATATCGCCGTTGGCGTCAGAGTGATTTGGCGGTAAGTCATTGACTGATCTTGCGCCATCGCATTGCCCGGCGCGACTCGGAAGCGAGAACACTTCAGTTCCGGACTGATGGCGACTGACCTAGACGTATTGGCCAATCGCGACGAGCAATTCAGTCATGTCGGGTTCACCGTCGGTACAAAGTGGAGACTGTCCCATAACGCGCAGGAAGGTTTCGAGGCCGTCGAGCGAATTACGATGAGGAGGCGAGGAGCGACCGCTACCGCCCAGGAGACCGATGACAGAATTCGAAGAGCCCGAAGTGCCAGGACCGGAGGACGAGCGACAGCAGCTCAACCATCTCATTGACAGACTGCGCCTGTTTGCCACCCAGGCTCAGGAGAAAGTTGTAGGAAATCCATCCCCTGATTTGTTTACCGGTAGTTCGCTACAAATGCTGGTTGACGACCTTACACAGGCCGCGAACTGGCTCGACTCGCTAGTGGTGCAACTGGAGGATGGGATACCTGACTGATCTAGTGGGTGGCGTCGTGCGGGGATTGAGGCCATGAGCCCAGGTTAGGGAGAGCGTCCGCAGGGGGACTGGAACCGGCCCATCGATTAAAGCCCTCAGCTGGTCCAGCCGAGGGCTATTGGGGGAGAAGCCTCAGCTGAGGTCACCACGCCCATGAAGGATCAGACAGACCGCCACAGGCACCTCGTCACGGTCCGGAGATGACCTACGAGCCCACTTACCCATTCTCCATAGCTTCCGCTCGTTGCACCAAGACGCCCGCAAAGTCGGGCTCCTGGCGCCACTGCTCCAGGTACCCGATGTAATCCAGAAGACTTCCGGAGTAGGTGAGGTTCCGGGCCGCCCGGGCGTCTATCGCCTGCTGCTCGCTGTTGTAAAAGCTGGGCGTACAGCTCTGGAAATAGCGGGCGCCGCCGGCGCCGACGCGGTGGAGCACTGCGAGCCACTCCTCCTCAGCGGCCTCCTCCGGCTCGATGACAGCGATCCCCTGCTCGACGCAGGTCTCCACGATGTTCGCCACGTGCTTGGCCGATTCCGAGAGCAGGTGTGAGAAGTTCGTGCCGAACCCACCCTGGACGAGGCTGATCAGGAGCAGGTTGGGGAACCCACTGGCCAGCACCCCGTGCAGGGTGTGGGCGCCCTTGGCCCACCGCTCCGAGAGCGTGACGCCGTGGCGACCTTGGGGGTCGAAGCCGAGCCGCTGGTGCAGATCTGTCGTGACCTCGAAGCCGGACGCATAGATGAGCAGATCCACCGGGTACTCCACGCCGTTCACCACCGGGCCGCGCGCGGTGAGTTCGTCGACGCCACGTCCATCGGTGTCCACCAGATGCACATTGGGTAGGTTGAACGCCGGTAGGTACTCGTCGTGGAAGCAGACCCGTTTGCAGTGCTTGCCCCAGTACGGCTTGAGCTTCTGAGCCGTCTCGGGATCCTGGACGATCTCGTCGATGCGTTGCCGGATCGCCTCCATGGTCTCGAAGTCGGACCGCTCGAGCGCCTCGACCTCCTCCGCCGAGTCGGGGACGCTCCGGGTGTCGACCCACATCACCTCGGTCCAGCCGTCATCAACCAGGTCCACCTCGGGCTGGGCGCCGGTTACCGCCTGGGTGAAGTTGACGATCCGCTCCTTTTGCCAACCGGATTCGAGGCTCTGGAACCACTCGACGTCGGTGGGCCGCTGATTGCGGACGCCCACCGCACCCGGAGTCCGCTGGAAGACGTAAAGCTCCTTGGCTACGCGGGCGATCTGGGGCACCACCTGGACGCCCGTGGCGCCGGTGCCGATGACGCCGACTCGCTTGTCGGCCAGGCCGTCCATCGGCTCGGTGGGGCTTCCGCCGGTGTAGCTGTAGTCCCAGCGGCTGGTGTGGAAAGCCTTGCCTTCGAAGTTCTCGATCCCGGGGATCCCCGGCAACTTGGCCTTGTGCAGAATGCCCCCGGCCAAGACCATGAAACAGCTCGACAGCCGATCGCCGCGGCTGGTCGTGACCTGCCAACGCCGCGCTTCCTCGTCCCACTCGGCACCGGTCACATCTGTTTGGAAAAGGGCATGGGGGTAGAGGTCGAACGTGTGGGCCAGAAGCTTGGAGTACTCGAAGATCTCCGTGGCGCTGGCGTAGCGCTCAGACGGCATGAATCCGGTCTCCTCGAGGAGCGGGAGATACGTGTACGACTCCACATCGCACATGCAGCCCGGGTACCGATTCCAGTACCAGGTGCCACCGAAGTCTCCCGCCTTCTCGACGATCCGGAAGTCGGTGATTCCGTGCTTGCCGAGGTCTATTGCCGTGAGCATTCCGGCGAATCCGCCACCGACGATCACGACTGTCGTCTCCTCGACTACCGGTTTTCGGGTGAAGCCGGGCTCTACGAACGGGTCCCGGTCGAGGTCCTCGAATTCGCCCTTCAGCTCACGCCACTGGGCCATACCCTCCGGGCGCAGGCGCTTCTGCTGCTCCAGCCGGTACCGCTGGCGCAGCTGGTCGATCGAGGGGCCCTCTGCAGTGTTGTCCTGCTCCATGGCTGTCGCCCTCTCCTGTGGATCGCACTGTCGACTCGTTCAATGTTGAGACCATGGCGATCCTGTCGCGCTCCGGCGGCGGCTCAACCAGCAGATTGCGAACTACGAGTTCTGAAGCTACTCCTTGCCGGGCAGTTGCGAGCAGATGACCGCAAGAACGTGCTCGCTCAGATGGCTCGACGTCACCGGGCGCCCGGACGTTGGGGCGCGACGGATCGGCGCAGGACACCCGCAGCCTCGAGTCCGGTCCGGAGTTGGCGGGAGGAGCGGAACAGCAGGGTCTGCATGCCCAATCGATCGGCGGCGTCGAGGTTCTCGCCCCTGTCGTCGATCATCAGGGTCGTCTCCGCCATCAGGCCGTGGCGATCGAGGAGGAGCCGGAAGATGGCCGGGTCCGGCTTCGCCATCCCCTCCCACCCGGAGACGACGGTGCCGTCGAACCACTGGAGGAACGGATACCGACCGCGGCGGACGGGGTAGGTCTCCGCCTCCATGTTGGTGAGTGCGTAGCACGGCAGTCCGGACTCTTTGACCGCTCGGAGGATCTCCACCGACCCGGCGTCGACGCCACCGATCATCTCGTCGCTGCGACTCGACCACGCCCAGATGGGCTCGGCGAGGTCGGGGTGGCGGGAGGCGAGCGCGGCGCAGGACGGGGCGGTAGGGACGCCCCGATCGTGGGGGGCGTGCCACGCCGGCGAACAGACCTCGTCGAGGAACCGCTCCATCTCGTCCTCGTCGGCGAAGAGCTTGCGGTAGAGGTGGCGCGGATCCCAGTCGAGCAGGACGCCGCCGAGATCGAACACCACGGCCTCGACCGGGGCAGGCTGCGCCACGGTATTCGAACGCACATCAGTTATGTTAGAACTCACATTGTCTATGTTAGATTGAACATCATGGACGTGCAGTTGCGGCACCAGAAGATCATGCAGGCGCTCCGCCAGCGGAGCCCGGTGCTGGTGGTCGAGTTGGCCGCCGCCCTCGACTGCTCCGAGATGACCGTGCGGCGTGACCTCGAGGCCCTCGAGCGCAGCGGAGGCCTGCGACGGGTGCACGGTGGTGCGGCGAGCGTCTTCCTCAGCGCCGAGGAGACTCCCTACGGGGTGCGGGCCCTCGAGTCCAGCGATGCCAAGCGGACCATCGGCGCGGCCGCCGCCGGCCTCCTTGCCGACGGGGAGACGGTCATCCTCGACGGTGGGACCACCGCCATGGAGGTGGCGCGATCGCTCCGTAGCCGGCGCATGACCATCATGCCGCTCGCCCTTCGGCCGGTCTTCGAGCTGCACGAGTGCCCCGGCATCAACCTTCTCCTCCCGGGCGGCGAGGTCCGTCCGGGCGAGCTGTCCCTCACTGGCAGCCTGACCGAGGCCTCCTTTTCGCAGCTCCGCTTCGACACCTGCGTCATGGGTCCCTGCGGCATCGACGTCACGGCCGGCATCACCACCCACCTCCTGGCCGAGACGGCGGTCAAACGCGCCGCCGCCCGAGCCTCGCAACGGGTCATCGCGGTGGCCGACTCCACCAAGCTCGGACGGGTGGCGTTCGGACACATCTGTGACCTCGGCGACGTCGATATCCTCCTCACCGATGCCGGCGCCGATCTGCAAACAGTGGCCGAGCTTCGGGTGGCAGGAGTCGACGTACGCTGCGTCTGATCCTGGCCCCGGTTCGCAGCCGACCAACCACCCCCTCGGACCGGTGGCCACGGCTGGCCGTCATCGCCGTGTTCTTCGTCCACGGCTTCCTGTTCGCCTCCTGGACCGCTCATATCCCGCACCTGAAGCAGCACCTGGAGCTGGGCGACGGCCGCCTCGGCTTCGCCCTCCTTGCGGCACCCATCGGTTCGGTCCTGGCCTTAGCGGTGGCCGGCCGGTTCCTGCCCACGGTGGGAAGCCGACGGATGGTGCGATTGGCCCTGCTCGGCTACTGCGTCTCGGGACCGTTCATCGGTCTCGCCGGATCGCTGGCCACCTTCTTCCTCGCCTTTCTCCTCTGGGGCTTCTTCCAGGGGATGCTCGACGTATCGATGAACACCCAGGCGATCGCCGTCGAGCGGTTCTCCGGCCGCGTGCTGATGCCCGGCTTCCACGGGTCGTGGAGTACCGGGGCCCTGGTGGGAGCGCTCACCGGGGCTGTAGCGGTGGGTCTGGGTGTCTCCCTGAGCGAGCAGCTGCTCGTCCTGGCCATGCCGTGCCTCCTGGTGGTCGGTTGGCTCACCACCTGGATGTTCCCCGACCGGACCGGCAGCGGTCCTGACTCCTCGGAGGCCGCCTCGAGCAGGCGCCGCAGCGTCGTTCGGGGTGCGGTCCTCGTGCTGGGGGGCATCGCCTTCGCCGACATGCTGTGTGAGGGGGCAGCGGCAGACTGGGCCGCCGTCTACCTCCACGGCACCCTGCACGTCGTCCCGCTGGTCGCCGGCCTGGGATTCGCGGCCTACGCACTGGCCATGGTGGTCACCCGGCTTGCCGGCAATCGGCTCTTCACCAGATTTCGGGCCCACCGACTCTTACCGCTGCTCGCCGTCGTCGCCACGCTCGGCTTTGCCACCGGCCTGGTCATCGACCGTCCCCTGAGCGTGCTGGTCGGATTCGCCCTGCTGGGCGCCGGGATCGGCTGCGTCGTTCCGATGGTCCTCAGCGCCGCCGGATCGGTCGACGATGTGGACACCGGGCGAGCGGTGGCAGCGGTGGCTGGCTGCGGTTGGGCCGGCTACGTGGTGGGACCCGTGGTGATCGGTGGGATCGCCTCGGCGACGACCCTGCATACCGCCCTGTTCCTGATCCCGCTGCTCACCGCCACGGTGGCCATCGCCACCGGGACGGCGGGTGCGCTTCGGCACCCGGTCAGCGGTCCATCGGGAGCCCCGATGACCGAGCCGGGGATGGGGACCCTGCGCCGCTGACGATAGACAGTGACCGCAGGTCGGGTTGGATGGGCGTCGATTAGCCCGGCAAGGAGGTGGCAGGCGCCTGTTCGGGGAGACCAGCGCCCAGAGGCCCATGCGACTGGTGAAGCCAACCCGGCGGTCAGAGTCACGAACCCGCCCAGTTCGGTCGACTGGCGTGCGGCGTCTTTGGACTCATCCACCTGCCTTGGGCTCAGGCCAGCACCTTGTGCCGGAAGTTACGCAGGCCGAGCGTCAGGAAGATGACACTGAAGGCAACGATGGCGGGATAGACGACGTAGAGGTGCATGTGGGCGGCATCGGTGAAGGCGGCGCGCATGCCTCATTGATGTAGATGAGCGGGTTGACCAACACGACGATCTGTAGCCAATGAACCGGGCCGGCCTTTACCGGAGCCAGCCGCGTCCATTGGTAGTAGGTGCCCCCGAGGAATGTGATCGGGAGGACGATGAATCCGAACATGAGTCCGAGGTTGCGCGGCTCGAACGAGGTTCCGAGCAGGAGGCCGAGGGACGCCATACAGACGCACGACAAGGGCACGAGGGTCAGGATGAGAAGCCAGTGCAGGTTGATCTGGGCTTCGACGCCCGAAGCGTGCACGACCGAGGCGATGGGAAGGACGATAGCGGCCGAGAGCAGACCTTGGGCACCGCCGGAGATCACCTTGGAGATGGCGACGAGCCAGATCGGGCAGGGCGCTTGCACCCTGTCCTCGATCTCGCGGGTGAAGCCGAACTCCTGTGCCAGCGGCATTGCCACCGCCTGGATTCCCTGGAACATGATGGAGAGACCGACGACGCCTGGCACGAGGACGGTCGCGAAAGCCGACTCTGCGCCGGGGACGCCGCTGGTGGCGCCGATGCCCTGCCCGATCTTCGGGAACACGTAGAGGAACACGAAGCACAGCAGGAACGGCTGCACGAGGGTGCGCACCGTGAACTCGATCTTGTGCTTCCAGAGCACGACCAGATCTCGCTGGATGAGGGCACGCAAGGAGGTCCGGCTGGCGGCGGTGGCAGTCCGAGTCGGCGCCAGTTTGACCTGGCGCGTGCCCGGCGAACCGAATGTGGCGGTGGGGAGGGCCCCTGAGGTGGTGGATGCCATCAGTCGCGCAGCTCCTTTCCGGTCAGTCCGATGAACACGGTCTCGAGCGTCGGCTCCGCGACGGACAGGTCCGCCAGCGAGAAGCCTCCCGCTTCGGCGGCCTCGACCACCCTGGGTACGAGGCGGTCCGCACCGCGGATCTGCAGCTCGACGCCTTCGGGGATGGTGCGGGTACGCGTCAAGCCCTCCAGCCGAGCCTGGAAGACCTCGGCCAGCTGGTCGGCGTCGCCGGCCGCCTTCACGGTCACGATCGTGTCGGCGCCGACGCTGTGCTTGAGATCGGTCGGGGTGTCGAGGGCGAGGATCTTGCCGTGGTCCATGATCGCCACCCGGTCACAGAGCTTGTCGGCCTCCTCCATGTAGTGCGTGGTGAGCATGATGGTCTGGCCCTCCGCGTTGAGGCCCTCGAGCAGGTCCCAGAGAGCGAGACGACCCTGCGGGTCGAGCCCGGCGGTGGGCTCGTCCAGGAAGAGGACAGCGGGCCGGTGGAAGATCGCCCGGGCCACCATCAGCCGCTGGGCCATGCCGCCGGAGAGGGCGTAGACCGACGCCTTGGCGAAGCGCGTCAGTTGGAACCTCTCGAGGAGGTCGTCTGCCGTGTGGCGCGACTCCTTGGCGCTCATCCCGAAGAGGCGTCCGTGCCAGTACAGGTTCTCGAAGGGTGTGAGTTGGCGGTCCAAGGTGTTTTGCTGTGACACGACGCCGATCAGCTGCTTGACCAGTGTCGGATGCTGCACGACGTCGATACCCCCGACGAAGGCCTGACCTGCCGACGGGACCACTCGGGTGGTGAGGACGCCGACGGTCGTCGTCTTGCCAGCGCCGTTGGGACCGAGGAGGCCGAAGACCTCGCCGGTTCCGACCCGTAGGTTGAGGCCGTCGACAGCACGGAAGTCCGTTCCCGAGTACGTCTTCGTCAGGCCGATGGTCTCGATGATGGTGGCCCCGCCGTCGGGAGCGGTCCCATCGAGGGGAGTGGTGGCGGCTGTCGTGGTCAAGGCTCCGGCTCAATCCTCGGCCAGGATCTGGTAGAGCTCCAGTGTTGGCGAGGAGGCCATACAGGCGAGAATAGTCGGAAGCCCTTGCCTGGAGAGAAGAACCGTGCACCCCTGAAGTCGCACCGGGAGCGGCGCGGCTGTCGCCGTTACTGAACGTCTGGCTATAGCTGAGGCGTCTGCTGAAAAAGGGTCAGTTGGCCGATCCAAATCCATAGTTTGAATGTCCTCAGCTGTGCCAGCTGGTCCCCCGGCCGGGCGACGTGCCGGAGCCCTACGATGTGTCCATGCGAGCGCTCATGTACGGGGTGGAGCCGGAAGTGCAGACCATCGCCGAGACGGACAACCGCTTGTTGCGGATGCTCGCCCGGACGCCCACGCGGCTCATCGACATCGACGAGCCCGGGTTCCTCCGCCCAGACTGGGTGGTGACGAGGCCGAGACTGGTGGGGATCTGTGGGTCCGAGTCCAAGGCGGTGTTCCTCGATTACGCCAGCCTGATCGACCCGGCCAACGCCAGCGGCATGCAGCAGAATCCGATGAAGAATTTCGTCTCGATGCCCCACGTAATGGGCCACGAGGTGATTGCCGAGGTGGTCGCCGTCGGCCCCGAGGCGGACGGGCTCGACCCGGGGGACCGTGTCGTCCTCAACCCGTGGCTCACATGCGTGACCCGAGGGGTGTCGCCCGTCTGCCCGGCGTGCGAGGCGGGTGACCTGAGCCAGTGCCACTCGTTCGGGAAAGGCCCATTCGCTCCAGGGATCCACATCGGCATGTGCGCCGACGTCAGCGGGGGCTTCGCCGACCTTATGCCGGCGCACGACTCGATGCTCTTCAAGGTGCCGGACACCCTGAGCGACGAGCAGGTCGTCGTGGCCGACCCGTTTGCCGTATCACTGCATGCTGTCACCCGCCATCCGCCGCAGCCGGGAAGCAAGGTGCTCGTCTACGGTGCCGGCGCGCTCGGCCAGTGCGCTGTCGCCATCCTCCGGGCATTGCACCCGACGGTCGAGGTGATGGTGGTTGCCCGGTTCGATGCGCAACGCCGGCTGGCCGAGACCTTCGGCGCTTCGACCGTACCCCACGAGCCGCGACTTGAGCTCATCGAGCGTGTCGCGCACTGGTCGGACGGCGTGCTGCAACCGGCTGACGGCCTCCCTATGGCCTTTCCGGGCGGCATTGACGTGGTCTACGACACGATCGGGGCAGCCGAGACGCTGGAGGTCGGCTGTCGTGTGTTGCGGGCCCGAGGGACCCTCGTGAAGCTGGGCATGCACGGCGCCGCCAAGTGGGACGACACGCCGGTGTACTGCAAGGAGATCATCTACACGGGTTCCAATGCCTTCGGGATCGAGGAGGTTGAGGGCGTGCGTCAGCACGGCATCGCTCACTTCCTGGACATGGTCGGATCCGGCCGGATCGACCTGACACCGATGCTCACCCACACGTTCCGCCTTGACGAGTGGCGTGACGCCTTCACCGTGCTGGCCGACCAGGAGACGTCAGGGGCCATCAAGGTGGCGATCGACAGCCGCACTTAACACAACGGCGCGGGCCCGCGCGACACTTTGAGCATGCAGCGCTTCCACGACAAAGTCGCCATCGTGACGGGCGCAGGCTCGGGAATCGGGCGCGCGACCGCCCGCCGCCTGGCGGCCGAAGGTGCCGCAGTGACCATCGCCGACATCGACGAGGTCGGCGCCGGCGCTACCGTCGAGTTGATCCGCACCGATGGAGGCACCGCCCGGGTCCAAGCCGCCGACGTCGCCCAGCCCGACGCGGTTGAACGCATGGTCACCGACACCCTCAGCGCATACGGCGGACTCGACCTTCTCCACAACAACGCAGCCGCCATCAAGCTCAACCTCACCGACCAGGACGTCGTCACCATGCCGCTCGACACCTGGCACACCGCGATGCGCGTCAACCTCGACGGCGTCATGCTCGGCTGTCGCTTTGCAATACCCGCCATGATCGAACGCGGCGGCGGTGCGATCGTCAACACGGCGTCCGTCGCCGCAACCTATGGCAGCCGCTCTCTCGCCGCCTACGGCACCAGCAAAGCCGGTGTCATCGCACTCACCCGCTACGTGGCCACCGCCTACGCCGATCGCAACATTCGCGTGAACGCCATCGCGCCCGGCGTCGTCGTCGACCGCGATCTCCAGGAATCGCTCGGCGGCCCACTCGGCGACACCCTGGCGTCGATCTCCGCGGGTCACCTCGTCGGCCGGCCCGGCTATCCCGAAGAGATCGCCACGGCCGTCGCCTACCTTCTGTCCGACGACGCCGCGTTCGTCACCGGCCAGACGTTCACCATTGACGGCGGATACACTGCCCACCGCTGAACCGGAACGGCCACTTCGGTCTGCCATAAGACCTCGAACGGAAGGTTCAGAAGAACGTTGTCTGGGACCGCGGGGAGGTCGGCTATTGCCTGATCGAGCGGGCAACATGGGTGATCCGGATTGATCCATGGACCGACGTAGGCATCTGATCGGTCGGATGTGGCGGACCCAGCTCTCGGCGGTCGCGATCTGTCTGGCGCTCGTCGTCGGGCTTATGACTGCCTGTTCCTCGACCAGCTCGACGAGCAGCACCACGAGCGGTTCGTCGACATCGCCGATCTCGGCGTCCGCTTTTCAGGACCACACAGGGGTGACACCCACGTCGGTGACGATCGGCAACGTGACCACCCAGTCGGCGGGCCTCTTTACCGGCGCCCTGGTCGGCACCGAGGCCTACGCCGATTATGTGAACTCGCAGGGCGGGGTCAATGGCCGCAAGATCGTGGTATCGGGCGCCGACGATCAGTTCCAGGGCGCTCTGAACAAACAGTCGATGCAGAATGTCGTCCAGTCCGACCTCGCCAGTGTGGGTGGATTTTCGCTCGAGGACAGCTTTAGCGAACCGCTGATCGCTGCCAACCCCGGGTTCCCAGACGTCACGGCAACGCTCGACCCGGCAAAAGAGATGCTCCCAAACAACTTCAGTCCGCTCCCCGCCTCGAACGGGTGGCCGACGGGTCCGCTTCTCTACTTCAAGCAGAAATACCCGACGCAGATCGCCCACACGGCCACGATCATCGCGAACCTGCCGGCGACGGAATTGGCCTGGGGTAGCGAGAAGAATGCCATGCAGCATCTGGGTTATCGGGTTCTCTACGACCCGGCGCTGCCTGCGGGGACGGCTGACTTCACGGCGCAGGTGGTGGCCATGAAGAACGCTGGGGTACAAATCCTCTTCCTAGAGCAGGAGCCTGAGAACTACGCGTCAGCCATCTTCCGAGACCTGGGCCAGCAGAACTTCCATCCGGTGGTAGTGCTGGGCGCACCCTCCTACAACTCGCAGCTCATCGGCAACGCCGGCGGACCCGATGCGGTCAATGGGGCCTACCTGGAGCAGGCAGCCTCGCTCTACTTGGGCGAGGACGCGGCAATGATTCCGACGATCGCCACGTTCAACACGTGGGTCCAAAAGGTCTCACCGGGCTTTTCGCTCGACTTCTTCACGCTGACTGGGTGGCTGTGCGGTGAACTGTTTGTCGACGCCCTGCGCAACGCCGGCACGAATCCGAGCCGCGGGTCGCTCCTGCAGGCGCTGCGAAGTATCACCGCGTTCGACAGTGCGGGCCTCATTCCCGTGAGTAACCCAGCAGGCAAGGTGCCGATAACCTGCTACTTGCTGGGCCAGGTCACGAATGGCAAGTTCCATCGACTCGAAGACCCGCCGGTGACCGGTTCCACTCAAGGATTCCGTTGCGACGGGACGTACTACCGGGCCGGCTAGCGCGCGGACCGTGCTGATCCCGTGCTCAGCCGATTCTGATGGGCTGACCGAGAAGATCCCTTCCAGGTCTGAGGCACCGCAGTGCCTACCGACAACCGGTTGTCTACGGTTAAATGCTGCCTCCGACTCCGCGACTAGAGACACCTCTCAGGGATCGAGTCAGCTCTCCGGCGTTTCCGGTGTTGGGGAAGCCGAAGGCCAAATCCTGGTCGTGAATTTGTGCTTTCGCTCTGAGCTGGGTCTCAGCCTGAGAAGCTGAGGACATCCGGAGCCTGGAACCTGAATCTCTTCGGCGAATCGAGGACCTTCGGACTGTGCGTCATGCTTTGAGCTGCCGAGTCTGGAGCTTGAGCGACAGGCATAGGGAAGCGACGTGGTATGGGCAGCTACTGGGCCGGGATGGACTGCCGCCCATGCGCCGATCTTCGAAGAAGTGGTGGGGAGGATCGACGGGAAGCCGACAGTCGGGCCGAGTCATCCTCGAAGCGATCGGCTGACCCAGCCTCGGAGCGCCTGTCTACAACCAGCTTCCGACGGCCCCCTTTTGGGCGAGAGTTCGCTCGCCTTGGCCACCACGACGATAGCGGTGGTGTCGGGAACCCCGAGCCTGCCTGCGATGTTGAAACTCCCGTTTCGAGAACGTCAGGTAGCAGGGTCCCGTCCCGTGTATGCCAGAAGCTTGTCTTGGGCGGTGGCGTCGGGTGCTGCCTTCACCGCTGGTTTGAAGACACCTTGGCGCTGCTCGTCGCTGAAGCGTCCGTGGATCATGTCATAGGCGAGAGTAGGTAGACCCTCCGGCATGGTTGCATCCTGTCCGGTCGCCTTGGCGAGATCCCATCCGTGCAGCAGCTGGTCAGCGCATGCGATCCCTAACGCCGGACCCGTCTTCTCGATTGCTCCGGGTTCGCGGAAGGCTCGCATGAGGTCGGACCGGGACTGCTCGAACGTCGCTACGGGATCATCACCGAGGAGATTAGGGGGTGCCGGTGACGGCGGTGATGCGTCCTCGCCGCGAGCAGCGCCCGTGAAGTACCGCTGAGTGTCGAGCATGTGGTTCAGCAAGGTACGAACATCCCACTCGTCGCAAGGTGTCTCTCGGTCCAACTGCCTGGTTGCGCCTTTGACCTTGACGGCGGTCCAGCCGCTCACTCGGTCGTAGACGTCCAACAGGTCTGTCTGATCAGTGTGTGACACAGACCGTCTCCTTACTTGGTGTCCTTAGGTGCATGCCCTAAAAATCCTGGCACAATCGGGTCGAACGCGGCGAGCCTCATGACCGGAATCACTGTCAGCAGGTGCTGCTGTCCGACCCATGACGTCAGTCCATCATCGCCCGATAAAGTGTGCCCGTGCGGAAATGGGGGACAGGTCGAGGCAAGGTGCAGCACATTCTCACCTCGGCGGGCTGGATTGAAGGCCTGCCAACGAAAGTCACGGAAGGCGAATTCCATATAGACGATCGTTCCATTGGGGCGTCTGACTTTGTGAACTTCTTTGTGACGGGTGGCGACCTGCTCGAGACAGTGCAGTATCTATGGAGCGAATTTGATTCGGTCCGACTTGAGCAGCGATCAGCCCTAGCCGAAGGCGCTCTCAACCTCCATGCTGAAATATTGGACCGATCCGTGGACCAACACGTTTTGCTTGGTTACCTGACCAACACCGAATTGTTTGTCTTGGCTCCGATCAACTGTCGAGCAGAACGCCTGCTTGAAGTATTCGTTCGTGCTGAAGTCGACGTAAGGCAATAGACACGGCTAATCCCGATACTCAGTTGACGAACAGCCGCTCACATCACATTTGTCTCGGTAGAGGGCGTGGAGAGGGCACCACGTTCCCCCATGGGCGGGTTCATCGACGTCATCTGATGGGGTGTCGCTCAACGGCTGTGTCCTCAACGGGTCAACGCAACACCTGACTGATTGGCGAACAATGAGTTCGTCGACCAGGGAGGGCGATCTCATCTTCGGCAGGAAGGTGACCGCCTTCGGCACCCTGGTGGAGCGCCACCGCCGCTACGTCATCCTCTTGAAGCTCCCCAACGGGCACGGGGCTGAATCGGTCCGAAAGGCCATGACCAAACGGATCCTCACCCTGCCCGCCCAGCTCCGACGGTCCGTCCAATTCCCACAGGAGATTCCTGCTTCGTCCCGCCGCTAGCCAGCCCCATGAAATTCGCGGTTGCAGCGAGAGGAATGGGCGCCTACATTCGGCGCTACAGCCAACGGTTTCAGCGAGTGACGATCGGCTGTTCCCCGAATCTGCTACCCACGGGAGGAACAATGGCTCGATGGCGGTCCGTGAGGCGCGCTCTGCTCGAGGGAGTGCCATTGGCGATGGTGGCGACCGGCGTCG
>JADMIJ010000202.1 GCA_015478655.1 Acidimicrobiales bacterium | reverse complement strand
CAGGCCCGCATTCGTGCGGCGGACGGTCCCCACCCGGGCCGGCCCGAAAAGAGGTCCTTTCGGAGCCAGGCCGCGGACAGTTGCGGCAGCGGTATGTCAGCGGCGCCCAACCATCAGGGACCGCTGACCGCATACGACGCGCCGCTCGCGAGGACGACCGAGAGCGTGTACGTGGCGCCGGGCCGCCTGGTACGTGCAGCGGCTCCCCGCGGGAGCCGGTGGCGCGGCGTCGACGAACGGAGCGCCGCAACTCCCGCAGAACCGCGCGTCCGGCTGGCGCCGCGTTCCGCACGACGGACGGAAGCCGGGCGACGTGGTCATCGACGATCCTCCGGCACGGTCAATCCGAGCGGATGGCGGGAGCGAGGCCGCTGCGGCGGCGATGCCGTCGGCGACCTGTCGACCGCGTCACTGGAACAGCTCGGCGGTGGCGGTGGCGGTGTCGTAGGTGTCGTTACCGCCCGTAACGAGGATCCGCCCGTCGGGGAGGAGCGTGGCGGTGTGGCCGGCGCGGGCCACAGCCAGGCTTGCGGTCGGTCTGAACGTGCGGGTCTGCGGGTCGTACAGCTCGGCGGTCGCAATGGAGCTGTGATTGGCATCCTCTCCGCCCGTGACGAGGACCCGGCCGTCGGCGAGGAGGGTCGCGGTGTGGCCGGCGCGGGCGACGTTCAGGTTCTCGAACGGGCTGAACGTGCCGGTCTGCGGGTCGTACAGCTCGGCGGTCGCGCCACCGGTACCGAATCCACCCACCAGAAGAACCCGGCCGTCGGACAGGAGCGTGGCGGTGTGGCCAAAGCGGCTATCCCCGGTCATGAGGCCCAGGGTCAGGCTTCCGGTCGGGCTGAACGTGCCGGTCTGCGGGTCGTACAGCTCGGCGGTTGGCCCATTGACAGCGGCACTCCCCTCACCACCCGCGACGAGGACCCGGCCGTCGGGGAGGAGGGTGGCGGTGCAGAGGTAGTGCGCCGGCGCCATCGAGCCGGTCGGGACGAACGTCCCGGTCCGCGGGTCGTACAGCTCGGCGGTGTTATCGCCCGCGACGAGGACTCGGCCGTCGGGGAGGAGGGTGGCGGTGTGCTCGTCGCGGTAACGGGTCATGCTCCCGGTCTTGCTGAACATGCCGGTCCGCGGGTCGTAGAGCTCGGCGGTGTCTGTACGGATGGAGTTTCCAACCCATCCACCTGCGATGAGGACCCGGCCGTCGGCGAGGAGGGTGGCGGTGTGAGCATCGCGGGAAACAGTCAGGTTCCCGGTCGGACTGAACGTGCCGGTCCGCGGGTCGTATAGCTCGGCCATGGCTATGGCATTGCCGCGGGCATCGTCACCACCCGCGATGAGGACTCGGCCGTCGGCGAGGAGGGTGGCGCTGTGGTGGGTGCGGGCCACGGTAAGGCTCCCGGTCGGCACGAAGACACCTTCGTAGACGCGCGTCGCCCCCGGCAGCGACCCAGACGAGGGCGCGACGACCTTGGACACACCGCAGTCAGGTACCGCGAAGAAGGTTCCGCCCGCGTTGCCGAGACCTACTAGGTCCCCGTTCGCGTCCACGGTGTGCCCGCACAGGATCTGGCTTTGCATCGAGACGTACTGACCGCTGGTCCCGGAGCCTTCGAGGAACGCCATGTGGACGTGTGGAGGGCTGGACTTGTCGTTGCAGACAGTCCCGGTGTGGTCATACGCCGGCAAGAGGTTGCCGAGGACGGTATCGCGCGCGACGGTCTCGCCGCTGGATACCACGACGTTGAGATGCAAGTACTCGACCCAGGTCCCAGCACCTTGGTCGACGAGCACCATATTGCATTGCGGCCAAGCACTCAGCACGACACCAGGGCCGATCGGGAAGACTGGAACGCCAGCGGACGGAGCTATCAGGTCTATCGACGCGTCGCCCACGGTTGCGGCCCCGTTCAAAACATACCCACCAGGAGCCGAGCCGAAGTTGTCGTCATGTAGGCCAAACGAGCCGATTTGGATACTCGTGCCGGTCGAGAAGGGCAGACCCCACGACGACGACACGCCACCCGCCGAGGCCGCCGCTATCGCGGCGGAACTGGGCGTAGCCGCGCCCGAGCAGGACGCCAGCCCGAGCACCGAGGCAGCGAGGACGGCAAGGACGGAGGCCACCCTCGGGGTCTGCGGCTGAGCGCCAGCGGGAAGAGGTCGGTTCGCTACCATGACCGCATCTTCTCGGCTCCGTTACTGCAGCCCCGACCAGACAGCCTCTTGGCAGGTCAGTCTTGCGTTCGGCATGCTGCGCGTCAAGGTCGATTCGTGAAGGACCGCTTTCGGCCCGGGATGACGAAGGTCACTGAGGGCACTGGATGCGGCGGGTCGCTTGTGACTCCGGCCGACGCACATCGATTCGGGACTAGTGTGCCGAGTCCAAGGTCCGCCGACAAAACCGCGCCACGCTGGCGAGGATC
>JADMIJ010000201.1 GCA_015478655.1 Acidimicrobiales bacterium | reverse complement strand
GAACGCGCTGGTCAGGGCGTTCTTTCACATCTACTTTTTCAGGTCGAAGTAGCTAGTTCTCGGCCATCTTCTGCGTTGGTCCACCTCGCAGTCCAGGATCTATGGTGTGTTCCGTGTCGCCCCCCGCGGCGTCTTCGTTTGTTTCACACAAGCAGCGCATGCTCGCGGGGTGGCCGTCCCAGGAGCCGTAGAAGCGCCAGCCCGCACAAGATCCACATCAAACATAACGATCCACGACTGTTGTAATAGCCAACCGGGCGATGGAGAGGCGTGGCGAGCGACCGAGGTATTTATTGTCGCCATGTGGCGCATCGTCCTGGGTCCCGATTCGGAGGCTAATATGCTCCCGGGTTAGCTCTGCTGTGGTTCATTCAGGTGGCACTCGCTATCGCGTTCGTCGCGTTCGAGATTCGATGGCCTCGTGAGGCGGCGGTGAAGCGCAGAGCCGTTACAGCCTGATCGGAGGACCAATGCACTGGTTGACCGCCGCAGCAGGGGCCGCCCTCGTTCTGTTTGTGCTCCGCGACATCTTCCACACCGTGGGCCATCCCGAAGGGCAGGGCAGTCTGAGCCGTTTCGTGCTGAGCACTACGTGGCGGCTTTCACGGCTTCGAGGTGGGCGCGGACGTCTGGCTGGACCACTGGCGTTGTTGGCCGTCATCCTCGTGTGGGGCACGTTGGCGGTCGTCGGTTGGGCGCTGCTCTACTGGCCCTCCGTTCCCACCGGTTTCGTATATGCCACCGGCTCCGGCCCCAGTCCGGGCGGAACCAACCGCATTCTGGACGCCCTCTACATCTCGATGGTTACGATGTCGACCCTTGGCTTCGGCGACATTGCCCCCGCTGCCGGCTGGCTACGCATCGCGAATCCGCTTGAGGCATTCTTCGGTTTTGCGCTCCTCACGGTGGCGGTCTCCTGGGTGTTGCAAATCTATCCCGCCTTGAACAGGCGGAGAGTGCTGGCCATCCGGCTGTCCTCGCTGCGTCGCGCGAGCGTTCTCGTCAGGCTACGAGATGACAATTCCGCCCTACCCCCCGGCGTTCTAGAGCGTCTGTCCACTGACATCATCCAGGCTCTGGTCGACTTGAGCGAGTACTCGGAGACCTATTACTTTCCCGACGCCGACCCGAACTCCTCGCTCGCAGCGTCGCTGCCCTATGCCGTGGAACTGGCCAGGGTTGGGGCCGCCTCATCGCGGTCCGACATGCGGCTTGCGGCAAACCTGCTCACCTGTGCGCTGGAAGACTTTGCCGGGGTCCTGAAGGACCGGTTCCGGTACTCGGGCCTCACCATGTCCGAGGTGTTCGCGGCCTACGCGGCCGAGCACGGGAACGTCCCCGCCGACGGCGGAAATCACCAATTGTCCGGTCACCAGGGTGAATAGACATAGGGGTCCCCACCACGGAGGTTATTCCTCTGCTCGGTGCGAAACGCAGTAGCCATCGGCACTCGCAATAGCCCCCCGCACTCACTTGGGGCACGTCACCACCAAGCTTGCTATTGCGCCGGACGCAGCGGTTGCAAAGCTGCAGGGCTGACTTCTGGGCAGCCCTGTAGAACAGGGTTTCCGCAGCGACGTCCCTGGCAGCAGACGCTCAGCGCGGCGGCTACGCCTCCAGGTTCACGACCGCCGACGCCGACTGGGCAGATCCGCTCGTTGTAAAAGGCGACTTCACCAGTGGCACGGCCGGGAACAGGTGCTCAGAGCACTGAGGCCGAGCTCAACCGGTGGGCGGGTCTGTGGATCACCGACCGCATCCACGGACGACTTCATCGGGGCATGGGAGAGGTCCCGGCCGAGCGCTTCATGATCGAGGCCCCGATGTTGCAACCGCTGCCTCGCCGCCGGTTCGACACCGCCTACGTCGAGACCCGACGGGTGCACGTGGCCATCCCTCGGATCGAGTGGCGAGGTGTGCACTACTCAGTCCCACCGCAGTGCCTCGGCTCCGATCTGGGCGGTGAGTTCGGCCTCGATCAGCTCCTGGCACACCAGAGCTGCGGCTTCTTTGATGAGGTCGAGTCCCTCACCGGTTCGGAATGCGTCGAGTAGTTCGGACAGGACAGACTGATCCAGGGCCATCGGTGGTGTCTCCTCTTGGTGGGTTCGTGCAAGGAACACACCGAGGATCACGGCGATGGCCCCACCTATTGGTGGATGCCCTGGCTCAACTCAAAGCCCACCACATGAGGGGACGCCACCCGTGATCAAGCGGGAATGTTGTCATCAGATTTGTCATCAAACCACGACAAACGGGTTCCCACGACACCACACAGCACCACACACAGGTTCGCCGATTACCCCAGTTGACTTGCACTATTTCGGCCTGAACAACACCACCTCGCACCAACCGCGACGTTCTCATAACCGGGTCTACGCGTTCAACTGGGGAGAGCGGGTTCTGATTCTCGGTGGTGAGGGTCG
>JADMIJ010000200.1 GCA_015478655.1 Acidimicrobiales bacterium | reverse complement strand
CGTCGGCTGTTCGATGGTCAGGCTTGGCTTCCGGTTCCCACCTGAACAGTTACCCTCTGTCAAGGGACATCGGGACTTGCGCACGAGCGTGGGAGGTCGCCGCTGGCTTGGAGAGTGTCCCTGGCGCCGGGGGGTGGGACGCCCCGGGTTGGACCCGGCCCGCACAGATCAGTTACGGCACGCCACTCAGTTACGGCACGCCACCACAAAGCTCTGGATCCAGGTTCAGCTTCAGCGTGAACACTTCACTCACTCAGGACTTTCCGGCTTTGTATGTTTCGGTAAAAATGTCTCCTTGAGCCGCGCTTGAACCCGACATGCCTCCACCGGGGCCACGGAGGACAAAAGCAATGATCACGGCTACGGCCGCACCGGCGAGGGGTCCGGCCACGTAGATCCAGTAGCCGGTGAACGTGGTGCTTGCGAGGTCGGGACCGAAGGTGCGGGCGGGATTCATCGAGGCGCCGGAGATTGGGCTTCCCCACAGTCCAGCCAGGGCGATGTAGCCGCCTACCCCCAGCGCTCCGAACAGGCCGATGTTCTGAGCCCCCGATGCCGTACCGAGGATGACGCTCACGAGACCCGCGGTCAAGAGCAATTCCATCCAAAATGCGGCCATGTCGGAGTGACCAGGGGCGGGATAGTTGGCCCCGTACTTGGCAGAGACGGTGATTACGGCATGGAGTACCAGCGCAGCGAGCGTTGCCCCGATCAACTGCACGACGATATAACCCGGTACACGTCGCCACGGAAAGTCTCGCCGCAATGCAAAGGCGACGCTCACTGCAGGATTGAGATGAGCGCCTGACACCTTGCCCATGAACAAGATGATCGCCATCACCATCAGGCCAGGAGCAACGACGGCCGCCGATCTTCCGATCGTCCCCGGGAAGGCTTGGCCCATCATGCCGCCTCCGGCAGCCACCATCACGAGGAGGAACGTGCCTAGAAGTTCGGAAAACAGGCGCCGCCATTCCTGTCGCGGGTCATTGAAGTCGGTTATCCGCTCGACAATGTTCTGTTCGTATCGAGCGATGGGGCCAAGGGTGGGTAGGGCCTCCGAAGCATTCATTGTTGATCTCACCTTCCCAGAAACACAGTTCAGTGGGGACGCATCTCCTCCAGGCGGATTGCGGGCAAAGCCGCCGAGGAATTTCATAGCGCCGGGATCTTCGGGGCGCAATCGGTTCCCAAGAGGCACCGAGCGTGTCCCCAAGTGGCCGGTTCGGTGCGTCGCTACGAAGGTGCCCGGCCCGGCTTGCGCCTACGCCCTTCTCGGCGTTGCAAGCACCGCATCCAATGCCGCCGTCATCCGATCAAAGGTCGAGTAGCCAGTTGGGTGCCCTCGACAAGTCGCGTCGACGCCACCCGACCGGGCGGAGGATGACCAAACCCCCAACCACGAGGCTCACGCCCAGGACGAGCAAATCCTGCAGGTAGACGCCTGTGAACGGCAGTGCCGCTGGAACGTCGGTGCTTTGAGTCCCGCTGGTCGCAGTGGACCCAACGGCGACGTCAGAGGCAGAGGCGGACGGGAGTTGGCTCGCGCTAGCGCTAACCGGACTCGTCCCGGAAGGAGGCGATGCAGACACGCCACCGTTGCTGTCACCGGCGACCACGGGCAGGATCACTGCAACGTGGCCAGGACCCCTTGCATTGATCGCCCTTACACGGATATGACGAACGACCTTTCCGATCCTGAGGCCGTCAATGTGGCAGGCGTCAGGGCCGGGGTTGAGCGAGATGCAGAAGTACCTCCCGCTGTAGTTGGACGCCACGTAGTACAGAATCGGAGAACCACCGTCGGAGGCCGGTGCTCTCCACGACACCGATACTCCACGAACGCCGGCAATGTAGGTTGCCTGTGCGGCTATGGGCGGCCCGGGCCTCGTCACCGCAGCCGATGCTCCTGCTGCCAGCGACAGTGAACTGAGCGTGGCAACGAGCAGCAGGAGGGCCACCATGCCCATCAGCTCGAGTCGTCTCACAAGGCCCCCCCTCCTCATCGGCGGGTTCACTCAGTGAGCCATATTCAACACCTCAAATCGAGAAAAGGGAAGTTGGCTCGACCCACTGATGGCGGGTGGACGGCGGCCACCTCCCGAATGGCTGCCAGATGCCGAACTATGCCCCGTACCAGGCACTTTGAGGATCGCCACCGCCGGTGACTCGGATCAACTCAGCCCGCCGCTGGGCCAGGAGGACCCTTTCCGTCCCTTGATGCCAGCCCCGGAATTCGCGATCTGTTCACATTGGAAGCTCCGGCCACCGGACTCCGTGCGTTGCGGGTGCTCCAAGAAGCCGGTCGTGCATCGGCCCGACCTGCGAATTCTGGACCGGTCTGCTGTCCCCGCGCAGCAGTCGCTTCGGTTGGCTATGTATTCCGGCATTGAATTGTCCCGCCGTTGCTAAGGGCCCGCCGCGATTTTGATTACGCGTTTGGCGTCGGCGTGAGCGTGTA
>JADMIJ010000199.1 GCA_015478655.1 Acidimicrobiales bacterium | reverse complement strand
ACTACACGCTCACGCCGACGCCAAACGCGTAATCAAAATCGCGGCGGGCCCTAAGCCCTCGTTGCCCGTTGAGCAACGGATGGACATCCTCGGCTGAGGCGGCGCCTCCATCGGGACCACTACCAGAGGCTACATACTGAGAACCGGTGCATGTAAATGTCTTCGGGGTGCTGTGGTAGCGACCACTACTGGCCCGTTCGGTCACGTGGAGGCTCGGAACCATTCTCATCGTGGCAACGAGTTGGGTGAGGAGCCCAGGGTTAAGAGGAGCCGGTGGCCACTTGACCGCAGTTGTGTACGTTCCCCCTATCCAACCCGGCGCCGATGTGGTGACCGAGAGCAAACTGGTTCCCGAAGAGAGCGTCAGTCGACCGCTTGAGCATCCGATCCGCAACTCACAAGCGCCAGGGCCCGCCAGCTGCTTCGATTGGCCAGACGAGCACGAGCAGTTGTCACTGTGCCGAACTCTTGACTCGTGCCGCTATAGACCTGGATCTGGATCTGCTTGACATTGGCTGCAATTCCAACTGTGAGCGAACCGGCCAGTCCCGCTTCCTGCAATGAAGGACCAGAGAGGGGCTGGGGACCCAGAAGATTGGCGATCGGGATGGCTGTCGCCGGTGGACCAACCTCGATGAGTAGCGAACTGGCAAGCAGGATGGCAACCAGGATCCCTGCCTCGAGCGGGGTTGCTCCGCTCAGCGGGCCAGGTAGATTGCGACCGATGCCGTGGCGTCGAGACCGGATGGCGAGGAAAACGCGAACGCGAGGAGCACCGCCTTGACAATGAGAAGCGCCGTAGGTGGAGGACCGCAGGGAGGCGAGGGTTGGCAGGAGGGTGATGGCCAGGTAGAGGGCACTCGTTACCAAGAGGGCAAGCGACCACAGAGCGACACGGGCGTAGCGCCGCGCCACGGGCCAGACCTCATCCCAGGTGTTTCTGGCTCGGCGGAGTGGAGAATCAACTCGAGCGCGCCCAACCACACGGCGACAGCCACGAGATGGGCGGCGGCGGCCACCCAGCCGACCACCCCGTCGAGCGCTGCCGGCCAGCCAAGGAGGCTGCGGCCGCCACGACCAGGGCGAGAGGCAGCGATGGCCCGACCCGGAGGAGGGTGGCCGCGTGAGCCGTGGCCAGAGTAACGCGGCAGCGAATGCGAGATCGGTAACCCTCGGGGGCGCTCCCGAGGTTCCGTAGCCGAACGAATCGATTGCCGTGATCAGCGAGGCACCGATGGCCGCCAGTAGGCCACGCGAATGACCGTCGACTGAGGAGCCACGGATCGATCGACGAAGAGGGCTGTGACCAGACCACCGGCGGCCAGGGCGAGCCCCACGAAGAAGAGCCAGTTGGCGGCGACCAGGACTGTGTTTGGCGCTGGCGAGTGTGTTGCTACACCGGGGATCGAACCGGTAACCGACCCGACGGCAAAGGCGAAATTCCCCTCCGTGACGTGTCCGTCGTCTGACGAGGAGGTCTGCCAGTTCACCTCATAGATGCCCGACTCGGTGGCCGGCAGATTGGCCCGAATGGTGACCCGCGGACCCTTGAGCTCGAGTGGGAGCGAGTTGACCTGCCCGAGCACGGTCACGGAGATCCTGGAGTCGGCCAGATTGACCGCCTCGGAGAACCGCAGCGTGAGCAGCGGCGGTGCAACGCTCAGGCGGCTCCCGGCCTCCGGGTTGGTAGTGACGAGGAAGGCGTGAGCCGACGCTGTTCCGGGCCAAAAGATCATCGCGCCGCAGGTCAGGAGGAGAGCTGCGACGATCTGAAGGATCCGAACTCGCCCCGTTCGGACAAGCGGGCCGGTCGGGATGCCGGCTTGGCTACCGGGGCTTCGTGCGGACTCCGAGGGCACTCGTCGAATCATCGGCGATCTGTCTACACGATGTCGTACGTGGCACGTGTGTGGGGTCACCGCGGGGTGCCGGCGGTTTCTTGCCAGGAGAAAGGCCCGAGGCCACCACCACCAGCTTGCCCACGCTGGGCGGCTGCGTTGCCCGCAGTTGCTCGAATAACTACTGCGTGTCGCAATAAGCCTTGTTTGGTTCCCTGAGGAGGGCGTCGTGACGCTGGCGATCGTAGGACGCATCGCCGCTTTTCTGCCTGGTCTTCTCTGCGTGGGCGGGATGGGGTGTGTGCATGTGGATGATGGGCAGGGGCAAAGGGAAGCAGCAAGAAGTCCATAGTGAAGTGAGTCGCCATGATCCGGCGATCGGCGGCTCTCCGCTGAGCGCTGAGGACCACCGGGATGCCCGTATCGACGCCCTTGAGGCCGAGGTGGCTCGGTTGCGTAACGCCCAGCGTGAAGCGCACGAGATCCAGTCCTAGAAGCGTCGTCCTCCGTGCACCATCTGTTGATCGGGGGCACCGTCATCGCCGCGTTTCTGGGCGGTATCGTCGCACTGTTTGCCCCGTGCTGCATATCGGTGATGTAACTATTCAGGCCCCGGCGGGCAGCCAGGCGTGACCTTCGAACAGCTGGCGT
>JADMIJ010000072.1 GCA_015478655.1 Acidimicrobiales bacterium | reverse complement strand
CGCCTACGGCGAGCACTGGTACCCGTGGTACATGCGCCGCCTCGCGGAGCGTCCAGCGAACGTGCTCTTCGCACTCCGCCAGATCGTCCCCCGGTAGGACGCGGAGTGCGACGTATCGGCGCTCGGGGATGTGGTCGCCGGTACCACCCCTGGATGACCGTGGCGGTCCAGGCCACTCCCTGAGGACGACGGCCGGATTCGGTCGAGGACGGCAGGCCGAGCCTACCCCTTGAGTCCCGAGAGCGCCACGCCGCGCACGAACGAGCGCTGCAGCACGAGGAAGGCCACGATCACGGGCGCTGTGGCCAGGCAGGCGGCAGCCATGGCGGGTCCGAACTGCGGCGCCGAGCCGCTCACGCCGCTCTCCCCGCCGAAGAACTGGGCGATGCCCACCGGCAGCGTGCGCGACGCGTCCGAATACGCCACCAGGAGCGGCCACAGGAAGCTGTTCCAGCTGCTGACGACGGTGATGATGGCGACCGACGAGAGCACCGGCCGCGAGACGGGCAGCACGATGTGCCACCAGATCCGGAGGTCGCTCGCGCCGTCGATCCGTGCCGCGTCGAGCAGCTCGCCGGGCAGGTTGCGAAAGAACTGGGTGAGGAGGAAGACCCCTGTCACGTTGGCGGTCGTCGGCAGCAGGACGGCCGGCAGGCTGTCGAGCAGGTGGACCTGGGCGAAGAGCATGTAGAGCGGGATGATCGTGACCTGGATGGGCACCAGCAGCATCGAGAGAACGACGATGTAGAGAACGCGCTGACCGGCGAAGTGGAGCCGAGCAAACGCGTAGGCCGCCAACGAGTCCAGCAGGAGCACGAGCGCGGTCGAGACGCCGGCGACGACGATGCTGTTGACCCACCAGCGGGCGAACGCGAAGCGCCCCAGGATGTAGGCGAAGTTCTCGAGCGTCCAGGTCGCCGGCAGCCAGCGCGGCGGATAGGCGAGGATCTGGCCCTCCGGCCGCAGCGCGCTCGAGACCATCCAGAAGAGGGGGAAGAGCGCAACCAGGGTCGCGGCCGCCAGGCACAGGTAGAGGAAGGTGCGCCACAGGATCGTGCGGGAGGTCATCGGATGACCCGTCATGCGAGGTCGCCCGGCGCCAGAAACCGGCGCTGGATGAGCGCCAGCGCCACGAGTACCGCCAGCACCACGTAGGCGACAGCCGACGCGTAACCCACGTGGTAGAACTGGAACGCCTCGTAGTACAGGAACTGGATGATGGTCAGGGTCGACAGCCCGGGACCGCCGCCGGTCATGACGTAGATCTGGTCGAAGACCTCGAACGTGTTGATGAGCGTCAGCATCACCACCACGAAGATCACCGGCCGGAGGAGCGGCAGTGTGATCGCGCGGAACGTGGTGAACGCCCCCGCTCCGTCAACCCGAGCGGCCTCCTCGAGCTCCGCCGGGATGTCCTGCAAGCCGGCCAGGAAGATGATCATATTGAAGCCGACGGTCCACCAGATGGTGGTAAGGGCGATCGCCGGCATGGCGGCGTTCGGATCGCTCAGCCACGGGATGCCGTGGATGCCCAGCAAGCTGAGCAGGTAGTTGAACACCCCGACGTCCGTGTTCAGCATCCACAGCCAGATGACGCCGACCACCGTGGACATGACCACGTAGGGCATGAAGATCGCGGTCCGCACGACCGACCGGCCCCGCAGCCGCTGGTTCACCAGGACCGCCAGCAGCAGGCCCAGGATGACGAGCGCCGGTACCGTCAGGGCCATGAAGTAGAGCGTCTGCAGAAGGCTCTGCCGGAATTGCGGATCCGTCGCCAGCCGCGCGTAGTTGTCGACGCCCACGAACCGGCCCGAGCCGCTCATGAGGTTCCAGTTGGTGAGGCTGACCAGGAAGCCGGCGACGGCCGGCCCGAACCGGAAGAGGACGAAGGCGACAAGGTAGGGAAGGACGAAGAGCCAGGGGCTCAGGGCGAGGCGCGCGCCGCTGGGCGTGCGCCTCGCGCGGTGGCGGCGAGCGGCCGCCGGGTGGGCGAGGCGCGCGCCGCGGTCCATGGTCAGCGTCCGAGCCTGCGGGTCACTGGCCGCTGAGCAACCGGTTCATGGCCTGGAACATCGTCTGCATCGTCGACTCGATCGGCTGCTCCTGGACCAGGATTGCCTGCGCGGCGACGACGATGGGGCTGGTCTTGGCGGCCGAGAAGACCTGGGCCTCGGCCGGGATGGCCGGAAGCATGACCTCGTAGGGCATCTCGGCGATGAAGCCCGCCCGGCCGGGCAGCGAGGTGAACGCCGTGCTTTCACGGGCGGCGTTGAGCGCCGGAAGGTTGCCCGACGCGCCCCATGCGGCCGAGTTCTTGACGATCCAGGCCACGAAGGTCTCGGCCGCCTTCTCGCGATTCCCGTCGGTCTGCTTGGGGATGGTCAGGACGTGCCCGCTGCCCCACACGGCCTTGTTCTGGAAGACCTGGGGGAACGGGAAGGTGCCCCAGTTCAGGCCGGCCTGCTTCTGCATCGCGGGGATCTCCCACGGACCGTCAATCAGCATGGCCGTCTTGCCGCTCAGGAAATCCTGCAGCTGGCTCGTCTCACCCACCGGCGTGACGTGGTACTTGAAGACGAGGTCCTGCAGCCACTGCCAGGCTGCGACGCCGGCCTGGTCGGGCACGGCGATCTGGGTCTGGTCCGCGTTGAGGAGGTTGTCGCCCTGCTGCCGCACGAGCGCGTACCACTGGAAGAAGCCGTGGTGGTTGTTGTAGAGGGAGAGCCCGTACTGCTTGATGTTCGAGGCGTCGAAGCCGGGGTCGCCGGGGTGCTTGCCGCTGGTGTCGACCGTCAGCGTCGTGGCCAGCTTGAGGAAGTCCGCGCCGGAGATCCAGTCGGTCGGCGGGGTCAGGCCGGCCGCCTTGAAGAGGTCGGCATTGTAGTAGACGGCGTGCATGTGCAGGTCCAGCGGGAAGGCGTACTGCTTGCCCTGGTAGATGCTGCCGTTCCACGCCGGCGCCGCGAAGTCCGCCTGCGTGAAGCCGGCCGCCTGTACGACGGAGGTCAGGTCCTCGAGCTGGCCGGCGGACGCGAACTGCGGGATGTCCGGACCGTGCATGCCCAGGATGTCGGGCTGGTTGCCGGACTTGACCGCCAGCTCGAACTTGTCGAAGAGCGGCGTCCATTGCTGGGTGGTGAGCGTCACCTGGATGTCCGGGTGAGCCGCGTTGAACTGGCTGACGAGGGCGCGCATGACGTCCCCGTCGGGGCCGGTCCAGCCGCCCCAGAAGTTGAGGTTGACGGCGTTCGCCGCGGGGCTGGCGCCACCGCCCGATGCCGGTGCGGACGAACCTGATGCGGGCGCGGACGCCTGCCCGCAGCCCGCTACTACGACCAGGGCGAGCGCCGATATGGCCGCCGCCCCTGTGGATCTCCACGTGCGCATGGTGCCTGTCTCCTCCTTGCATCGCCGGCCGGTCATCCGGATCCGGCAGTCGTCACCTCGATGCCGCCGTCCGCGAGCGCACGAAGGCATGCCTCGACCTCCGACGGAGTGGGTTCGGCGAGCGGCCCGCGGACGCCACCGACAGCCACCCCGCGTCGGGCCAATATGGCCTTGAAGAGGCCCAGGTCCCCGTTGCGCAGCGCACGACGAATGACCTGGATCCGCGCCTGAGCTCGCCGCGCGGCCTCGTGGTCGGCGGCCCAGTACGCGTCGTAGAGCTCCACAAAGACCTCCGGGAACACGTTGGCGTTGCCGGAGACCGACCCGGCGGCGCCGAGCTCCAGCGCCGGCAGGACCATCGCATCGTTGCCCTCGAAGACCCGCAGCCGGCCCTCCGTGGCGGCGATGATGTCGCTCAGCTGCGCGAGGTCGCCGGTCGAGTCCTTGACAGCCACGACGTTGGGCGCTCGCCGTGCGATGGCGGCCATCGTCGCCGGGGACATCGGATTGCCGGTGTTCTGGGGGATGTTGTACAGAACGATCGGGGTGTCCGGGACCGCCTCGGCGACCCGCACGTAGTGTTCGACGATGGCAACCTCGCTCAACCGGTAGTACCAGGGCGTGACGATGGCCACCGCGTCCGCTCCTGCAGCCGCAGCGTGGCGGCTGAGGACGATCGCCTCGGCCGTTGAGGCGGCACCGGTCTGGACGACCACCGGCAGGCGGCCGGCCACGGCCTCGACCACCGTCGCGGCCAGTCGTTCGCGCTCGTCGTGGCTCAGCAGCGGACCCTCGCCGGTGGTGCCACCCGGGTAGACGCCGTGGACCCCCGCGCCGACCAGAACGTCCACGTGGCGACGGATCGCGGCCTCGTCGAGCTCGCCGTCGAGCCCGAAGGCCGTCAGCAGGGGCACAATCGCCCCGCGCAGGTCGGGGGTCTTCATCGGCCGGTCCCGCGGAGGTCCACGGTCGCTTCGCGGAGGTCCACGGTCGCTTCGCGGATCTCCGTGCGCCGCGCCGTGTACAGGCAATGCACACGGCCTGCACCGTCCTCGGCGAGTACCGGGTAGGAAAACTCGGCCAGCTCATCCTCGAGGGTTGCGAGCGGCTCCCAGGATGCACCTTCGTCGGTGGATCGGGCGAGGCGCAGCGGCGTCCGCAGGCTGTCGCTGTCGTCGTAGGCGAGGACCAGCGCCCCGTCCCGGGTCCGGATGACGTCGAAACCGGAGTCGGGATTGGGGATGGGGGTCGGCTCGGCGGGCGCCCAGGTCCGGCCGTCATCGTCGGACGTGGCCCGCCACATCCGACCGCGCGAGCGCAGATAAGCGTCAAGCGCACCGTCGCGCCGGCGCAGGAGGGTCGGGTGGATGTTGCCGGCCGGCGTGGCGATGGCAGCGCCCCGCACCCAGTGCTCGCCGCCGTCGTTCGAGCGCAGCACAGCCGATCGGCGCGTCCGCTCCTCGTAGGCGGGCAGCAGGATGGCGCCGTCCCGGGCCAGCAGCGACCGGCTGCGCACCATCCAGCCCGGCTCCTCGACGATCGGCATCGATTCTCCCCAGGTGCGACCCATGTCCGGCGACACACGGCGGAGGAGCCGGGCGCTCGTCCAGTCGACCCCGTCGAGGGTGACGAAGAAGAGCCACAGCTTCCCGTCCGGGGCGAGCCACGGGACCGGCTGACCGTCGGCGCGATCCGGCGTGTCGACGAGCTCCCGGGGCGCCGACCAGCGTTCTTCACCCGCCGGGAGCGTCGCGCCGAGGATGGCCTGATCCGGCGCGGTCTCGAAGGCTCCCGCGAACCAGGCCGCGAAGAGGGAGCCGTCCGGCAGCGCCACCACGCTCGCGCAATGGCACTGCGGCCGCTCCTCGGTCGCCATGTGGACGCTCCCTATCCGGGTGGGACGGGCACCGACAGTCGTCGTCATCACGACAGGACCCGGACCTCGATCCCGAGTTGCTCGCAGATCAGCCGCAGCTCCGCGGTCCACGAGCCGTAGATGGCGTGGATGTGGTTTGCCGCGTAGGTCGACAGGAACGCTTCGGGCGAGCAGGCGAAGCGCACGAAGGCGTGCGGCCACTCGTAGGTCGTCTCGCGCATGAGCGCCTCGTTGCGGGCGTCGTCGAACTGCACCACGTCGCCCTCGACGATCGCCAACCAGTACCGCCCGTCGAGCCGGGTGAAGCGAGCGAAGGTGGCGTGGCCCGGTGCCGCGAGGTGGTGGACAGCCGCGCCGCCGGCGGGGAAGAAGAAGCGGCTCTGCGGCAGCAGCCGGACCTTCGCCAGGTTCTCCGCCGGGTCCTGGCTGCGGGCGGCGAAGTAGGTGGCGTGCTGGCCGGAGTTGACGAGGTCGAAGATGCCCTCGCTCTCGAAGAGGTGGCGGACGTCGGCGAAGAGAACCGGCGTGCCCGAGAGCTCCTTCATGACCTGCATGGTCAGGGCGCCGTCGGTGTCCGCTTCGGTGGCGCAGACGGTGATCGGCTTGGGCCCGTCCCAATCGTACGGGTCGTTCATGAAGGCCTCCGTCACGTCCATGGTGCAGAACGCGTTCGTCAGCTCGGGCTGGGCTTTGATGCCGCAGAAGTCGAGACGCTGCTCGTCGACGATGCGGCGAACGGCGTAGTAGCTTCGGATCTGACGACCGAGGGTCTCGGGCGTCAGCGCCGCACCGTCGTACTCGACGCTGGCGTGGGTCTCGAGCCAGGCGATGGCGCGGTCCACGTCCGCCTGTGGCACGCGCTCGGCACCGCGCACGATCTCCCACTGGTCGATGTGCTCGATGTCGATCCCGAAGATCCGCATCCACTGGTCGGGGTTGGAGACCGCGGTGTACATGCCCATCGGTCGCCCCCCGAAGAGGCCGTACGTCTGGCCGCGCAGGCGCTTGACGACGCGGGCCGCGCGCACGAACGAGCGGACGTGCCCGAAGACCGCATCGTCCTCGACGGCGCCCCAGGCACGCGTATACCTGACGTCGAGCTGGTTCAACGTGCCGGCCGCAGCCAGGAATCCCACCATCCCGGGCTGGCTGGGGTTGATGTTCGAGAACAGCAGGATGGGCTGCGGCACGAAGCGGGCCGCGATGGCCGGCAGGTGCGGGAAGCTCCAGACGCAGAAGTTGAAGACCGTCGCGTCGCAGCCGGCGGCCGCGAGCCGCTGCGCCTGCTCCACCGCCGTCGCATTGGACCACACGAACTCGCCGGCGACGACCTCGTGGCCGTCCGCCTCGAGCCGCCGCCGCAGGCCGTCCTGGAAGCGCTGCAGCGTGCCCGCCTCCAGATGCGCCTGGTGGACGAAGTCGCGCCCGTCGGAGAAGGTGAGGATGCCGATCTTCGATCCACCGACCATGCTCAAACGCCTCCTCGTTACCTTGGCCGCCCGCTCAGGCCGCGCCGGCCTGTGCCCGAGCGAGCGCGTGCATCTGCTCGCGCGTGGCCGGGTACAGGGAGCGGTAAACGTCGTAGCCCGCGTCATACGTGGCACGCCGGTCCACCTGCGGCACAACGCGCCGCACGATCGGGTTCCACACGTCGTCGGGCCGTGCCAGGCCCGTGCCGATCGCCGCCAGGAACGCGTCGCCGTAGCTCGCACCCACCGTCTCGCCGGGCAGCTCCTGCTCGCGACCGGTGACGTCCGAGATGATCTGCGTCCACAGGTCGCCGGCCGTCCCGCCGCCCACCGCGACGACTCGGAGCGGCGCCGCTCCGATCTCGCCGAAGACCTCCAGGTTGTGGCGCACCGCGTACGCGGTGCCCTCCAGCAGCGCGCGGTAGAGATGGCCGCGGCCGTGCCGGAGCGTCAAGCCGGCGATGACGCCGCGGGCCTCCGGGTCATGAATGGGCGTCCGCTCGCCAGCGAAGTACGGCAGAACGACGAGACCTTCGCTGCCGGGCTCCACCCGGGCCGCTTCCTCGATCAGCTGCTCGAACGGCGGACCGCCGGCGATCTCGCGGAACCAGCCGGTCAGAGCCCCGGAGGTCGCCAGCCCGGCGCCGAGGGTCGTGGTGCCCTCGAAGGAACCGGCGGTGGCCCACAGGCGCGGGTCCACGAGCGTCCGGTCGACGACCTCCACGAGGAACATCGTCGTCCCGTACATGAGCATCAGGTCACCCGGCCGGCGCACGCCGACGCTCACGGCCTCCGCCCATGCATCGATGGTGCCCGCGACCACGGGGGTACCCGCAGGCAGGCCGGTCTCGGCCGCCGCTGCCGTCGTCACGGTGCCCACGACCGCGGCCGGCCAGACGAGCCGCGGCAGCTCGAGACCAGGCGCGATCTCGGCCGCCCAGTCGGTCGCCCAGTCCCGTCCGTCCAGATCGTAGAGAGGATCGCACTGGCTGGCCGAGTGGTGGTCGAGCACGTAGGCGCCGGTCAGGCGCCGCACCGCGAACGAGCTCGCCATGTAGAAGCGCGCCGTGCGGGCCCAAAGCTCCGGCTCGTGGCGCTGGAGCCAGAGCAGCTTGGGGCCGACGGCCTGGCTCGTGAGCGCCGATCCGCCCCGGGCCAGGATCGCTGCTGCGCCGTAGCGCTCGGTGAGCTCGGCGATCTCAGCCGTGGCACGCGTGTCGATCCCGTAGAGAATGGCCGGCCGCAGTGGGGCGTCGGCCGCATCGACCGGGAGGAGGCACGGCCCGATGCCGCTGATGGCGACGCCGGCCAGCCTGCCCTCCGCGCGAGGCACGAGCTCGCCGCAGAGTGCGACAACGTCCGCCCACCAGACATCGAGTGCGTCGTGCTCGGCCCAGCCGGGACGTGGCAGCGCCAGCCCGTGCGGCCGCTGTGCTGTGGCCAGGATCGTGCCGTCGGCGCGGACCAGGACGCCCTTGGAGCTGGCGGTCCCGATGTCGATGCCCAGCAGGGTCTCGCACGCGGGCCCGAGGGAGTCCATCGCGGTCGGGTGGTTTGCCGTCATGGTCGCCTGATGTATGCTGGTAATCGATTGCTACGAGAATCGATGGCACCAGCGTGGGCCGTGGGGTGCAGTCCTCAGGATGACGAGGAGAAATCGATTTATGAAGAGCCTAGCGGCCCCGGCGGCTGCTGTCAATCCCGGTGAGCGGCGCCGAAGCTGCCCGCCGTGAGCGCAAGATGGTGACGATCAAGGACGTCGCGCGGGCCGCCGGCGTTTCCCCGGCCACCGTCTCGCGCGTCCTGAACGAGCGTCCGGACGTCGACCCCGAGCTCGCGGAGCGGGTTCAGGCGGCCATCGTCGAGCTCGGCTACCAGCCGAGCCGTGTCGCCCGGAACCTGCGACGCCGGGAGACGAGCGTCTGGGGCATGATCATCTCGGACATCCGCAACCCGTTCTTCACCGACATGGTCCGCGGCGTCGAGGATGTCGCCTACGGGGCAGGCTACTCGCTCGTGCTGTGCGACTCCGACGAGGACGTCGCCAAGGAGGCACGGTACCTCGACCTGATCATGGCGGAGCGCATGGCCGGAGCAATCGTGTCACCGGCCTCGTCCGTCGGGAGCAACCTGAATCCCGTCATCGCCCAGGGGATCCCGGTAGTGCTCGTCGACCGCCGGGTCGACAGTCCCATCCTGGATACGGTCATGGTCGACGATCGGCGCGCGGCGCGAGGGGCGGTCGAGCACCTGATCGCCAACGGCTACCGGCGCATCGCCTGCGTCACCGGCCCGCTGGACACGACCACCGGACAGGAACGGCTCGCCGGCTATCGCGACGCACTCGAGCGCACCGGCCGACCCCCCGAAGACGAGCTCGTACGGACCGCTGACTTCAAGGTCGGCGGTGGCTTCGCGGCGACGCGCTCGCTGCTCGAGCTGCCCGAGCCGCCAGAGGCGATCTTCGTGGCCAACAACCTCATGACGCTGGGCGCGCTCAGCGCGATCGAGGCCATGGGCCTCGTCGTTCCCGACGAGGTCGCCCTCGTCGGCTTCGACGACATGCCGTGGGCACCGCTGATTCGACCACCGCTGACCGCCGTCGCCCAGCCCACGTACGAGCTGGGCCTCGAGACGGCGCGGCTGCTCCTGGCGCGCATCCGGGGCGAGAAGGGACCGCCACGGCACGTGATGCTGGCCGCCAGTCTGGAGATCCGGGGCAGCTCGGCACCGCGACAACGCACCTGAGGCCGAGCGTCCGTGGTCCGTCGCCCGGCGGAGCGGCGGTCCATCAAACGCGGGCGTCCCGGGGCCATTGAGCCCTTGCAGGGCCACCGCGGCGCGACCACAATGCCGGCCATGGCTGCGCCCCTGGACGGGCCCCGGGACGAACCTGCAGCCCCACCACACCGGGGCGATCGAGCTGGCTCATTCGATGGACTACATCCAGCGGGCGTTCGACGACGCGCGCCAGGGGCGGGGCTCGCAGAGGCCCTACTGCGACGGGGTCATCGCCTCGACCGTGGACCCGACGATCGCGCCCGAGGGGATGCACATCTTCTCGATGTTCGCCCAGTGGGTGCCCGAGTCGTGGCACGCCGAGCCGCATCGCGAGGAGGTCGAGGCGTTTGCCGACCGGCTGATCGACGGGTATGCGGAGCTGGCCCCGAACCTCAAGGGCGCCATCGTCCACCGCCAGGTCATCAGCCCCTACGACATGGAACAGGAGTACGGCCTGCTCGGAGGCAACATCTTCCACGGCGAGCTGACCCTCAACCAGCTCTTCCACATGCGTCCGGTCGCGGGCTACGCGGACTACCGCACGCCGCTCCGTGGCCTCTACCAGTGCGGTTCGAGCACCCACCCGGGCGGTGGCGTGACGGGGATCCCGGGCCGCAACGCGGCTCGCGAGATCCTGCGCGATCGCCGGCGGCGCAAGGTCGCCTGAGGGCCTGCTCTCGAGAGCGTCCCCCAGGGGAGAACGGAGAGGACGACGTGGTCGAGTTCGACATGGACCTGGTCCAGCGCGGGGCGCGCAACCGGCGGACGCCCTACTACGAGGCGACCCAGCGTCACGGCCCCAAGGGCTTCACGGTCTACAACCACATGTACTTCCCGATCCGCTTCGACACGTTCGAGGCGGAGTTCGAGACGCTCCTCCACGACGTGGCGATCTGGGACGTGGCGGTCGAACGATGCCTGGAGATCTCGGGCCCGGACGGGGCCCGGTTCGCCCAGCTGCTGACCCCACGGGACCTGTCCCGGTGTGCCGTGGGCCAGGCGAAATACGTCCTCATCTGCGACCGTGACGGCGGCATCATCAACGACCCGGTGCTGACCCGGATGGACGAGACGACCTTCTGGTTCGCGCTGGCATCGAGCGACGCCCTCCTGTTCGCCCGTGGGTTGCGCAACGCCTATCCGGAGCTCGACGTGGCGATCCGCGAGGCGGACGTCGCGCCGCTCCAGGTCCAGGGTCCGAAGTCGCGGGACCTCATGCGCGCCCTCGTCGGCGACTCGATCCTCGATCTTCCCTACTACTGGTGGCGGCACGCGGAGATCCGGGGCATCCCGGTCGTCATCACCCGGACCGGCTGGACGTCCGAGGTCGGGTACGAGATCTACCTGCTCGACACGTCGAAGGGCGGGCAGCTCTGGGAGACCCTCCTGGAGGTCGGGCGTCCGTTCGGCGCCCGGCCGACCGGGCCGTCGGACATCCGCCGGATCGAGGGCGGGATCTTCAACTGGGGCGCCGACATGACCTACGAGGACAACGCCTTCGAGATGGGCCTCGAGCGGCTCGTCGACTTCGGCCTCGCCGACGCCGCCTGCCTCTCGATCGCCGCCTATCGCTCGATCCGCGAGCGGGGGGTCGAGCGCCGGATCGTCGGGGTCGAACTGGACGGCGCACCGTTCCCGGCACTCAACAACGTGCAGTGGCCGGCCTCGAGCGGCGGAGAGCGGGTGGGCTCGGTCACGTCGGCCATCCACTCGCCGCGCCTGGCTCGGAACATCGGCTACTGCTGGGTGCCCGCGGGTCTCACGACGCACGGGACCCGCCTCGAGGTGGCGACCGAATGGGGCGACCGCTGGGCCACCGTGGTGGCCATGCCATTCGTCGACCCGGAGAAGAGGATTCCCGTGTCCTGAGCGTCCGGTGACCCCTGGTCGGGCGACCGCGCCGGCGGATCCCGCCAGCCCTGGACCGTTCATCCCCTCGCCGCAGCCGAGGCGGGCGCGAAGGCTCTCGAGCCTGATCGCCACCCGTGGAGCACGCTTGCACGGGAGCGTATGCTCTGGGGCGCCGAGCGTGCGGTAAACCTGCGAGGACGGAGGCTCATCGACGAGCACGATGAAGCCGGTATCGATCCAGATCATCACGTACGCGCCGACCGTCTTCTATCACTGCCAGCACTGCGAGCTGACGTTCCAGGAGATGGGGATCGGCGAGCGCCTGCGGCGCCGCGACGCGGCCGAGGCCCTGCCGGACGACCTTGCCCGCGAGTTCCAAGCCGTGTCCGACTGGGTCCATGATCTCCTCCGGCGACACGGGGCTCGACTGCGGGTCGACGTGCTCGACGCGGCCTCGATCCGTGGGTTCCTCGTCTCACTGCGATACCGGATCGGGCGTTACCCGGCGGTCATCGTCGACGGCCGCGACAAGCAGACCGGCCTCGATGTCGCGGCACTCGACGCCCTCATCGACGCCAGGGTCGCCGCGGCCTCGGAGCGGCTCGCCACGGCCAGCCGCTGATCGACCCCGGAAGGAGGGACCTGCCAGGCGCACGAACCACCAACTGATCACGCGATCGTCGCCAACCCCGTCCCGGGGCACGACAGGAGGAGAGGCTCATGAGCTCACTGTGGATCGTCGTCATCGGCGCCGTCGTCATCTACCTGGCGTACAACTTCTACGCGCGACGGATCGACCGGACGGTCATGGAGGCCGATGCCGCCAAGGCCACGCCGGCGCGGATGTACATGGACGGCGCCGACTTCATGCCGACCAGCCGGTTCGTCCTGTACGGTTACCACTTCAAGTCGATCGCCGCGGCCGGTCCGATCGTCGGCGTAATCACCGCCGCGAACCTGTGGGGCTGGCTGCCGTCGATCCTGTGGCTGATGATCGGGGTCACGTTCATCGGCTGGGCGAGCGACTACAGCGCGATCATGATGGCCGTCCGCAACGACGGTAATTCGCTCAGCGCCATCGCCCACCGACTGATCTCGCCGCGCACGCGGCGGATCCTGTTCGTGTTCATCTTCTTCTACCTGCTGCTGATCGCCGGCGCGTTCGTCGGGATCATGGCGGCGATCCTGGCCGCGCGACCGGATGTCCCGTTCGGCATCCTCGTGCTGGCCGTCATGGGCCTGTTCGGCGGGTACGCGATCTACCGGATGCGGATGAGCATCATCGGGGTGACGATCCTGACCGTCGGCCTGACGCTCGCGGCCATGGCGCTCGGGCCGCTGGGTGCCACGTTCGAGGCCGGCAAGGCACCGAACTGGGCGACCGCGCCCATCGCGGGCTTCGTCGATTCGCTCAACAAGTCGATCAACGCGAGCGGCCCGCTCTACGCGGTCGTCGACCCGACTGCCGCCGATCCGCGGATCCCGCCGCCTGGCGCGGATGGAAAGCGCCCGACGACCGCGTCGTACAACGCGACGACCGGTGAGATCAACGTCCTGCCGGGCTTCCTGGTGGCGTCGCTGCTCCTGCTGATCTTCAGCTATCTCGGCGCGAACATGGCGATCTGGCGGTTCGCCCAGCCGGTGAACTACATCGGCTTCTGGATCATGGCCATCGTCATCCTCGCGAGTGCGATCGGTGCCGTGCTGGCGCCGTTCACGAACGCCGGGGTCGCGGCGTTCAAGATCCCCGACTTCAAGGGCTTCTCGCCCCAGATCGCGGGCGGCGCGCTCCAGCCACTGTGGCCGATGCTGTTCGTGACGATCGCCTGTGGCGCCATCTCCGGCTGGCACGCCCTGTTCGGCTCGGTCGGGACCGCTCGCCAGCTGGAGTACGAGACCGATGCGCTGCCGGTCGGCGGCGGGGGGATGTTCTCCGAGAACACGCTCGGGCTCCTGTCGCTGACCGCGGTAGCCATCGCCGGAGGTGCGGGCGCTGGCGCGTTCGCGGCCGGCGTCGGCAGCCTGATCAACGTCGCGTCATTCGGCCTGATCGGGGTGCCGTTCGGCACGGCGCTCGGGTTCGGGACGTTCGTGGTCATCGTCCTGACCGTCGTCCAGCTCGTGTTCCGGGTCATGCGGGTGACGCTCGGCGAATGGCTGGGCGACCGGTGGGTCGGGTTCAAGAACCAGCACATCGCCTCGATCATCGGGATGGTCGTCACGATGGCGCTCGTCCTGTCGGGCACGTGGGTCTACCTGTGGCAGATGTTCGGGGCGTCGAACCAGCTCATGGCCGCACTCAGCCTGCTGCTGGTGACCATCTGGCTCCGATCGGTCGGGAGGAACCCGGCGTTCGCCGCGATCCCGATGCTGTTCATGTACGTGACGACGGTGGCCGCGTCGCTCGTGACCGCGTACAACCTGTTCGTCACGATCGCCACCAAGTCGGGCCAGGCGGCGATCTCCGTCGTCGGAGCCTGGGCGATGATCGCGGTCGCGCTGCTCCTCGTCGTCGCCGCGCTCGTCATCGCCTGGGACGCCTGGCACGCCTGGAACCGCTACCGGACGGTACCGCCAGAGGAGGTGCAGGCACCGGCTGCCGCCTGACACGGGTCTGGCCGCATGTGGCGCCCGGTCATCTCGGCGCCAGGGCCGCTCCGAGGTCGCGGATCGGAGCCAGCACGCGCTCGGCCGTGACGGCGTCCGGGGCTGGCGGTCGGAAGTGGACTTCCAGGTGCGGAACCATCGGCTGGACTGTCAACCGCCAGACGCCACCGGTGGTCTCGCTCATCTGGCGCCAGACCGCGCGGACCGCGGCGTCGTCAGCCCCTGGCCCGGCAAGCGCGACACAGCCACCGCTCCAGTCGAGGACGCGCCAGTCGCCGTCGCCGCGGCCGGCGTCGTCGGCGCGCCGCTCCGACCGGCCGGTCCAGCCTCGCGGATCGCGAACGTCCATGCTGAACCGCGGCGCCCGCACCAGGTTGACCCGGACGATCACGAAATCACGCCGCCCGCGCGACCGGGCAAACGCCCACAGCACGCTGACGTCGCGCGGCTCGAGGACGATGACCACCGTGGCCTCCCGGAACGGCGGTGCGGGCTCCACGATCCCGAGCTCGACCGCCGAGCTGCCGAGCCAGCGCAGCGTGGTCCGGCGGCCGAGGATCGGCAGTCCGCCCTGGAGCCACCGCAGCAGCGCGTTGCCCCTGCTGATGTTCCGCTGCGTGCCAAGGGCGAACCAGAGCATCACGAGCAGGATCAACCCGATCCCGATGGACGGCACGAACGCCTCGAGTGGCGGCATGTCCGGAACAGTACGGACGGTCGCCGTCGCGGTCAACGATGAACGGCCTCGCCTGTCGAGACATGGCCGTCCATCGCCCCGGTCCGGACGGGAGATCGATGAGCCCATGTGCTAGATTGGCCGCACCCGAATCCGCCGCGCCGAGACATCGAGCCATGGATCGCCTGATGCGAGGAAAAGCGGCTCCGCCGCACGGAGGACGAGAAGCCCCCGTCGCGGGACTCCGTGCCGCGCTCCGCGAGTTCGCCTTCGGCATGACCGGCTACGAGTTCGCGCGCCACGCGATGGAGACGCGGACCACCCTGGAGAACCTGTTCATGGTCGTCCTGGTGGGCGACATGATCGGTCTGCCGGTGATCCCGCCCTACTACTCGCTCGGGCTCCTGCCGTTCGTGACCCCCGGCGTCACCAGCTGGAAGCGGCGCGTCCTGCGCGAGCGCGATCTCACCGAGATGCACTACCATCACCTGCACGGCGTCTGACCGCGAGACAGGAGGGTCCCATGCCCGACGATCCCCGCTCAACCGAGGAGAAGCCTGGACGCATCAGAGGCATCTTCGGGCGGCTCCGGGAGATCACCTACGGGATGGCCGCCCACGACATGACCCGCTACGCGCTCCGCACGCGCGCGAGCATGGAGCACCTGTTCATCCTGACCACGATGGGCGACATGCTGGGCATCCCGATTCTGCCGCCCTACTACTCGCTCCGGTTGCTGCCCTACGCGGTCCCTCAGATCTCGACCTGGAAGCGACGGATGCTCCGCGAGAAGGACCTCACGGACGCGATGTTCTAACCGTGGTCACCGAACGCGCACCCAGGGACAACGCCTCGCTGACCGGCTCGACACAGCTCGCTGCAACCTTCCGCGACCACCCCGAGCGCCAGTACGTGATGTTCGGCGGCAAGGGCGGCCTGGGCAAGACGACCTTCTCCGCGGCCACCGCCTGGTGGCTGGCGCAGCAGGGCAAGAAGGTCCTCGTCTTCTCGGTGGATCCCCAGGCGAGCCTGTCCGACATCTTCCAGCAGGACATCTTCGGCAAAGGCCCGGTCAGGATCACCGACAACCTGTGGGCGCAGGAGATCGATGCCGACCGCCACATCAAGGAATACCAGGACGAAGTGCGCCAGAAGATCCGGGACATGTACGGGCTCGACGAAGTGCCGTCCGAGATCGAGGACTACATCCAGGCGACCTCGGCCGAGCCGGCCATGGAGGAGTCCGCGATCTTCGATTCGGTCGTGGACATCGTCAACCAGAGCGACTACGACTACTACATCTACGATCTCGTCCCGCTGGGTCACGCCCTCTACTACCTGTCGATGGCCAAGGTCTATGACGAGTGGATCGGCAAGATTACGGAGCTGCGCGAGCAGATGCGGGAGTACGAGGAGGTCGCGGCGCGGATGAAGCGTCAGAAGGAGGTCGACGAGGACCAGATCCTGGGCGAGCTCCAGTACATCCGCAACCGGATCAACAGCGCCTCGCGGATCCTGACCGACCGCACGAAGACGGCGTTCTTCTTCGTCGTCATCCCGGAGCAGATGATCCTGATCGACACGAAGAAGGCCGCCGAGCTGTTCGCCCGCTTCGACGTCCCGATCGGCGGCTACATCGTCAACCGGGTGATTCCGGAAGAGCTCGGCGAGCAGCAGATCCCGGCCTACCTGCGCAACCGGATCACGATGCAGAAGGGCGAGCTCGAGCAGATCCGCCAGACCCTGGGCGACCAGGTGGTCGGCTACGTGCCCGAGCTCGAGCGCGACGTCACCGGCCTGCCGATGATCGAGCGCGTCGCCCACCTCCTCTACGGCTGAGCGCGAGGACCGACCGATGACGATGACGTCGGACGCCAAGGCGGCGAGCCTCGTCGAGACCTCGATGGTCGACTTCGTGGCCGGCCATCCCGGCCTCCGCTACGTGTTCTTCGGCGGCAAGGGCGGGGTGGGCAAGACGGTCATGGCCGGGATGAACGCGGTCCACCTCGCCCAGGCCGGCAAGCGCACCCTGCTCGCGTCGACCAACCCGGTCCACTCGCTATCCGGCCTGCTCGACCAGGACGTCTTCGGCAAGCCGACGGCGGTGACCGGCGTCGGCAACCTGTGGGCTTACGAGATCGACACCCACGACGCGATCGAGCGCTCGAAGCGGGAGATCCGCGAAAAGATCCAATGGTTCCTGAAGTTCGCCGAGATCTCGACCAAGGCGGACGAGTTCGTCGACGCGGCCACGATGAACCCCGCCTTCGAGGAATCGGCCATGTTCGAGAACATGGTCGACCTCATGTTCAAGGACGAGTACGACGTCTACGTCTTCGACACCGCCCCCACGGCGAATGCCCGGCGCCTGCTCGGGATGTCCAAGGTCTACGGCCTGTGGGTCGAGAAGATGCTCAAGTCGCGCGAGGAGGCCCAGTCGCTGCGCGAGGCCCTGTCCTTCACGAGGAAGAAGGAGGAGGAGGACCCGCTCATGCTCTACCTGGTCGACTTCCGGGAGCGGATCCGGCACGCTCACGAGCTCCTCACCGATCCGGAGCGGACCGCCTTCTTCTTCGTCACCCTGCCGGAGGCGCTGCCGATCGCCGTGATCCGCCGGTTCATCGACTGGTTCACCGATTTCGGCATCCCGGTCGGCGGCGTCGTGGTGAACATGGTCATCCGTCCCGAGGCGGGCGAGGCCGCGCCCGACTTCGTTCGCAACCGGATCGAGATGCAGTCCGGCTACCTCGACGAGATCGGCGAGCGCTTCCCGGGCCAGGTCCGGGCGGTCGTGCCGCTGTTCGACTCGGACATCCGCGGTGTCGAGTCCATCACGCGGGCAAGCGGAGCGATCTTCGGCTGAATTCCGCTCATCTCGAGGCCCTTCACGTTCTCCATCGCCGTTGAGCAGGCACGCGGCGTGGAGCGTGAGAAGCTGGGCGCAGACGGGATCGTGGATCCCGGGTTGCGTGACCGCTGTCGCCGGTCAGTGCGCCGCGAGGAACCGCGAGAGGAACGCCTGGGTCCGCGGATCCTGCGGAGCGTCGAGGACCTGCTCGGGAGGGCCCACCTCGACAAAGCCGCCCTCCTCGATGAAGTAGACGCGGTCCGCCGCCTCGCGCGCGAAGGCCATCTCGTGGGTCACGACGATCATCGTCGCGCCCTCGTGGGCGAGCTCTTCCATGACGACGAGGACCTCCCCGACGAGGGACGGGTCGAGTGCCGATGTCGGCTCATCGAAGAGCAGGACCTTCGGCTCCATCGTCAGCGCCCGAGCGATCGCGACCCGCTGCTTCTCGCCGCCGGAGAGACGGGCCGGATACTCGTCGCGCTTCTCCCGCAGGCCGACCTTGTCGAGATACTTCTCGGCGGTGGCGACCGCCTGGTCGCGGGGCACGCCCTTCACCCGGATCGGCGCCTCGATGAGGTTGTCGATGACCCGCATGTGGGGGAAGAGGTTGAACTCCTGGAAGACCATCTGGGCGCGGAGGCGGATCTGGCGGATCTGCTCGCGGTGGGCTCGATCCCGGCTGTGGAGTGGATCGGCTTCCACACGGAGCCCGTCGACTTCGACCGCCCCGACGGTCGGCTCCTCGAGGAAATTCGCGCACCGGAGGAGCGTGCTCTTGCCGCTCCCGGAGCGCCCGATGAGGCAGATCGTCTCCTTCGGATAGACCTCGAGGGTGCAGCCGCGAAGGACGTGGTTGGACCCAAAGTATTTCTCGATGGCCTCGAGGCGAACGACCGGCAAGGCGCCCGGGGGAACGAGGGCTCCGGGGATCGCGGGAGGCTCGACCGGGCGGCTCCCGGTCGAGCTCACAGCCGGCGGTCGCTTTCGGCCATCTGTCGCTCCAGGCGCTCCTGGAAGAAGCTGAACACGATCGTCATGACCCAGTAGACGACGGCCGCGACGAGGAGCGACTCGAAGTTGCGGAAGGTCTGGGTGCCGACGTTGTTCGCCCGCCAGAACAGCTCCTGGATCGTGACGATCGACACGAGTGCCGAGTCCTTGATCATCGAGATGAAGTCGTTGCCGATGGCCGGGATGACGATGCGCACGGCCTGGGGCAGGATGACCCGTCGCATCGTGTGGGCCTCGGTCATCCCGAGCGCGCCGGCCGCCTCTCGCTGGCCGCGCGGGATCGCTTCCACGCCAGCCCGGAAGATCTCCGTCAGGTACGCGCCGTAGTTGAAGGCGAGGGCGAGGATCCCGCTCGGCAGCGGGTCGAGGACGAGGCCGAACTGGGGCAGGGCGAGGTAGACGAAGTAGATCTGGACGATGAGCGGCGTGCCTCGCACAAGCGAGACGTAGAGCGTCGCGATCGCGTAGATGGGCGCGCTCCGCGATAGCCGGCCAAGCGCACCGAAGAGCGCGAACACGATGGCAAGGAAGATTGACGTGACCGATACGAAGATCGTCACCGGGACGCCGGCGAGGATGAACCCGCCCCACATGCCGAGGAACGTCGGGTCCACCTTGCCGCTCTCGGCCATCGCGAGTCCGAGGCCGCCGACGAGGACCAACCAGGTCAACGCGAAGATCAGACGGAACCGAAGGCTTGCCCGAGCCCGGGCCCGTTGGATCTCCCCGACGATGGCCGCCGGCTCTCGCATCTGCAGAAGGTCGAGGGCGTTCTGCTGCCCGATCATGCCAGCCACGCGCGTCTCCCGAAATGGCGATGGGGGCGCGTCCGACGCGCCCCCATCGAGGAACCTACCGGGTCAGACAGCACCATGCCCTTACGGACCCTTCGTGAGGTCCGCTCCGAACCACTTCTGGGAGAGCTGGCTCAGCGTCCCGTCGGTGTGCATGTCGTTGATGATCTGGGTGAGCCTGGCGACGAAGTCGGTGTCGTTCGGCCCGCTCTTGTCGACGGCCACCGCGAGCGGCTCCAGATAGACCGGAAGGCCGACCTTCACGACCGGCAGGCCGGCCTTGATCGCGCCGTCAACGGTTGTGCTCGATGAGAGCCATCCCTGGAAATCGTTCCGGCCGGCCTTCCACGTCTGCGGGCAGAGCGCGTCGGTCTTGAGCGACACGGTCTTGATGCCCGCCGGCGGCGACGTCGTCGGGGACAGGGTCCCGAAGTCGAGCTTCTTGCCGTTCAACCAGTCGAGGTATGTCGTCGCCTCGCCGGCGCAGATCGTCTTACCCGCCAGGCCGTCGATGGTCGTGATGCCCGAGGCCTTGCTGGCCGTGAGCTGGGCCGGGGTGAAGTAGTACGGCGGGCTGAAATCGAGCACTTTCTGGCGGGCGGCGGTGATCGTCATCGAACCGACGCTCGCGTCCCACCGGCCAGCCCAGCTGCCGGCGGTGATGATGGACCAGTCGGGGGTGACGAACTTCACCGTGACGCCGAGCCGCTTGGCGACCTCGGTCGCGACGTCGATGTCGAAGCCCTCGAACGTCCCGTCCGGCTTCTGGAAGGACTGCGGGGCATAGTTCGGGTCGGTCGAGACGACGAGCACCCCGGCCTTGAGGACCTTGTCGAGCAGACCGCCCGCGATCGGCGTCGCCAGCGCGGCGGAGGCGGAGGGGGCTGCCGATGGAGAGGCTGCGGCACTCGCGGCGGTGCTCGGCGGCGCGGCGCTCGGTGCGCTCGACGGCGGGGGGGTCGCGGCGCTCGAACAGGCCGACACGAGCAGAGTGCCTGCCACAAGCAGGGCGACTCGTCCACGGATGGACATGGGAGGACTCCTCTGGTGCCCGGCCGCACGGCTGCCACGCGCAGGTCGCGACCGACCGTGCCTGCTGTGTACCACGCAGAGAGGATCCCCGCAACTCACGAACCCTGCGGGTGTGGACGGCCAGCGATTCTGTCCGAGTTAAGCGGCCAGCGACTTTGTCAGCCTTCGGAGCATGGAACCGAAGGACAGACAGACCCAGCCCGACGCGCGGAGTCAGCACCGTGCCTACGTCCTCGACCACGTCGTCGCCGGCAGCCTGACGCTCGACCAGGCGGCGAAGGTCCTCGGCCTTTCGACCCGTCAGGTGGACCGCCTCCTCGCCCGCTACCGCGACGGGCCGGCGACGCTCACCCACGGCAACCGTGGCCGGCCGCCCGCCAACCGGATCGACGACCAGCTCCGGCGTCGCGTGGTCGAGCTCGCCACGACGACGTATGCCGGGGTCAACCACACCCACCTGGCCGAGCTCCTCGCCGAACGCGAGGGGGTCGTCGTCGCCGAGCGCACGCTCCGCCGGATCCTCGCCGAGGCCTCGGTCAGGCCCGTCCGGACCCGCCGGCCCCCGCGTCATCGGAGCCGCCGGGAGCGGATGCGCCGGGAGGGCCAGCTCCTCCAGGTCGACGGCAGCCGCCACCGCTGGTTCGGGCCCGACCTCCCGTTCGCGACGCTCGTGGCCGGCATCGACGACGCGACCGGGCGGGTGCCCGGCGGGACATTCCGGGCCCAGGAGGATGCGGTCGGCTACCTGACGTTCGCCCAGACGGCCGAGCACCATGGCCTGCCGGGCGCCGTCTACTCCGATCGCCACGGGATCTTCATCGTCGAGCGCAACCGAGCGCCGACCCTCGCCGAGCAGCTCACCGGGAAGCGCAGCTTCACCCAGGTCGGGCGGGCGCTCGAGGAGGCGGGCATCGGCTGGATCGGGGCCCACTCGGCGGAGGCGAAGGGCCGGGTCGAGCGCCTGTGGGGCACGTTCCAGGACCGCCTCGTCAGCGAGCTGCGCCTGGCCTCGATCACCACGATCGAGGCGGCCAATGCGTTCCTGCCGGGCTTCCTCGACCGCCACAACGAGCGGTTCGCCGTGGCGGCCGCGGAGCCCGAGCTCGCCTGGCGACCGTGGCCCGCCGGCCTGAGTTCCGAGGCCGTCTTCTGCTTCCACTATCCACGCCGGGTCGGCCGCGACGCCACGGTCAGTTGGCCAGACGGCGACCTCGCCCTGCCGCGCCGGAGCGATGGTCGCAGCTGGGCCGGGCGGACGGTCATCCTCCAGGAACGACTCGACGGCAGCCTGTGGGTCGACCACGACGGGCTGTGCGTCCCGGTCCGACCAGCGCCCGCGGACGCCGGACAGCTCCGAGCTCGACGGCTCACGCCACCGTTGGACCGCGATCTGCCACCGGACCTGACGGAGCTGCTCGACGCCGACACGTCACCGGTCCCGGAGCCACCCAGTGACGACGTCCATCGGCCCCGCCCGGACCATCCCTGGCGTCGCTACCGAGACCGTCGCCGATGACAGAATCGCTGGCCGCTTGGCGGACAAAGTCGCTGGCCGGCGA
>JADMIJ010000071.1 GCA_015478655.1 Acidimicrobiales bacterium | reverse complement strand
GGTCGCCTCGGAGAACGCGAATCGAGACCCGAGAAAGACACCAGCCACCTAGGAGTGAGCGGCGCCACCGGAGCGTCGCCTGACCATGAAGGACGGCCCACCATGAGATTCATGCTGCTGCAGAACTACGGAGAGGTCGGGTCGGGGTGCCTCCCCATGACCGAGTGGGCCCCAGGGGACATCAAGGCCCACATCGAGTTCCAACAGACGCTGAACCAGGAGCTCACCGAGCGGGGCGAGCTGGTCGATGCCCAGGGCCTGGCCGGACCGGAGCTGGCCAGGTTCGTGTTGTCGGACGGTGTCACCGCCCCCGTGATCACCGATGGTCCCTTCCCCGAGTCGAAGGAGCTGCTCGCCGGATACAGGCTGGTGGACGTGGAGACGACCGAGCGGGCCATCGCCATCGCCGCCCAGGCGTCGGCGGCGCCCGGGCAGAACGGGGTCCCGATCCGTCAGCCCATCGAGGTGCGCGAGGTGCTGAGCGCCCCCGACCCCGAGATGTGACCGGCGGTGCCGCCGAGGGCCTGTTGCGGGAACTGGCGCCGCAGGTCCTCGGTGCGGTGGTCCGCCGATACGGCAACTTCGCCAGCGCCGAGGATGCCGTGCAGGAAGCACTCCTGGCTGCGGCCACCCAATGGCCCGTCGAGGGCGAGCCGGACAATCCACGTTCATGGCTCATCCGGGTGGCGTCTCGGCGCATGGTCGATCAGTTCCGCCGCGACGATGCCCGGCGGACGCGGGAGGATCTGGCTGCCTCGTGGTCGCGGACTCCACCTGACCCGCCTTCGGAGCGGGACGACACGTTGATCCTCATGATCATGTGCTGTCATCCCTCCTTGTCGCCCGCCTCGGCCATCCCGCTCGCCCTGCGGGCGGTCGGCGGTCTCACGACCCGTGAGATCGCCGCCGCGTTTCTGGTTCCCGAAGCGACGATGGCCCAGCGAATCAGTCGGGCCAAGGTCAAGGCGTCGGACGAACCGTTCGGCCTCCCCGAGCCCGACAAGCGTGCCGAACGGATGCGGTCGGTGCTCCACGTCCTCTACCTCCTGTTCAACGAGGGGTACGCCAGCAGCAGCGGCCCCGACCTGTCCCGCACGGACCTGTCAGGGGAAGCCATCCGCCTGGCCCGAGGCGTCCGTGCCGCGGTGCCCGAGGACCCCGAGGTGGCTGGCCTGCTCGCCCTCATGGTGCTCACCGACGCCCGTCGCCCGGCCCGGACCCGGGCCGACGGCGAACTGGTCCCCCTGGCCGAGCAGGAGCGCACCCGCTGGGACCGGGGCCTGATCTCCGAGGGGGTGGCCTTGATCACCGAGGCCCTCCGACGGGGACAGGTGGGCGAGTACCAGGTCCAGGCGGCCATTGCCGCCGTACATGACCAGGCCGCCAGCTACGGGGACACCGACTGGCCTGAGATCCTCTCCCTCTACGGCCTCCTCGAGCGGATGACCGGAAATCCGATGGTCACCCTCAACAAGGCCGTGGCCACCGCAATGGTCCAGGGGCCGGGTGCCGGCCTGGCCCTGCTCGACGGCCTGGACGAGCGCCTCGGCGACCACCACCGCATCCATTCCGTGCGCGCCCACCTCCTCGAGCAGGCCGGCGACACAGACGCCGCCGTCGCCGAGTTCCGGGATGCGGCCCGTCGAACCACCAACCTCCGCGAGCAGCACTACCTGACCACCGAAGCCGCCCGCTTGGCCACCGAGCGGGCCCACGATTGAGCGGGTTCACCCGGCGGTTACAGTTCTTTGGCCGCTCGAAGCACTCGAGCGGCGATCCGGCACCCGTGCGATGTGGCCGCGTTGAACCCCTCGCCGGTCCCGTCGTTGCGACGACAGCCCAGCGGGCTGGCGGCGTCACCGTTTCGGATACCGTTGGGGAGCAGAGAGTGGTGAGACCACTCGGGGCTGATGCATCGTCGCCGGGAGGCACGGATGGACCAAGAGCACGCTCGGGCGCTCCTGCAGGCCGAACGGACCCGCGTGGAGACACTGCTCGACGAGACGGCCGCTGACGCCCGCGACGACCGGGCCGCCGCCAACGAGTCCGGAGATCTCACCGATCCGGCAGAACGGCTCACAGCCGAGGCGGGAGACGACGCTGTCGTTGCCGGTCTGCGCGAGCGGCTGGCGGCCTTGAACCGCGCCGAGCAGCGGCTCGAGGGCGGAACCTTCGGCTACTCGGTCCGCAGCGGGCTTCCCATCCCTGACGCCCGTCTCGAAGCCGACCCGGCCGCCGAGCTCACGGTGGAAGAAGCTCAACAGAGCTGACCGGGTCCCGCCATCCCGCTGTTGTCCCGGACCGAGGCGGCCCGATGAGCGAGGCCGATGCCGGTGGTCCGGATCCGGGCGACGGCGGCCGTCGCGGCACGCCGCTCCAGTGTCAAGATGTGCGGATGATCGACCATGTCTCGATGCTGTGCTCCGACCTGGCGGCCAGTGCCGCGTTCTACGACGCCGTGCTGGCTCCGCTCGGAGGAGGACGAGTCATGGACTTCGGGGAGGTCATCGGCTACGGCATCCCTCCGAGGCCCACCTTTTGGATCGCGCAGGGCCCGGCCGGAGCGGGGTTCCGCGAATCCCACATCGCCTTTGTCGCCCCCGACCGGATATCGGTCACCGTGTTCTTCGATGCCGCCGTGGCCGCCGGTGCCGAGGTGCTGCACCAACCCCGCATCTGGCCGGAATACCACCCCGACTACTACGGTGCCTTCGTTCGTGACCCGGACGGCAACAACGTCGAGGCCGTCTGCCACACGCCCTGATCCGTCCTCCGGTTGACCACGGCGCTCGCCCATGATCAGTATCGCCGACGGCCTGGGGCTGCTCATCGGGATCGTGGTGATCGCCACCATCGCCGACCGACTGCGGATCGCGTACCCCATCCTGTTGGTGATCGCCGGCATCGGCGTGGCGTTGATACCGACGCAGCACCGGATCCAACTCCAACCCGACCTCGTCCTGCTGGTATTCCTACCACCGCTGATCTACGACGCATCGCTCGACACGTCCGCAAGCGAGCTTCGCTCGCACTTGCGGCCCATCCTCCTGCTGGCCGTCGGACTGGTGCTGGCCACCATGGTGTCGGTCGCCGTGGTCATCCACACCTTGGTCGGTGGGATGAACTGGGCCGTTGCCTTTGCCCTCGGCGCCATCGTTTCGCCGCCCGACTCGGTGGCCGCCACCCAGATCGCCGGAAAGCTCGGTCTCCCCCGCCGGCTGGTGACGATCCTCGGCGGTGAGGGCTTGATGAACGACGCCACTGCATTGACCGCCTACCAGGTGGCCATCGCCACAGTGGGATCGGCGTTCACCGTGGTCGACGTACTCGGAAAGTTCGCCCTTGCGGTGGTGGTGGGGCTGATCATCGGCATCGCCGTGGGGTGGCTCGGGTGTCGCATGCTTCGTTTCACCGAGACGCCGGTGATCGAGAACACCATGCTGTTGATCCTTCCCTTTGCCGCCTACCTGCCCGCCGTCAAGCTGGGGGCGTCCGGGGTTCTGGCCGTCGTCGCCACCGGTCTCTACTTCGGTCGCTACGGCTCGGGATCGCTGACGGCGGCAGCCCGGTTGCAACAACGCGAGATCTGGGACCTGATCGTCTTCCTCCTGACCGGGATGTCGTTTCTGCTCATCGGCTTGGAACTTCGGCCGATTCTCGACAGCCTGACCAACCGCGAGTCCGGCTCGCTGATCATCGAGGCCCTGGCCGTGGTCGGCGTCGTGATCGTGGTGCGCATGGCGTGGATATTCGCAGCAACCGCGTTGCCCGGCGGACAACGGCTCTTCGGCGCAACCCGACGTTCCGGCCGATCGTGGCGAGAGACCACTGTGGTGGGCTGGGCCGGCATGCGTGGTGCCGTGAGCCTGGCAGCGTCGCTCGCCCTGCCCCTGAGCTTTCCAGAACGAGATCTACTGGTGTTTCTCACCTTCGCCGTCATCGTGGCCACGCTGATCGGCCAGGGCCTGACCCTCCCCGGGCTCATCCGGCGCCTCGGTCTGGTGACACGGGACGAGCAGGACATGGTGTTGGTGGCCGAAGCACGGCGTCGACTGACGGTGAGCGCGCTGTCCCACATCGATGGCGTGACTCGGAGCGATCGGTTCCCTCCCGAGGTGGTGGACCGGATTCGCATCGGTTACGAGGCCCAACTCGCCCGCATCGACCGCAGACTCGAGGCAATGAGCTCTGGTGCCGTTGACGGGGATGGTCCCGGGGACGGGATCGGCTCCGCCACCGATGCCACGGGCTACCTCGGCGCCGAGCGTGAACTCCGCAAGCAGGTCATCAGGGCCGAGCGGACCGAGCTGGACCTCCTGTTGACCCGACGGAAGATCAGCGAACGGGTTGCCGACGGGGTGCGTGAAGCCCTCGACGTCGACGAGACCACCATGGGGCCCTGAAAGCCTGTAGGGCGCCTCCGAAGAGACGCCCTACAGGTCGAAATTGCTGATTGAGTGCACCGGAACTCCCGTGAGGCGCCGGATGGGACCTGGGTCCGGCTAGGTCGCCCGGTGGGTGTCTGGCTGGGTTTCGCCAGGTGGTACAGCGAGCCGCCTTAGCGGCCAGCCACCTCCAGGGTCCCAAAACGTTGACTGCTCAGTTGGACCACCTCCTCTCTCTGGTGACCACATGATAGCGATCAGTTCGGGCTCACAGTGTGGACCGCAGATGGGCTGTTGAGGCCCACTGGCCGAAGCAAACCTCTGGCAGTACTCTACGAACATATGTTCGTATCCCCGACCAGCCAGCAGGGGGACGGTGGCCCGGTCCGCAGGAGGGCCGGGGAGTCCCTGGCCCTCCTGGCCGAGCGAACCCGGCCTGTTTCGTCGAGCCAGACCCGCCTCCTCCCTGTCCTCCCACCCCTCGTCGGCCTGTTCCCCGACGGCAGCCTGCGCCGGGGCAGCACCATCGTGGTCAGCGGCCTGGCCCTCCCCGGCAGCCCGGACGGGAGTGGCGGCGGGATCAGCGTGGCGCTGGCCCTCCTGGCCGCAGCGTCGGGGGCGGGCTCGTGGTGCGCCCTGGTCGGGCTCCCGGGCCTGGGGGCGGTGGCCGCCCACGACATCGGCGTGGACCTGGCCCGGTTGGCGGTGGTCCCCCGTCCGGGTGCGGCCTGGGCCGAAGTCGCCGCCACGTTGATCGACGGCGTCGACCTGGTGGTGCTCTGTCCTCCCTTCGCACCACGCCCCGCCATGGCCCGCAGACTGGTGGCCAGGACCAGAGAGCGCCTGGCCGTCCTGGTGGTGGTGCCGGGGCGGTCCGGATGGCCCGAGCACCCAGATACGCATCTGAGCGTCAGCGATATGCATTGGGACGGCGTCGGCACCGGCGACGGGTACCTGCACAGCCGGCGGATGACGGTGACGGCCACCGGCAGACGGTCGGCCGCGCGTCCCCGCCACCACCACCTGTGGATGCCATCGACCACCGGGTCGGTGGCGGACGCCCCCGGTGACGTCGCGGAGCAGGCTGTGACGGGCCCGATGGCACGGGCATGAACCGCCTCCTCGTCGTCCGCTGTCCCGACCTCCTCGACGAGGACGAGGATGGAGCCGCACTCCGGCTGTTCGTCACGGTGATCGGCACCGTTGAGTCGTACTGCCCGTGGGTCACCACCGTGCGTCCCGGCATCTGCTCGCTTCCGGCCCGCGGCCCGTCCCGCTACTTCGGCGGCGAAGGCCCGCTGGCCCGATCGGTGGCCGACGCCGTCTCCGACATCACCGCCGTCGAGGTCGGGGTGGCCGACGGGCTGTTCGCCGCCGACCTCGCCGCCCGCAGCGGCCAGGTCGTTCCCCCGGGGGGCACCCCCGGGTTCCTGGCCCCCTTTCCGGTCGGCATCCTCGGCCATCCCGAACTGGCCGAACTGTTGACCCGGTTGGGCATCCGCACCCTTGGCGACTTCGCCGCGCTTCCCGAGTCCCATGTGCTCGGCCGGTTCGGAGCCGACGGGGTCACCTGCCACAGGGTGGCCGGTGGCCGCAGCGGTGACCTGAGCCATCCGGGCCATCCGGCGGCCGGACGGCGGATCGACGAGCAGAGCTCGAGAGCGCGGGGCGACCGCGCCGTGGTGGGTGAATCCGGGTTTTGGGGCGGGGTGAGTGACGCCGATGTCAGGGCCGGTCGGGCCCTGGCCGCGGTCCAGGACCTCATCGGCGCGGACGGCGTGGTGACGGCCCGCCTGCAAGGGGGCCGCGGGCCGGCCCAGCGTGCCCGCTTCGTCACCTGGAATGCCCGGGAGAACCACGTGGACCCCACCCTCGTCGCTCCATGGCCCGGCCAGATCCCGTCGCCGGCGCCGACAGTCGTGCATCCCGCTCCTATCCCCGCCGAGCTGGCCGACGCCGACGGGCAGCCGGTGTCGGTATCCGGGCGGGGTCTGCTCACCGCCGGCCCGCACCGCCTGTCGGTGGAGAAGGGTCCCTGGGCGGTGGTGACCGCCTGGGCCGGCCCATGGCCGTCCGAGGAGCGGTGGTGGTCGCGGTCCCGACGCAGAGGCGCGCGCATGCAGGCGGTCACCGGCGGCGAGGCCCACCTGTTGCTGGTCGAACGGGGTCGCTGGTGGGTCGAAGCCACCTACGGATGATCGAGACCGGCACCAGCAGATGGCCTATGCCGAGCTACACACCCACTCCAACTTCTCCTTCCTCGACGGTGCCAGCCATCCTGAGGAACTGGCCGCCGAGGCGGTCCGACTGGGCCTGTCCGCGGTCGCCCTGACCGACCACAACGGTCTGTACGGGGTGGTGCGCTTCGCCGAGGCGGCCCGGGCCTTCGGCCTGGCCACGGTGTTCGGCGCCGAGCTCACCATCACCGGGGCGGGCACCCCGCCCGTCCGTACCGGCGTACCGGATCCGGACGGCACCCACCTGGTCGTGCTGGCCCGGGATCCCGAGGGCTATGCCCGGCTCAGTCGGACCATCGCCCAGGCCCACCTGGACGGTGGGGAGAAGGGGAAGCCGATCGTCACCCTGGACGACCTGGCCGATCGTCACGGCGGCCACTGGCAGATCCTCACCGGATGCCGCAAAGGAGCGTTGGCCACCGCCCTCACCACCGACGGGCCGGCCGCCGCGGCCCAGGCGCTCGATCATCTGATCGGACGGTTCGGTCGCGACCACCTGGCCGTCGAGCTGTGGGACCACGGCAACCCGATCGACGCCACCCGCAACGATGCCCTGGCCCTGCTGGCCATCGAGCGCGGGGTGGCCCCGGTGGCCACCAACAACGTGCACTACGCCACCCCGGCCCGATTCCCCCTGGCCACCGCGCTGGCCGCCGTCCGGGCCCGGCGGACCCTCGGGGACCTCGAAGGGTGGCTCCCCTCGTCGGCCACCGCCTGCCTGCGCGGCGAGGGCGAGCAACTGCGGCGATTCGCCCGGTGGCCGGGGGTGGTCGAACAGGCGGCGGAGATCGCCGCCCTGTGCTCGTTCGACCTGCGCCTGGTGGCACCACGGCTCCCCGACTTCCCCGTACCGAGCGGGCACACCGAGCAGACCTGGTTGATCGAGCTGGTCCGACGGGGAGCCAACAACCGGTACGGGCCACGGGGGGCCGAACGGGTGTCGGGGGCGTGGGCCCAACTCGACCGCGAGCTCGCCATCATCGGGCAGCTCGGGTTTCCCGGCTACTTCCTGACCGTCTGGGACATCGTCATGTTCTGCCGACGCCAGGACATCTTCTGCCAGGGCCGCGGCTCGGCGGCCACCTCCGCCGTCTGCTACGCCCTCGGCATCACCAACGTCGACGCCGTCGACCTCGGGCTGCTGTTCGAGCGCTTCCTCTCCCCGGCCCGCGACGGACCTCCGGACATCGACATCGACATCGAGTCGGGCCGGCGTGAAGAGGTCATCCAGTACGTCTACGAGCGCTACGGCCGGCTGCACGCCGCCCAGGTGGCCAACGTGATCACCTACCGCTCGCGGTCGGCCCTGCGTGACGTGGGTAAGGCACTCGGGCACACGATCGAGGAGGTGGACGGGTGGTCGAAGTCGGTCGACCGGGGCGAGCCGCTCGACCAGCGGACCGACTTCCCACCGTTGGTGCGGGACCTGGCCACCGATCTGCTCGACTTCCCCCGACACCTCGGCATCCACTCCGGAGGCATGGTCATCTGCGATCGACCAGTGGTCGAGGTCTGCCCGGTGGAGTGGGGACGGATGCCCGGCCGGAGCGTGCTGCAGTGGGACAAGGACGACTGTGCCGCCGCCGGGCTGGTCAAATTTGACCTTCTGGGACTGGGCATGCTCACCGCTCTGCACAACATGGTCGACCTGGTACGGGAGTTCCACCACGTCGAGATCGACCTGGCCCGCCTCGACCAGGAACCCGAAGTCTACGACCTGCTGTGCCGGGCCGACACCGTCGGGGTGTTCCAGGTCGAGTCGCGTGCCCAGATGAACACGCTCCCCCGCGTGCAGCCCCAGTGCTTCTACGACCTGGCCATCGAGGTCGCCCTCATCCGCCCCGGCCCCATCCAGGGCCACGCCGTCCACCCCTACATCCGACGGCGCAACAAGACCGAGCCGATCACCTATCTGCATCCACTCTTGCAACCCGCCCTGGAGCGGACGCTCGGCGTGCCCCTCTTCCAAGAACAGCTGATGCAGATCGCCATCGATGTGGCCGGGTTCACGCCCACCGAGGCCGACGAACTGCGCCAGGCGATGAGTGCCAAGCGGTCGGGGGAACGGATGGCCCGTCTCCGCGATCGGCTGTTCACCGGCATGGCCGCCAAGCAGGTCTCGGCCGAAGTGTCCGAGCAGGTGTACGCAGCGCTGGCCGCCTTCGCCAACTTCGGATTCCCCGAGAGCCACTCCGTGGCCTTCGCCCACCTGGTGTACTCCACCGCCTGGTGCAAAGTGCACTACCCCGCCGCCTTCACCGCCGGGCTGTTGAACGCCCAGCCCATGGGGTTCTGGTCCCCCCAGAGCCTGGTGGCCGACGCCAAGCGCCACGGGGTGACCGTCCGGCGTCCGGATGTGAATGCCGGTCTGGCCGATGCCAGCCTCGAGGAGATCGGACCCGAGCACCATGGGCGGGACGGCGCGGGACCGACCGGTCCCGCCATACGCCTGGGACTGTCCTCGGTGCGCGGCATCGGCAGCGAGACGGCGACGAGGATCGCCGAAGCAGGCCCGTGGTCGAGCATGGAGGACCTGGTCCGCCGAGCGGACGTGACCCGCCCGCAGCTGGAGGCACTGGCCACGGCAGGAGCGCTCGACAGTCTCAGCCCCGATCGCCCCCGACAAGGCAGTGGCCCACCGACCGGGCCGACCGGGCCCGGCCCATCGCCCCGTGAGCCGCATCGACGGTCGTTGGTATGGGGCGCGGGCGCGGCCTCCCAGGCCACTGCGGACCGGCTCCCGGGCGTGATCACCGGATCGGACCCACCGCCCCTTCCCACCCCCACCCAGTGGGAGGGGGTGGCCGATGACCTGTGGTCCCTCGGCATGGCGCCGGACACCACCGCCATGGAACTGGCCCGCGATCGGCTGAACCGGCGTGGGGTCCTCCCCACCGAGGCACTGCGATCGAGGGCGACCGGGGACCGGATCACCGTGGGCGGTGTGGTGACCCACCGCCAGCAACCCGAGAGCGCGCACGGTGCCGTCTTCTTGAACCTCGAGGACGAGACCGGCATGGTCAACATCGTCTGCTCCCGTGGCGCCTGGCTCCGGTGGAAGCCGGTGGCCAGGTCGTGCCCGGCCCTGCTGGTGCGAGGGCGGATCGAACGGTCCGAAGGATCGATGACCCTGGTGGCCGAGCGATTCGATCCCCTCGACCTCGGCCCGGTCCCCGCATCGAGGGATTTCCGTTGAGCCCGTGGACGCTCAGCCTCAGACAAATACTCGACCTGGCGCTACAGAAGTGCCCCGCCGACGTCGATAGATCCCACATCGAATCATTCATCGACGGGTTGAGCACAACCGCTCCACCTCAGACCAGCCCCATCCACAGCGCCGCCGGACGACCTGGCCATCGGCGTCCCTCCATCCGGCGTCACACAGACAAGCACGATCAAACCGAAAAGAATCGAACAGCAGGAGGCCGCGGATCATGAGTGGGCAGATCATCGCCACCATCAATCTCTCCCTCGAACTGGTCGCACTCCTCGTGGGGGCGTCGATGCTCCTCGGCGCCTTCGACATCATCCGCCAACCCGGGCGGGTATGGCGCCAGGCCGAGGAGAGCAAGCCCGCCTACCTCATCCTGGTCCTCCTCCTTCCCATCGTCGGCCTCGCCCTGTACGCCTTCATGGCCCGACCCAAGCTCGTGGCGCTGGCCGGCGCCGGACATGTCGACGAGATCCACCGCCAAGACGACCGGGCCACAACGACGATGGCCCCCCTGGGATCGGACAGCCTCGCAGAGACGGTCGGGCCTCACGAGGAGCCGGTGGTCGAGGAAGCCACGCCGTCGGCCCCGTCCGGACCGGTCGACATCAGCAGCACCTTCTTCAGCAACAAGGGGAGCCGCACGGCCCGCTTGCACCTGGGCCTCACCCTGTCCCACCGCCCCAAGCAACGCACCCGCCCGGCCGTCGAGGACAACATCGAGGACGTCGAGCAAGTCGAGGACAACGTCGAGGCCGACGAGGTCGCGACCACCTTCAGCAACAAGGGGAGCCACACGCCCCGCTCGCGCCTGAGCCGGATCCTGTCCTACCGCCTGACCGGCCGCCGGAAGCAAGGCACCAGCCCGGCCGTTCAGGAGACAATCGAGGACGTCGAACAAGCGGCAGGCGTCGAGGCCGACGAGGTCCCGACCACCTTCAGCAGCGAAGGGAGCCGCACGGACCGCTCGCGCCTGAGCCGGATCCTGTCCTACCGCCTGACCGGCCGCCGGAAGCAAGGCACCAGCCCGGCCGTTCAGGAGACAATCGAGGACGTCGAACAAGCCGAAGGCGTCGAGGCCGACGAGGTCGCGACCACCTCCAGCAGCGAAGGGAGCCGCACGGACCGCTCGCGCCTGAGCCGGATCCTGTCCTTCCAACTGACCGGCCGCCGGAAGCAAGGCACCAGCCCGGCCGTTGAGGACAAGGTTGAGCACGTCGAGCAAGCCGAGGGCAACGTCGAGGCCAAGGATGTCCCGACCGCTCCCGCCGGCTGGAAGACAGATCCCTCCGGACGACACCAGATCCGCTACTGGGACGGATCTCACTGGACGGAACACGTTGCCGACGCCGACCATCAGGCAACCGGCGACCAGGCGAACGAGGATCAGCCGAGTGACGACCGGACGAGTGACGACAAGACGGAGGAGTCGGCCGACTCCCGGCCCCGCTCCCGACGACTGGCCGTCCCCTACCGGCGCTGACGGACCAACCGGCTGAGCCGGGCCACCAGCACCTCGAGCACCACATCTCCCGAGAGCGCAGTGGTGCCTCGTAGACCGAGGTCGGCTTGGGCAAGCAGTTGGATGGCCCGACCAATCCGCGCCGTCCCCAATCGCCGCGACTGGGCCAGGGCCTTCTTGGCCGGGAACGCACTCCGCAGTCCCAACAGCCGGGCAGCCTCCTCAGGCGAGGTCGCCCCCGCACCATCGAGGCGCAGCATCTGGCGATAGTGCCGGTGGAGAACCGACATCACCACCAGGGGATGGGAATCGCCGGCCTCCAACATCCGGTGGAGCACGGTGAGTGCCTTGGCCGTCTCGCCGGCGTCAATTGCATCGGTGAGGTCCCACGGGGCCAGAGCGCCCGCCGCACCCAGGAAGGGCTCGAGGTCGTCGAGTGACACCGTGGCCCCGACCCCGTAGGCGGCGGCCAGGGTGGAGAGCAAGCCCTCGAGCCGACCCATGTCCTCGCCGAGGTGCTCGGACAGCCGGGCGGCGGCCGGTCCCTCCAGGCGGACGGGGCCGCCCTTCAGGTGATCGACCAACCACTGGGACTTCGCCCTTCCCGTCCCCACCGAGGTGTCGACCACCTCACCGACCGCGCCGGCCGCCTTGACCAGGGCCTGAGGGATGGTGCCGCTGCCGCCCACCAGCACCAACGCCGTGGTGGGCAAGGGGTCGTCCAGGTACTCCACAAGTCGCTTGGCGTCGCCGGATGTCAGCTGGCCCGCCTCGCGCACCACCACCACCCGCCGATCCACCAGGAAGGCAGGCGTCGTGCAGGCGTCGATGACCGCCCCCACGTCGAACTGGTCGACGCCTGGGCCCCCGAACTCCTCGACCATCAGCGACGGGTCGCCCCCATCGACCAGGCGCTCGGTGAGGCCATGGGCGGCCTGGGCCACCAGGGAGGGGTCGTTCCCCTTGACCAGATAGACCGCCCGGGCGGCGGTCTCGGATCCGGCGGTGACGGCGGCGGCCTTGGTCGCACTCATGGCCCCAGCCACACTACGAGCCCACCGATGCGCCGGCATCGTCCCGCGCTGACTCGATGGCGGCCAGGGTGGCGCACACCTGTCGGTGGGCAGCGACGTCGTGCACCCGAATGATCCGGCAGCCGAGGGCGGCCCCCAGCGCCGTGGCAGCCAACGACGCTTCGGCCCGGTCGCCGATCCCCAGGCCCAGGACCGCCCCGAGGAACGTCTTGTTCGACGCAGACAGCAGGAGCGGGTACCCGAGGGAGGCCAGCTGGCCCGACGTTCGCAACAGCAGCAGTGACTGCTCTGCGGTCTTGCCGAGGTCGAGGCCGGCGTCGAGGACGATGCGGTCAGGGGTCAACCCGACAGCGCGCGCCCACGACACCCGCTCGAGTAGGTACGTGCTCACCGCGTCGACCACGTCGTGGTACACGGGCTCCGGATCGGGGATACGGGGACCGAGCCGGATGTGGGTGGCCACCACGGTGGCTCCGGCGGCGGCGGCGACCTCGAGGTACAGGGGATCGGAGAAGCCGCTGATGTCGTTGCCCATCACTGCGCCGGCGGCATAGGCCTCCTTGGCCACCGACGCCCTCCAGGTGTCGACCGACAGGGCGATGTCGAAGCGGGCCCGAAGGGCCTCGATGGCGGGAACGACCCGGTCGAGCTCCTCGGCCTCGTCCACCGCCGGCCCAGGTCCAGCCTTGACCCCACCTACATCGAGGAGGTCGGCGCCGTCGAGCACGAGCTTTTCGGCACGGCGGACCAGATCGTCGAGTGCGAAGGTCGCCCCGTGGTCGTAGAAGGAGTCAGGGGTGCGATTGAGGATGCCCATGACCAGGGCCCGGTGAGTGATGTCGAAGGGTTTGTCCCCAAGGGCCAACCCGGTGGCGCGCACGGCAGGGACGCTATCGGGCTGCCGGGCCGTACCGGGCGGCGACGCCACCGGAGCAGCCGTCCGTCAGAACAATCGGGCAGCCAGCGCCTTGCGGTACTCGGTCGTACGGGAATCATCGGGGCCGAGGGTCTCCAACAGATCGACGAACTCCTGGCGGGCAGCCGGGTCCTCGCGGACCCGGTCGAGCAGCCCGTCCAGCAGCTGCTCGACTCGGACGGCATCCACGTCGACCCTCTGGGAGACCAGGCGGGCCTCCGCCGCCAGTCGCCGGGTCTCTGGGGTCTCGGGGATCCGACCGAGCAGGGCGATGGCCTCGTCGGACTCGCCCCGACCGATCATCATGGACGCCAGCGCAGCGATGGCGCCACCGTGGTCGGGTTGCAGCTCGAGGGCCTTGCGCAGAGGCTCCTCGGTCCCGGAACTCACCCCCTCGGCCACCAGTCGATCGGCTTCCGATGGCTGCGGGGCCAGTCTGGCCACAAACTCCTCGACCACGGCCTCGGGCTGGGCGCCGATGAACCGGTCCACCACCTTGGCGTCCTTCAAAGCGAAGACGGCGGGGATCGACTGCACCTGAAAGCTCCCCGAGATCGCCGGGTTCTCGTCGACGTTGACCTTGGCCAGCGCTACGGCGCCGTCCGTGGCCGCCACCACCCGCTCGATGATCGGCCCGAGGGTCTGGCAGGGTCCACACCAGGGCGCCCACAGGTCCACCACCACCGGCACCTCGGCGGACCGCTGGAGCACCTCTGCTTCGAATGTGGCATCAGTGACGTCAATCATCTGCACGACCATACCGGGACCATTTCCGCCGTCGGCCACCCTCGAGCGAGCTGACCTCGGGGAGCGCAGAGTCGGACGTGTCGCGCCGCCGCCGGGACCGGCCGGGGCCGGTGTTCCGGGCCTGCCCCGATGCCGTATCGCGGCGCGGGTAGCGTCGTACGGCATGGGAGCTGGCCCGCCGACCGCCGAGATCGCCGTCGAGGGAGTCGATCGTGAGGGGGTCTCCGCCTGGATGTCCGCGACCATCCCCTCGGCCGAGCCCCCGTTCAGCTTCGAGCTGATTGCCGGTGGTCGTTCCAATCTCACCTATCGGGTGACCGACCGATTGGGGCAGTCCTACGCGCTCCGACGCCCACCGGTGAGTCATGTGCTTCCCACCGCCCACGACATGAAACGGGAATACACGGTGATCACCGCCCTGGTTCCTACCGGCGTCCCGGTACCGCGGACCTTGGGGCTGTGCACCGACGAAGCCGTCAACGGCGCGCCCTTCTACGTGATGTCGTTCGTCGAGGGCCACATCGTCCGTGACGAGCGGGCAGCGGCCGAATTGAGCGAAGCCGGCCGGGCCCGGGCGGGCCACTCGCTCATCGACACGCTGGCCCAGCTCCACTCGGTGGATGTCGATGCCGTCGGGCTCGGGGACTTCGCCCGGCGCGACAGCTACATCGCCCGGCAGCTCAAGCGGTGGCACGGGCAGTTCAGCCAGTCGACTCTCGACGGCCAACCCGGGCCTGCAGTCGTCGACCGTGTGCACGAGCTGCTCGCCGCCCGGATCCCCGAGCAGCAGGGCGTGTCCATCGTCCACGGCGACTACCGGTTGGACAACACCGTCCTCGATGACGACGGCAACGTGCGGGCCATCCTCGACTGGGAGATCTGCACACTGGGCGATCCGTTGGCCGACCTCGGGCTGCTGTCGGTGTACTGGGCGGAGCCCGAGGACGGCGATCCGGCGCTCCTCGGCGTTGCCCCGACCACCCTGCCGGGATTCGCCCGACGAGCGGAGCTCTTGGCCCGCTACGCGGCGGCGTCCGGGCGCGATGTGTCGCAGATCGCGTACTACCGGGCGTTCGGATTCTGGAAGTTGGCCTGTATCCTCCAAGGGGTCCATGTGCGCTACGCCGGTGGCGCAGCTGCCGGCGACCGTTCCGGTGTGGAGCAGTTTGCCGCCCATGTCGGGCGACTCGGTGAACGGGCACTGGCCGAAGTGGAGTCTCTGTGACCGATCGCAATCCGACATCCCTGTATGAATTCGATCCGGAGTGGGGAGAACCCGTCGACGTTCGGCTGTCCCGGCCCGTGCTGGTCGTCGCTCTCGAGGGATGGGTGGATGCGGGGATGGGGGCGTCGGCGGCCATCGCCGAGCTGTTGACCTCGTCGCCGACCACGATCGTCGCCTCCTTCGACACCGAGTTGCTGGTCGATCAGCGCGCCCGCCGTCCGATCGCCCGCCTGGTGGATGGTGTCACCACCGAGCTGACCTGGCCGGCCATCCGCTTGGTGGCAGGAAAGGACCGGGTGGGAGCGGACATCTTGTACCTGACCGGTCCCGAGCCTGACTTCCGCTGGCCGACCTTCATCGATGCCGTCGTCGGCCTGACTCAGGACCTCCAGGTGCGCACGGTGGTCGGGCTCGGAGCCTTTCCGGCGCCCACTCCACACACCCGGCCGGTCCGCCTGGCTTCGACGGTCCCTCCTCAGTCGGTGGAACTGGCAGGACGGGTGGGCACCGTGCACGGGACCCTCGAGGTCCCGGCCGGCGTGCAGGCGGCGCTCGAGGTCTCCCTCGGCAATGCCGGCATACCGGTGATCGGGCTGTGGGCTCGGGTTCCGCACTACGTGTCGGCCATGCCCTACCCCGAGGCCAGCGCAACCCTGATCGAGGGGCTGTGCGCCGTGACCGGAACGGTGCTCGACACGGCCTCCCTCCGCGGGGCCGGCGAGGCGTCGAGGCAACAGGTGGACGAGCTCATCGGGGCCAATCCCGACCACCTGGAGATGGTCCGCCGCCTCGAGGCCGCCCTCGACTCAGAGGAGACCAGCACCGGGGGCCTCGACATCGAGGTACCCAGCGGCGACGAGATCGCCGCCGAGCTCGAGCAGTTCCTCAGAGGCGAAGGCCACTGACGGGCTGGGTGATCACCGGCAGTCCCGAGTTGCGGTTGTGGACGACGTGCCGGGTATAGATCGAGAGAAACAGCAGCGAGGCGACCGCCACCACCATCACGATGGCCACCATCAACCACAGGCGGGCCCGCCGCTGCTGAGCGGCCGCCGAGAACGGCGGCCGATTCGATGGGATGCGGGGGTCGGATGGACTGCGATTGTTGCGCGCCGTCGCCCCCGCCACCCTGGTGAACGCCGGAAGCTCGGTGACGATCCGGTTCATCTGCTCGATAGTGGTGGCCGAGGCCAGGTCGCGCAGCCGCATCTCGTAGTCGTAGGGGGCCAGCAGCCCGCGCTCGGCGGCTCGGTCGAGCAGAACTCCGTAGCGGGTCCGGTCCTCATCGGTCACCGTCCCTGAGCCACCGGCAATGAGGGAGCTTCCTGCAGTCGGGTCCTGCGGAAGATCGCCACGGCCGGCGACGGAAGATTCCAACCGGATGGCGGAGCCCTCGCCGACGGGCCACTCGGGGACTTGACGGGCTCCTTCCCGCCGTGGGGTGCCGGTCGGCTCGTCCGACGCCGGACGACCAGGAGTCAGATGATCGGCCACCTGCAAATTCTGGGACGCGCGACGTCGATTGCGCAACCTGACTCCAACTCCCGCCGATACCTACGGCCTGGTCCCCGGGCTACCGTGGCATCCCATGGACGTGGACGGGGGTCTCGGGTTCGACCCGAGTGGAGTCATCGAATCGGCGGTTCTGGCCGAGCGGGTCGGGTATGACGGCATCTGGTCGGCCGAGACCAGCCACGACCCCTTCCTTCCCTTGGCACTGGCGGCCGAGCACACCGAACGCCTCAAGCTCGGGACCGGTATCGCCGTGGCCTTCGCCCGCAACCCGATGAATCTGGCGGTGACGGCCAACGACCTTCACGCCCTCTCTCATGGCCGGTTCATGTTGGGCCTCGGCTCGCAGATCAAGCCCCACATCGAAAAGCGGTTTTCGATGCCGTGGTCCCATCCGGCGCCGCGTATACGTGAGTTGATCCTGGCCATCCGAGCCATCTGGGCCAGTTGGTCCGACGGCAGCCGGTTGGCGTTCCGGGGGGAGTTCTACCGCCACACCCTGATGACGCCGATGTTCGACCCGGGACCCAACCCCTACGGCAACCCTGACATCTTCCTCGCCGCGGTGGGCGAGAAGATGACCGAGGTGGCGGGCGAGGTCGCCGACGGCATGCTGGCCCACGGATTCACCACCGAGCGGTACCTGCGCGAGGTGACCGTGCCGGCGCTCGAACGGGGCCTGTCGGCCGGCGGGAGGGCCCGATCCGAGATACAGATCTCCTATCCGGGCATGGTGGTCACCGGCGCCGACGAGGCCGGGTTCGCCAAGGCCGCCAAGGCGGTGAAGGCGCAGCTGGCCTTCTACGGGTCGACACCGGCCTACCGGCCCGTCCTGGACCTGCACGGGTGGGGAGACCTCCAGCCGGAGCTCAACACGCTGTCCAAGCGCGGGGCCTGGGACCAGATGGCCGATCTTATCGATGACGAGATGCTCAACACCTTCGCCGTGGTGGGCGAGCTCGACGACATCGCCGGCCAGGTCCTCGGCCGGTTCGGGGGGCTCGTCGATCGATTCAACTTCTACGCCCCCTACGCCATGGATCCTGAGCGGTGGGCCGAGGTGCTGGCCGGCTTCAAGTAGGCGGGCGTTCGGCATCGAGGGGGGGCGGGCCCGGCGACTCCGCTGCGGCACCCAGTCAGACGACGACGTTGACCAGCTTCGGAGGGCGGACGATGACCCGGCGGGGTGAACGGCCCCCCAGGGCTTCCATCACCACTGCTGACCCCAGTGCCAGCGCCTCGGCCTCGGCCTCGGAGATGTCCGGTGCCACCTCGATCCGATCCCGTACCTTGCCGTTGACCTGCACGACCATGGTCACCGACTCCTCGGCGGCCAGCTCGGGGTCGGCAACCGGCCACGGATGCAGATGGACATGATCGCCGTGCCGGTGCTCCCAGGCCTCGGCGGCCAGGTGCGGCGTCATCGGTGCCAGGAGCAGCAACAGGGTATCGACAGCCTCGTCGAGGACCTGCGCCTGCCCATCGGCGCGGGCGTAGGGATGGAGGAGGTTGACGAACTCCATGCAGGCGGCCACCGCGGTGTTGTACGACCAGCGTTCGAAGTCCCGGGTGACCCGGTCGATGAGCCGGTGGGTGGCCCGACGGACCTCGAGGTCCTTGGGGGTGAGCGGCCCTTCCTGCAACAGCGGAACGGCTTCGCCGGCGGGCACGGCTAGACGCCACACCCGGTCGAGGAAGCGCCCGCAACCCTCGATCACACTGTCGGTCTGATCGGTCCAGTCCATGTCGTCGGCCGGCGGTCCGACGAACAGATGGAAGAGCCGGAGCGCGTCGGCGCCAACCGTGCTGAGGTAGCTCGACGGTGCCACCAGATTGCCCTTGGACTTGGACATCTTGGTCCCGTCCATCCTGATCATCCCCTGGGCGTAGTAATGGGCAAATGGCTCCCTCATACCCGCAGGCGCCAGTCCGAGGTCCACCAGGGCCCGGTTGAAGAAGCGGGCATAGAGGAGGTGGAGGATGGCGTGCTCGATGCCGCCGATGTACTGGTCGACCGGCATCCAGTGGCGGGCGATGTCCGGATCGAAGGGTTGATCGGGTGTCCACGGATCGGTGAAGCGCAGGAAGTACCACGACGAGTCGACGAAGGTGTCCATGGTGTCCGTCTCGCGAGTGGCCGGTCCCCCGCACAACGGACAGGTGGTGTTGAGGAACTGCGGGTTGGTGGCCAGGGGCGACTCACCCGTGGGCAGGAACTGCACGTCGTCCGGGGCCAGCACGGGCAGCTGGTCGACAGGGACGGGAACGATGCCGTGGTCGGGGCAGTAGACGATGGGAATGGGACAGCCCCAGAAGCGCTGGCGCGAGATCAGCCAGTCCCGCAGGCGGTAGTTGATCTTCCGCACCCCGATACCCTCGGCCTCGAGCCACTCGGTGGCCTTGGCCGTGGCCGTGGTGATGTCCAGCCCGTTGAGCCACTCGCTGTTGATTTTCTCGCCGGCGCCGGTATAAGCGCCGCCGGGCCCGCCGTTCGGGCCGCCGTGCTCCTCCCAACCCTCGGGCGGTCGCACGGTGCGCACCACCGGAAGCCCGTAGGCTTGGGCGAAGTCCCAGTCCCGGTGGTCCTCGGCGGGCACGGCCATGATGGCGCCGGTGCCGTACCCCATCAGCACGTAGTCGGCCACGTAGACGGGGACCGGCCGGTTGGTGAACGGATTGATCACCGACGACCCGGTGAAGGCTCCTCGTTTGGCCAGGCTCAGGGGCCCGCTCTCGGACATCCGCTCCACGTCCGTGCTGGCTGCCGCTCGCTTTCGCAGCTCGGCGACCTCGTTCTGGTGCTCCGGAGTGGTCAGGGCATCGACCATGGGGTGCTCGGGGGCGACCACCGCGTAGGTCATGCCGAACGACGTGTCCGGCCGGGTGGTGAACACCCGAAGGGCCATCCTCTCACGCCCGTCAGTGCCGTCCCGACCGGCCACGACCAGGTCGTACTCGGCTCCCTCGGAGCGACCGATCCAGTTCCGCTGCATGGTCTTGACCCGCTCGGGCCACTCGAGATCGTCGAGCCCGGCCAGCAGCTCGTCGGCGTACTCGGTGATTCGGAAGAACCACTGTTCGAGGTCTCGTTTGACCACGACGTCGCCGGAACGCTCGCAGGTGCCGTCGGGCAACACCTGCTCGTTGGCCAGAACGGTCTTGCACCCTGGGCACCAGTTGACCGGGGCGTTGGCCCGATAGGCCAGGCCGGCGGCCAGCAGCCTCTGGAAGATGACCTGGTTCCACTTGATGTACTCGGGGTCGTGGCTGCGGATCTCACGTCGCCAGTCGTAGACGGCTCCGAGTGAGGTGATCGACTCCTTCAGCTCGGCGATCCGGGCGTCGGTGAAGATGCGGGGGTGAGTGCCCGTCTTGATGGCGGCGTTCTCGGCGGGCAGGCCGAAGGAATCGAACCCGAAGGGGGACAACACCGCGTAGCCCAACATGGTGCGGTGTCGGACCAGGAGGTCACCAAAGGTGTAGTTGCGCACGTGGCCCATGTGGGCCGGCCCTGACGGGTAGGGGTACATGGAGAGCACGTACCACGGAGGGCGGGGATCGTCGGCATCCACCTCGTAGGTGCCGTCCTCGGCCCACCGTCGCTGCCATTTCCTCTCGACTTCGATCACGTCGTAGGCCCGTGCCATGGTTGAGGATCGTACCGGGGGGCAGGTGGGCAGCCGGTTTCTCGCTGCCGGAGCGCTCAGCGGCGGGCGCAGATTTCGGGACCGAACGTCGCCAATGGGCGTCCGGACCCGCCGCCCGTGTCCACATGGGCACCCAGCAACAGTTGGTGCGCCCAACAGCCAGGGGCCCTTTTCCCTGGGCTCGCCGACCCCCTGAATGGGACCATTCGTCAGAACTGCACAGAAGTGACCACTGCCGGTGGCAATAGCCGTTGCCCCCGTAAGTCCGGTCACCGTCAACGGGATGTCTGAGTTGGTGGTGGTCCCGTTGCCGAGCTCTTGATAAACCCCCGCCATGGAGGCTCACAGTGCAGCGGTCGAAGGTGACGGCGGCGGGAGCGTCAGACCCGAATGGGCACTTGCCAAATCAGAAGGGTTCCCCAAGGTCTGGTGGCTGGTGATCCGTGCCCTTTGGCCCTACTGATCGAGACTTGCGCAGCTTAAGTTCGAACTGTGACCGGGTTGCGGCGACGATCGGATCGGAAGGTTCGCACAGGGGCTGCCGTCGTGGCCGGCCACGTTAGTGAGGGGCGGGAGGTCGGTCAGACGTGATGGCAGTGAATAGGCGAGCTGCGGATAACCCGAAGCTGGCTCGCATCGCTCACTAGAGTCGGATGGGCCGCAGCGTCCTGGTTGCGTTCACCTTGGCAGCGTCAGTGGCGATCTTCTGGCCCTCGGCCTCGGCGTCAGCTGCCAGTTCGTCGATGCTCAAGCGGTATCCCTATGTAAGTGAGATGGTGGGCAACTCCGCCACGGTCAACTGGGGGACAGACCGCTCGCAAGCTACGAGTACAGCGACCTGGGGAGCAGTGGCCAACGGCACATGCACGCCGTCAAACGACGTATCGGCTTCCAAGTCCAGCATCACTGTCGGAACATCGAGCGAGTACCAGTGGACGGCTGACCTCACCTTCCCAGGGCCTGGCACCTACTGCTATCGGGTGCAGCTCGCAGGTGTCGACCTCCTCGGCACCGATCCATCGCCACACGTCAAGACGGCGACCGCCCCAGGTACGCCGTTCTCCTTCGCTGTGGTCGGACAGGCGACGACCGGCGAGGCCAACGTAATGAGCCAAATCGATGCAAGTCCGTCCAGCTTCGTGGTCAGCACGGGAGACAGCGACAACACGGGCGGCAGCGACACCAACTACGGCGACCTCACCCAGGGGAACGTATTCCCGTCCCAGTACCTCCCGAAGATCGGGAGCCGGCCAATCTTCGCGGCCCAGGGCAACCACGGATTCACCACCAACCTCCCCTACCTGCAGAACTTCCCGGCGCAGATCGCCGCTCAGTCGTCGGCTGGTCGCAACCTCCAGGAGTCCTACTGCTGCATCTCGACGATGTCGGGAGCGCACACCTACGCCAGCTCCTGGTATGCGTTCGATTGGGGAGGAGCCCGCTACTACGTGCTCGAGTCCCGGTAACGTCGGAGGGGGCGGCACAGACAACCTCGACTTGGGCTGGCCGGTCAGCCATGCGCAGCACCATGGGTCATGTGGTGGTCATCAGGAGATGACCAGGGGAAGCTGCTAAGGGCCCGCCGCGATTTTGATTACGCGTTTGGCGTCGGCGTGAGCGTGTA
>JADMIJ010000198.1 GCA_015478655.1 Acidimicrobiales bacterium | reverse complement strand
GTGGCCCTCGAGACCGTCCATCAATCGCGCGCTATTTGAATGTCACCGCACTAGGAACCTACAGGTGCGCAGTTGAAGGGTGCGAGCCCTGAGGCAAGCAGATGGGTTGGGTGTCGCTCAGGGTGACTCGAGTCCCACTGAGAGCGATGTGGAGACCCTCTTTGCCCAGGAACGGCGTGGGTGGGACTCACGGCGTCCCTCAGCTGAGTGCCGACGCTGTCCGGGCCAGCACCTGCCGACAGATCAGGAAGCGAACCGGGGGGAGCGGCGTCCGTCGGCCTCCGTCGCCGGCCCAGCACCCATGATGAGGTAGGCCACCCGGAGCGCTACGTTTCCCGAACTGGTCACAGGCATCCCGAATTGGGCGGGCAGGCCGCTTATGTCCACCTCCAGGACCTTCCAGTCCTTCCGTACCACCATTGAGCCGTCGGTGGTCTGGAACGCGCCCTGCGCCAGCCCCGGAATGGTCTCGGCCCAGCCGGTCCTGGATCCCCAGGATGACCGGGATCATGGCGGCCAGGAGGGCAACGCGGAGGAGTTCGATCTCACCGAAACGGGTGTGCAGGACGGCGTTGACGAGCGATGGCCGGTAGATATCGGTCAAGGGGAGCGCGGCGGCGTACACGCCCTGGATGGCGATGCCCACAAGCGTGGCTCCCAGCAAGACGGACCACGAGAGCCAAAGCAGCCGGCCGATTCTTCGGGACCGACCCCCCTCCCGCCACAGGAGCGGGACAAGAACTCCCAGCCCGACCAGAAACAGGAGACCCACAAAGGCGGCGACGCGGACGAGCCAGTAGATGGCTCCCACCGCCGCGCTGCCTGATTGGTTGGTCAGTGGCTTTGGCCGCGCCGCTTGCTGTGCCCACCGAGAAGACGAAGGCGCCGTGTACCGGGTGTGAGTCAGCCGAGATCACCCGCCAGGCAACGACGTAGGTGCCACGCGGCAGGTCCGAAGGTAGCGAGATGGCGACGGCATGGCTGTCGCCGTCAGGGTGGTGGGTGCCCCCGCTGTCCACTCGCCGGCCGCCGGGACCGATGACGCGCAGAGATCCGAAGTCGATCTCTACGGGCTCGCCGAAAGACGGAGGATTGATTGGGGCTCGTTGACTCGAGTTGGGCGTGGGCGCTCGCGGTTCCTTCGGTCCCCACCAGGACGAGGAGGACGACGGCGGCGCCGGCCATCAGTCGCCCCAGTCGGGTCATGGCTCCTCCGGAGTCGCGTGTTCGACATGTTGGCCGTCCAACTCGGCGTCGGACCGTCCTGAGGGTTCGCCCTGGGAACGGGGCCAGTGGACGACGACCGGGATCATGGGAGGAGTCATGGAGTTCTCTCAAGCTAGCCAGCTGATGGCGCCTCTGGTACAGCGGTCCCGGACCATTCGCAGGCGTCGCGTCCGATGGAGCATGAAGTGGTCGATCATCATGATCGCTGGCCGAGGCGACGTCCACGGAGCCGCCCCGGTGGCCCGCTGGAGCTGATGCCGCTGAACCTGAAAGGATCGGGCGATGCGGAAGAAGAGTGTGGCGTTCTCGGCCTTGCTGGCGGTGGTCCTCACGGCGTGCGGAACCTCGACAACGACGAGTCAGACAACGGCAGCCTCGGCCAGAACGACAACCACGCCAATGACTACCGCCCTCTGTGGCACGAAGGCAGGACCACCGACCACAAGCAAGGTCATGGTCATCTGGGAGGAGAACCACGGCTCTGCCAGCATCATTGGGTCATCGTCGGCGCCGTACATCAACCAGTTGGCCAACGACTGTGGCTTGGCAACCAACTACGACGCCATCAACCACCCGTCATTGCCGAACTACATGGCGATCACATCAGGGCTTCAATACGCCTCACCGTGGACGAGCGACTGTGACGCGGGTGGGTCTTGTCTGACCAGCAACGACTACATCTTCGATCAAGTTGGCCCCTCCGGTTGGAAGAGCTATGCAGAGTCGATGAATGGCAATTGCCAATTCAGCTCGGCCGGTCCTTACGTCACCAAGCACAATCCAGCGCCGTACTATGTCGACGTGGCCGCTGCTTGCGCCACGAACGACGTGCCGCTGGGCACCACCTCCGCGGGTGCATTGCACACTGATGTGGAAAGCGGGATGCTACCGACGTTCAGCACCGTTACTCCGAACCTGAACAACGACATGCATGACGGCTCGATCGCCCAAGGGGACAGCTGGCTGGGGTCGTGGATCCTGCAGATCACGGCAGGCTCCGACTACCGGTCGGGTCACCTGACCATCATCATCACGTGGGACGAGGACGAGGGCACCGCTACCAATCAAGTCACCACGATTGTCATGTCGCCCTATACCCCGGCGGGGACCAAGTCAGCTACGCACTTCACGCACTTCAGCACGTTGAAATCCGCGGAGCAGGTAGCCGGAGTACCTGAGTTGAACAATGCTGCTTCTGCCAACAGTCTGCGACCAGCGTTCGGGTTCTGATGAGCAAGTCAGCGGACGCCGGCGCCAGCCAGCCCCTAGGTGGCTGGTGTCTTTCTCGGGTCTCGATTCGCGTTCTCCGAGGCGACCT
>JADMIJ010000070.1 GCA_015478655.1 Acidimicrobiales bacterium | reverse complement strand
GGTCGCCTCGGAGAACGCGAATCGAGACCCGAGAAAGACACCAGCCACCTAGGCCGACCTTCGTCTAGGGAGTGGTCCGCAGCCCAATATTCGTGATCGAGCGCCGAGGATTGCTAGAGCCGATGATTTCGGCTGACGGCGACGACTCAGACCCCGAGAGAGGTCCCCGAATCGATCGACGGTTCCCGCCGGGCTAAAGGGGTCGAACTCAGGCTCCGCCATACAAAGAACGTAGTGAATCGAAGATGCTCGAACCGCGGCAAGGGTGCCGCCTGCCCACGAACACCGGATATGCCCTGACCCCGATCCAGGCGACTCGGAGATACCCACGATTTCATCGTCCATCTGCATCTAAAGGGCCAGGAGCACCCCGTCGATGAGTATGGATGCGACTTGGCGGCAGTCAGAGGCGGGCCCACAAGGGTGGTTCAGGCTCTGCCATGCTGCTGCTTGCCCTCGTGTTCGCCTCAATCGTCGGGTGAGTGCGCATAGCTCCGGGTCGCCAGGGTCCTGCAAGCCGACGGGGGGACACTCCCCCAGATCGCCAGATCGCTGGGGCAGTTCCGGCTGTGGCCCGCACCAACTATCGTGAGCCGGATCCTGGTCGGAGGAGTCGCCTTGGCCAAGCTCATCTATATAGCCAACATGTCACTCGACGGTTACACCGAGGACCCTGACGGGGGCTTTGATTTCGGCAACCCCGATGAGGAGTATTTCAGCTTCATCAACGAGCTGGAGCGCCCGGTGGGTACCTATCTGTACGGCCGCCGGATGTATCAGACGATGGTCTACTGGGAGACCGCACCCGTTGCTGACCAGCCGCACTGGATCGTGGATTTCACCAACCTCTGGCGAGCGGCTGACAAGGTTGTGTTTTCGAAGACCCTGACATCGGTGTCAAGCGGTAGGACCGCTTACCCAGGAATTCGAGGCTGAGTCGATTCGGCACCTGAAGGCCAGGACAGACCACGATCTCACGGTGGGTGGAGCAGATCTCGCAGCTCAAGCGATTGAGGCGGGGGTGGTGGACGAATGCCACCTGTTCTTCTGGCCTGTCGTGCTGGGTGGTGGCAAGCACGCCCTACCGCTGCGCACCCGCCTCGACCTCGAACTTCTCAGTGAGCGGCGATCCCGCAGCGGAGTCGCCCACCTCCACTACCGAATCAACTATTGAGGATCGCTCCTCGGGGGAGGATCCATTGCCACGTTGTTCTAGGACACGGTTGATGTGTGCCCCCGAACGGCCGGTTGTGCGCTCAGAGCGGCAGCTGTGGCTGGTCGTCGTGAGTCGGTGCCGGCAGCTCGGGGACCTCGACGCCGTGGCGGTCCTGCATCCACTCGGCGAACCAGCGGCGATGGCACGTCTGGCCGCCGTTGACGTTCTCGAAGCACAGCACGACGAGCGGCTGGCTCGGGTGAGATCGGGCGATGGCGGCGAGCGCCGCCAGGATCTCGAGGCCGTGTCGATCGAGGCGGGCGAGGTAGAGGCGGCGCGCCTCGTCGGTTGGCAGGTGCCTGCCGAAGATCCCAAACGGAGCAATCTGCGGGACGACGACGAGTGGCTCTCCGTCCCAGAACTTCGGCGCTCCGACAGTGCTGCGGATCGGCACGCCTTGCGCTGGCTTCCAGGTCTGGTAGCGGCTGGTGACCAGACCGGCAGCTCGGATCATCGCCACCTGGTCGCTAATCACTCCTCAATCGTAGCTGGCCTGACTCGGCCTAAATGGGTGTCTACCAGGGACGATGCGCTGACTCTGCCGTCACACCTGACGACCTCCGAGCGGTGGCGAAATGAAGGCGGTGGATCAAGGCGCAGGCCCGGAGCGGCACAGGAAGGAAAATCCTCAGGTTCTTGGGACTGAGCGACCCTTGCGACCAATATGTTCAGCGGACGGGTGACTGCCCCTACCCTCGGGACGGCGGCGTCTCGCGAGGGTGGAATGCCGGGACATCGGGTTACCCCTTCGGCCCAAGTCGTGCGAGTGTGTTGTTCCGCGACCAGGGATGTTCCCCGTGTTAAGCGTGGCAGTCACATTCCGGGCGTGCCCTGCGTCAATATGGTGTGACCACGATGGAAGTGACAGAATTCGACGCCGAGCGGCCCAGGTTGACCGCGATCGCCATCCGGATACTCGGGTCGGAGGCCGATGCGGACGACGTCCTGCAGGAAGCCTGGCTTCGGCTCACCCGCACCGACGCTATCGATAACCCCCCCGCCTGGCTCACCACCGTCGTTACGCGGCTTTGTCTTGACCAGCTACGCAAGCGGCGTACCAGGACGGTGATCGAAACCGAGATGCCCGACGACCATGCTCCGCTTGACCCTGAGGCCGACGCGTTGCTCGCCGAGAAGACGGGGGACGCGATGCAGGTCGTGCTCGACGCCCTGGCACCAGCCGAGCGGGTTGCGTTCGTGCTGCACGACGTCTTCGGTTATCCGTTCGACGAGGTCAGCGCTGTCATGGGGCGCTCGAGTACCGCTGTACGCCAGTTGGCGAGCCGGGCGCGGCGCAAGGTGCAGGGCGTGCCGGAGCCGGTGGCGTCGCAGGCAGCGCGCGCCGAGAGCCAGCGGGTCGTCGATGCGTTCCTAGTTGCGGCCCGCGGTGGGGAGCTTGCCACCCTGTTGTCGCTGCTCGCGCCCGACGCCGTCATGCGTGCCGACCTGGTCGGGCAAACGATGGGCTCGGAATCCGCATATGAGGGGGCAGCCGCGGTGGCTGCTCGCTTCAATGGCACCCGGGGGGCGGCGCCGGTAACCATCGATGGTGAGTTGGGTGCCGCTTGGATCCAAGCCGGGTCGACCAAAGTGGCATTTGTATTCCATCTCGAGTCGGGTTTGGTGCACGAGGTCGAGTTGATCGCCGACCCAGATGTCCTGGCGACCATGGACATCGTCCGTGTGCGGGGGAAGTCGAGAGGTTGATGTGCGCGGACTCCGTGGGCCTTGCAGTTGACAGTCAGACAGAGCGAAGGGAAACAAGGATCATGAAGACTATGACGTGTGAGCAACTTGGTGGCCCGTGCGATTCTGCGCACCAGGGCACGACAGCGGACGAGGTCATCAAGGCGCAAGATCGACATCTCAAAGAGATGGTCGCCAGCGGTGACACGACGCACGAAGGTGCCTTGAAGGAGATGAAGGGCCGATGGAAGAACCCCCTGAAAGGTATGGGTTGGTATCGGCAGACCAAGCGTGATTTTGCCGCTCTTCCCGAAGGTTGATGGTGTGAGCAACTCGCGAGTGCCCGGTGGGGCGGTGCACACACTTCCAGGAGACCTGCGTAAGGTGCTGATCGCCAACTCCCCGGCGCGCTACTTCGACGCCTGGGAGCACATCACGCCTTCCGCTTAGGGTGGTGACGGCCAGCCACGGAGGTGCCATGTCCAGCGCGCAGTTGTATGACACCCTCGGGGCCAACTACACCGCGACGCGGCGCACCGAGCCGCGGATCGCGGTGCAGGTCTGGGCAGCACTAGGCGGCGCACGGACTGTGCTGAATGTTGGGGCTGGCACCGGCAGCTACGAGCCCCCCGACCGTGACGTCACCGCGGTGGAGCCATCAACGGTCATGCGTGCGCAGCGTCCTGCGAGCGGTGCGCAGTGCGTCGCTGCCACCGCGGAGAGCCTCCCGTTCGATGACAACCGCTTCGACGCGGCGATGGCTTTTGCCACTGTTCATCACTGGCTGGACCCGATCGCCGGTATGCGCGAGATGCAACGCGTGGCTCGCCGCGTCGTGGTGTTCACCTGCGACACCAGTGACCTGGCCTGGCGCCGCCGGTTCTGGTTGACTCGTGACTACCTGCCCGAGGTTGCTGCCTCCCGCATCGGCCTCGCTACCGAGCTGGCCAGCGCGATCGGAGCTCGAGTTGAGCCGGTGCTCATTCCGTGGGACTGCGTTGACGGCTTCTTCGAGGCGTACTGGCGCCGGCCTGAGGCATACCTGGACGAGAACGTTCGTCGCGGAATATCGGTGTGGGCCACAATCGGGCCGGACGTCGAACAGAGGGCAGTGCGCAGCCTCCGTGATGACCTCGCATCCGGTCGGTGGGCCGAACGCAACGGCGACCTCCTCGATCTCGAAGTGGCGGACCTTGGCCTTCGCCTGCTCATAACCTGAGCCCGCTGCAGACTGGGAACAAGATTGAAGTTGCAGCCGGGACACATCGAACTCTGAGACACGGTCGTCCCTCGCCTCCGGATAGGTGTAGCAGTGCGCCCGATGTGGGATGAGGATTGCGGACCTGTCGAACCTCGAGGCCGGGAGCCTCCAGGCTACGGTCCGAGCGCGAGGAACGACGTCGCCATCTTGCCCGTCAGTTGAGAAGGCCGTTCCACTAAGCGGAAGGAGCCGTGACTCCCCAGGGGCGGCAACGTTGCTGCCAACCCGATGTTGTGTACCATGACACTCCTCGCGGCCGAGGCCTCCCCCGCGAGAAGGGACCGGGACATGCGCAACCCGCACGCGGGCGAGCCGTTCGACACGTCCGACGAGCAGATCGCCGGCGCACTTCTCGACGTCAGCATCCCGACCCTGATGCTCTCGCTGGTCCACATGTCTGGCGATCCCGAGCTGATCCGCGGCCGGCTCAAGCCAGCCGGGCTCTTCCTCAATGAAGTGCAGGGGTACATGACCGAGGAGGACAAAGAGGAAGCACGCGGCATGGCCCTGGAGACCATCCGCCACTATCGGGACGGCGGCTGCCCAGAGCCCGAACCCATATCCGCCGAATTGCTGCACGAGATGATGGCCTGGCTCGTCTGCGAGGATGTGCCGGCCGAGTACGTGCCCATGCTCATGGAGGAGATGGGGCTCGACGGGTCCGACGCCCGGCGACTCGGTGCGCCGGGCGACGAGGCTGCCCGAGAAGCGTTCCCGGTGGTGGTCATCGGCTGCGGACAATCGGGGTTGCTGGCCGGCGTCCGGTTGAAGGAGGCCGGCATCCCCTTCACCATCGTCGAGAAGAACGCAGGGGTCGGTGGCACGTGGTGGGAGAATTCGTACCCCGGGGCGCGTGTCGACGTCGGCAACCACTTCTACTGCTACAGCTTCGAACCGAGCGACGGGTGGACCGAGTACTTCGCCCGGCAGCCTGAGCTCCAGGCCTACTTCGAATCGGTGATGACCAAGCATGGCATCGAGCGGCATGTGCGCTGGGAGACCGAGGTCGTCGGGGCCGCCTGGGACGAAGGCACTGCCACCTGGTCAGTCCGGGTCCGGACCAAGGGCGGTGGTCAGGAGACGCTGGTGGCCCGGGCGGTGATCTCGGCAGTCGGTCAGTTGAATCGTCCGCACATCCCTGAGATCCCCGGCGCCGGAACGTTCGCCGGGCCGGCCTTCCATTCGGCGCGTTGGGATCACGCCGTGGATCTCACCGGCAAGCGGGTGGCCATGATCGGCGCCGGGGCCAGCGGATTCCAGATCGCTCCGACCATCGCAGGCGACGTGGAACACCTGACCGTCTTCCAACGGACGGCACAGTGGATGTTCCCGAACCCGAACTACCACGCCGCGGTGGGACCCGGCGTGCAATGGGCGCTTCGGCACCTGCCGTTCTACGGGCGCTGGTACCGGTTCCTGATCCTCTGGCCCGGGTGCGACAAGGGGCTGGCGGCGGCCAGGGTCGATCCTGACTACCCCGACCAGCAACGGGCGGTCAGCGAGTTGAACGAGCTCACCCGCCAGATGTTCACCGATTGGATCGTCAGCCAGGTGGGCGACGATCCCGACCTCATCGCCAAGGTCATCCCTGACTATCCCGCCACCGGCAAGCGAACGCTCCAGGACAACGGCAGTTGGCTGCGCATGCTGACTCGCGACAATGTCGACCTGGTCCGCACCGCCATCGACCACATTGAGACCGATGCGATCGTCACCGTGGACGGCGAGCGGCACCCGGCCGACGTGATCGTGTATGCCACGGGCTTCCACGCCAACCGGGTGCTGTGGCCGATGGAGATCACCGGGCGCGATGGAGTTGACCTCCGCTCGATGTGGGGCGAACGTCCGGCCGCCTACCTGGGCATCACGGTGCCCGGGTTCCCCAACCTGTTCTGCATGTACGGACCCGGCACGAACCTGGCTCACGGAGGAAGCCTCATCTTCCACTCCGAGTGCCAGATGCGCTACATCGCCCAATGCCTGGATGAGCTCGTCGTCGGCGGCCACCGCTCGATGGAGCCCCGTCAAGCCAAGTACGAAGAATGGCACGACCGGTCGCAGCGCGAGATCAAGAAGCTCGTGTGGTCCCAGCCGTCGGTCAAGCACTCGTTCTTCAAGAACGCACACGGGGAGATCCACATACTCAGCCCCTGGCGCCTCGTCGACTACTGGAGCTGGACCAAAGAACCGGACCTAGCCGACTTCGTCGTACGGTGAGCCCGCCGACGGCGGCGGCCGCCATTCCGCTGCCCTGTCGACGCCTCCTCGGGGCCGCCCTCCCCTGACCCGAGCTTGGGGCCGGGACCTTCATCGGCTCGGTGGTGCGGACATCGAGCCCGGGCTGGTCAGGCCGGCGGTACTGCGGTCCACCTGGTGGATGACTCCACGGAGAAGTGGTCGTCACCGCACCGCTCTGGCGCCTCAAGTCGATTGGGAATCCGGTCGATGAACAACAGCATGTACCCAGGTGGCATCGAGGAGACCGGCCCGCCGCCGTCGGCCGATGAGCGAGTCCTGGCCAGACTGCTGGGCGAGCTCCCCGATGCGGTGATCGTCATCGACGCGGAAGGGTGCCTGCAATGGGCCAACCGGACCGCCGAGTCGCTGTTGGGCCGATCGATTCCAGACGCGGTCGGCTTGTCGGGCCTCGACCTCGTCCATCCAGACGATTTGGAGTTCGCCCTCCGGTCGCTGGCCAGCGTTCAGGGAAAGGATGTCGGTGCGCCCATCGAGATTCGGTTGCGCACCGTGACAGGCTGGCGGCTCATGGAGTTGGTCGGCGCCCCGGTACGTTGGGTGCAGGACGGTGCCATCGTGCTGTCTCTCCGGGATCTCACCCAGCGACGACGATTCGAAATCGTGCACGACCATGATGACGCCCGCCTGCGATCGCTCGTGCACAACTCGGCCGCGGTCACCATGCTGGTATCGCCGGACGGCTGCATCGAGTCCGTCTCCGGGGCGGTGACCCGCGTGCTTGGACACGATCCCGAACTCCTGGAGGGTCTGCCTCTGGCCAATCTGGTTCCTGAGGCCGATCGTTCCGCACTCCAGGGTGCTTTCGAGCGGGCCTCACGGGGAGCAACGGTGGCGGGCCCGGTGACCGTCTCGCTGTCATTGATCCGACACGGGAACATTGGCATGCTCCCGTTCGAGCTGGCGTTCGTGAATCTGATCGATGACCCGACGGTCGGAGGGTATGTCGTCACCGGTCATGACATCACCGACAGGCAGTTGGCCGATTTGGAGGTCCGAAAGGCCCTCTCGCTCCAGAAGGCGACCCTCGACGCCACGGCCGACGGGATTCTGGTGGTCGACAACGACGGCCTGATGGTCAGCTTCAACCAACGCCTCACCGAGATGTGGCGGGTACCCGAGTCGCTCCTCACGAACAGGGATGGCCGGGCCGTGACGGAATACGTCCGCGACCAGCTAGCCTCACCGGAAGAGTTCATGGCCAAGGTGGAGCACTACTACAAAGGCCTCGAAGGTGAGACCGGTGACGTGCTCGTCTTCAAGGACGGTCGGGTGTTCGAACGCGTCTCGAAACCCCAGTGTGCCGACGGCACGATCGTCGGAAGGGTGTGGAGTTTTCGGGACATCACCGACCGGACGCAGCTCGAAGAGCGTCTCTCCTTTCAGGCCTTCCACGATTCACTCACCGGCCTCGGCAATCGGGCGCTCTTCCAGGATCGCCTTCGGCACGCGGTGGATCGGCTCGAGCGGAGCCGGGGTCGACTCGGCGTCCTGTTCCTGGACCTGGACAATCTCAAGATCGTCAACGACAGCCTCGGGCACTCCGCCGGTGACGCGCTGCTTCAGACCGTGGCCGATATACTCAAGGGATGTCTGCGCACCGGTGACACTGCGGCGCGTCTCGGGGGCGACGAGTTCGGAATCCTCCTCGAGGAGATCTCCAACCATCACGATGCCATCGAGGTGGCCGAGCGAATCATGACGGCCGTTCGCCGGCCCTTGACCGTCGGCGCCGAAGCGGTGCGGGCCACAGTGAGCATCGGCCTCACGTTCGGTGGTCCCGGCACCAACAGTGACGAGCTTCTGTGCAATGCCGACCTGGCTATGTACGTAGCCAAGGAACGCGGTGGCAACCGCTGGGCCGAGTTCGAGGACGAGATGCATGCGGCCATCGTGGCCGTGCCGTGAGGCACAGTCGATCAGCACCGCGCCGCGACCCGAATTCGATCTGAGCCCACGGGCACCGTCCCGCCGTCCCGAACCAGTCGCCTGAGCCTTCGGGCCTGACCGGTTCTCGGTGGTTCTTCAGGACGGCGGAACCCTCGGGCAGGACATCGCACCGGCGACCCTGCCGACGCTCCCTTCGCCGAGGTGGTGGTCCGTTATCGTGCCCTGATGCTGGCGCCCCTGGTCTACACGTTCGCCGCCTACGCGGCCGGCGCGGCCATGGGCCTGGCGGCCGACCGGGGCGGCCCGCGGATCAGGCGGGATTGGCCCATCTACCTGCGGATCCAGCTGCTGGCCACGTCGGCCCTGCTGGGTCTGGTCTCGACATGGCGGCTCGCCAATCCTCTGCAGGCGTTGGCGCCGGTCGCCATCACCGCGGTGGCGGTGGTCGTGCTGATCGTCTCGCTGACGACGCGGGGCCGAGCTCCTGCCGGTCAAGCCGCCCTCGACACCTGGGCGGCCTACCCCAACGGGGCCTTCTGGGTGCTGCCGATCGCTGGCGCCGTCGCCGGAACCTCGGCGAGTGCCGTCGCCGCCATCTCCAATGCTCTCTACGCCGTCCCCAATGCCGTCGTCATCCATCTCATGCGACGCGACGCGCCCCACCCTCAGCGGCGTTCCACCAACTGGGTCGATCAGTCAGCACTCCTGGCCCTGGTGGTGGGCGGCCTCCTCCACCTCGTGGGACCGGCACCCGCCGCCTCGCGTTGGGTGCTGATCGTGTCCGCTCCGGTGCTGGCCTTCGTGGGGGCTGCCCTGTTCACCGGGTCGGTGCTCCATCCCCACAACCTCGAGGCCGGACACTCCCCACAGGGAATCCGGCGATGGATGCTGCTCTCGACCGTGCGGGCGGGATTCCTCCTTCCCCTCGCCATCGCCACCCGATCCACCTCGGTCGCCGTGGTGAGCGTCCTGTCCGCCTTTGGCGCCCCAGCCTTCAACCCGGTGCAACTAGCCGTCCTCTACGGATACCGCTCGGCGGTGGTCAACGCCGCCGCTCGCTGGGGATGGACGCTCCTCCCCTTCGGGCTGGCCATGGCCCTGGCGCTGCGCTGAACCGAGAACTGCGCCCGCCCCGTCACCGTTGCGGGGTGGCGACCATGTCTCCGAGATCTACGTCGGCCTCGGATGGCACGGTTCGGCCTCCATCCTCCTTACCGCTCCGGGCCAGCCACGACGGCCACCAGATCGTCCTGCCGATGTCGAAGCACAGGGCCGGCACCAGAATGGAGCGCACCACGATCGTGTCCAGGAGGATGCCGAAGGCGACGGCAAACCGAGCTCGCTGAGGAACACCAGGGGCAGTACCCCGAGCACGGCGAAGGTGGAGGCCAGCACAACGCCGGCCGAGGTGATGACGCCACCGGTGACGGCCAGCCCTCGCTTCACGCCCTCGTGGGTGCCGTAGCGGAGGGTCTCCTCCCGGACCCGGGTCATGAGGAAGATGTTGTAGTCGATACCCAGGGCCACCAGGAAGATGAAGGCGAACAGTGGGAACCCCGGATCGGCGTTCTTGAAGTGGAACAGGTGGTTGAACACCAGGGCCGAAACGCCCAGCGACGCCGAAAAGGAGAGCACCACGGTGAGGATCAACAGGACGGGGGCCACGATGGCCCGCAGCACCAGGGCCAGAATCACCAGGATCACCAGCAACACGATGGGGATGATCAGGTTGCGGTCATGGCGCGATGCCTGCAACGTGTCGTAGTTGACGGCGGTGGCCCCGCCCACCAGGGCGTCGGCACCGGCGATGGGATGGACGGCGGATCGGATGGCCTTGACGGTGTCGATGGCGCGCTGGGTGTCGTAACGATCGACGAGCTGGGCGTCGATGGCGACCCTCCCGCCGCCTCCGGGCACCTGCACGGACACCGGTGGGCATTCGCCATGGGTGACGGTGGCCAGGCCGGCCTTGGCGGCCGAGGCCACCTTGGCATAGTTGACCTGGACGCAGACCGAGCCCGGGGACGTGGCCACACCCGGCACCTGGGAGACGGCCTTGATCACCTCGTTGGCGGAGCCGACGTTGGCAATGATGGTCGCCGGTGCGCCGGCCCCCTGGCTGAAGTTGGCGTCGAAGATCCTCTGCCCGACGATGGCGTCGGGTGTGGAGGTGAAGCTGTCCGAGATTCCGAGGCCGCCGGACTTGAGCTGGGTCAGGCCGGCTACGCACACAAGGAGGCCCACGGTGGCGATGATCCAGCTGCGACGGGCGTTCCGGCCGAGGGCGGCGGCGAACCGGCCCCATGAGCCGTGGGTGGCGATATCGACCTGGTGATCGAGCATCGGGATGCGGGGCCAAAAGATCCAGCGGCCCACCAGCAGGAAGAGCGGGAGGAAGGTGAGCATGACCCCCACCGTGCAGGCATGCCGATGGCGCACACCGGCCCGAGGCTGCGGTCGGAGTTGAGCTCGCCGAAGGTCAGGCATAGGAGGGCCAGGATGACCGTCAGGGCCGAGGCGGCGATGGCCGGAGCGGCCCCCCGCCAGGCGGTGATCATGGCATCGACTCGGTATTCGTGGGCGTGCAGCTCCTCGCGGTACCGGCTGATGAGCAGGAGGGCGTAGTCAGTGCCCGCACCGAGTACCAGCACCGAGAGGATGCCCTGACTCTGACCGTTGAGCGTGATCACGTTGTGCAAGGCGAGCTGGTAGATGATCAGCGCCGCCGAACCCAGGGCGAGCACCGCGCAGAACAGCGGGAAGAACCACAGGATCGGGCTGCGGTAGACGATGAGCAGGATGAGGATGACGACCCCTGCGGCTGCCAACAGGAGCGAGCCGTCGATCCGCTGAAGACGTCGATGAAGGCCACCAGCAGGCCGCCCGGCCCGGCACTGTGGACCACCAGACCGCTGGGTAGGCCGGACCGGGCCACAGCGATGACCTTCTTTTCGACCTTGACCAGCTGGTCGCCCTGGATCGGCTTGTCGCCCACCTTGGCGATCAGGGGGACTTCGATGTTGGCGGTGCGGCCGTCAGCACTGAACTGTGGCGGGCCGACCTGGTTGGTGGCCACTCCGTTCAGGGCACGAAACGCGTGCTCGTCGTGGGCGATCTTGGACTTGTCCGCCGGGTCAGACCCGACGCCCGTTGGTAGACGATGAACCCGGGGATGGTCTAGACCGGATGGAAGAGCTGGGAGGCGGTGTCGACCTTGGTCGACTCTGCGGACGCGGGCAGATAGGCGGCATCGTCATTCTTCTGCACCTTGCTGAGTTTGCCCTGGTAGGAACCACCGGCCAGACCGAACACCAGCCAGCCGATGCCGACGATGGCGACGATGTAGACGAAGATCGGGTGCCGGCGCCGTGCGCCCTTGCCGGCTCCAACATGCTGAGTTGTGGTCACGTCTCTCCTTTGCGGTCGATGTCACTGCATGCCGCCAGTTACTGCGTTTCATGCGCCGGGGGGTGAGGTATTGGATAGACGACGACGATCCGCCGTTCTCATCGGTTTCACGCCCTCACCCATGGGTCGAACGAGATCGGGTCAAATCGACATCCTCGGCGGAAGTTCTGCCCGCACGCCGCCGAGCTGTGCCTCCGGCAACATCGAATAGGGGTCGGTTTCCTAGCGACCCATGCCCTTCCAGATGGCGTCCACGGCACGGGTGGCCCAGCCCGACCGGCCCCGGATGCCGGCCACCTTCCGGTGGAACACGGAGCCGGCCAACATCTGAACGGCGAGGTCAAGGTCCGCGTCAGGACGCAGGTCCCCGTGCCCCTGCGCCTGCTCGAGGAGCCGCCGGGCGTAGGCCGCCCTCGGACCCACGACCCGTTCGCGGTGCAATTCCAGGGCACGGGGATCATCTTGGGCGGCTAGCAGCGAGCCCAGCATCCCCATGCCGCTGCCGGCAAAGCGGTCGTCGAAGTCGGTGAGAAAGCGAGCAAGGTCGCTCTTGGGGTCATCCGAGGGGCCGGTCGGCACCTCCGTGGCGTGGTCCGCAATGGCCGCGGTGATCAAGTCCGCCTTGTCACGGTAACGGCGGTAGACGGTGGCCCTGGACACCCCGGCCTCGCTGGCGACGCTCTCCATCGAGATCTTGGCGTAACCCACGTCGGCCAATTGACGGAGCGCAGCTTCGGTGATGGCCTGGCTGGCCCGCTCGTCGCGGGGCCGACCGGGCGACCGGGTCCCGGGCAGTGGCAGACGGGTCGAGACCGGATCACCCGGGCCATCCGGGGTGACCGACATGTCACGCCGCAGCCGGCGCCGGCTGTGCCGCCCCCTGGCCTGCTTCTGCGGCCGGGCTATAGCTCGGCACGAAATCCCGCTGCCGAACGAGGATGAAGGAACCGAGGGCGCCCGCCAGCGCAATGGCGGCGCCGATGACCAGGATCTCGTTGAGCGAGCTGGCGAAGCCGGCGTGATAGGCGGAGGTCAACGCGTGAGCCTGACCCGGAGGCAGTGACGTGACGGCGTTCTGCACCTGGCCCGTGGCCAAGGCCGGACCCAGCTGGGCTCCGTGCCGGGCGGCGACTTCCGCTCCGGAGGGACTGCTGAGCAGCGACGCCGTGACCTTGGTCTTGATCTCGCTCTGAAAGATGGCGCCCAGGCCGGCGATTCCCGTTGCGATGCCGACCTGCCGGAACGTCGAGTTGATTCCTGACGCCATGCCGCTGTGCTCCGGCGGCACCACGGCGACGGCGGAGGAGGCGAGCACGGGGTTGACCATCCCGATGCCGGCGCCGGCCACGATGAACCCGGGCAGCAACACCGTCCATTGCGAATCGGCGTGGATGGTGGCCATCCACAGGCATCCCCCGGCCACCAACAACAGGCCGGTCCCGAGCATGTATCGGGCGTGGATGCGAACGGTGAGCTTGCCGGCGATAGGTGCCACCAGGAACGAGAGCAGAGTGATGGGGAGGAATCGGAGCCCGGCGGCGAAGGGGCCGTAGCCGAGGTCATCCTGAACGTAGAGGGTGAGATACAAGAAGAGGGCGAAGATCGAAGCGGACAGTGTGAAGGCGGCACCGGAGATGCCGATCATGGCTGGGCGTCGGAAGAGCGAGAGATCCAGCATGGGAGACGTCTGGCGTACCTCGGCCACCAGAAAGACGACCATGAGCGCACCGGCACCGATCAGCAGGCCCACGATCTCCGAGCTTCCCCAGCCGGCCGTGTTGCCGCGCACCAGGGCGAAGACCAGCATGAACAGCGATGCCGAGAAGGTGACGAATCCGATCCAGTCGATCCGCTTTGAGGTGGGATCGCGGGACTCCTGAATCCGGGTGAGGGTGATGAAGATGGCCACCACTCCGATGGGGACGTTGACGAAGAAGATCCACCGCCAACCGATGGCACTGGTGATGGCCCCACCGAGGAGCGGGCCTATGGCGACGGCGCCCCCGGTTACGGCGCCGAAGATCCCGAAAGCCGTTCCCCGATCCTTTCCGCTGAACGCCTGGGCGATGAGGGCCAGGGAGGTGGCGAACATGATGGCCCCGCCGACACCTTGAACGGCTCGGGACAGATTCAGCATCAACGCAGTGGTCGAGAGCCCGCAGACCAGAGAGGCCAGCGAGAACACGCCCAAGCCGATGGCGAAGACCTCGCGGCGCCCGAACATGTCGCCGACCACACCTGCGGTGAGCAGGAAGGCGGCCAGGGTCAGGGCATAGGCGTCGATCACCCATTGCAGGTCGCTGAACGACGAGTGGAGAGACCGCTGGATGTCCGGCAGGGCGACGTTGACCACCGTGATGTCCAGCAACAGCATGAAGATGGCCGTGCACACCGCGATGAGGGTCCACCACTTGCGCTCGAGATTGGGCACGATATCCCTCCCGTGGGCCCACCGGGCCTCGTCCTCAGGTTCAAAATCAATACGTACCGTATTTGAACTTCGGAAAGATGTCCATCAGGTGTGGATTGAGGCTATCGGCTCACCTCGAACACGCGGTTGAACGGATTCTCGGAGGCCCGGCGAAAGCGGCTGAAGCCGACCTGCCCCAACAATTGGCTCCATGCCGAGTCGGACACCTGGTTGCCCAGCGCGTAGCCGCCGCTCTGGGCCTGTGCCGCCGGGGTGCAGATGCCGACCGAGCCGGCATAGAAGATCCTGCTCACCGGATTCACGTTGTTCTCGAGCCCGGCCACCGCCATCGGCTCGACGAGGAGCCACGTACCGTCATCGGCGAGCGACGCGCGGATGTGGGCCGCGGCGCCGATCGGGTCGCCCATGTCGTGGAGTGCGTCGAAGATGCACACCAGGTCGTATCCCGTTCCGGGAAAGTCCTGAGCGGAGGCCACCTCGAAGTCCACCCGGTCGCCCATCCCCGCCCAGGCGGCACGTGTGCGAGCTTCGTCGATCGACACGGCGTGGTAGTCGAAGCCGGTGATCTCACTGTTCGGGTACTCGTTGGCCAGCAGGATGGTCGAGGAGCCGTGCCCGCAGCCGATGTCGGCCACCTTCGCCCCGGAACGCAGCTTGGCCTCGACGCCGTCGAGGGCCGGAATCCAGGTCGACACCAGATTGCCCAGGTAGCCGGGCTTGAACAGCTTCTCGGTCCCGTGGAACAGGTCGTGGTCGTGCTCGTGCCACCCGACCCCTTTCCCGGACCGGAAGGCGTCCCGAATGCGGGCTTCGTCCTTCCACAGCGCCGCGGTGATCGTCTGGGCGCCCACCAAAAAGGCTGGCGTCGAATCGTCCGCCAGCACCGCCGCCTGTTCCTCGCTGAGCCAGAACGTCCGGTCCGTCGGGTCGTACTCCGCGTACCCGCTCACGAACTGGGCCGCGAGCCACTCCTCCACCAACCTCGTGTCGAGCCCAAGCGCCTGAGCGAGGTCAGACCCGGTTATCGGCCCTCTCCGGCCAGCGCGGCAAAGAGACCGAGCTTGTCGCCGATGACCACCGTCGCCGCGTGTATGGCGGCCCCGAAGTCGGATACGAACCGTCCGATGAAGTCGTTGAGCCTGTCTTCGTCGATTGCCATCCCATGCTCTCCTTTGATCAGTTGACCGAGGATCGGTTGTCAGGGCCCACCGTCTCCCCTGGCCCCTGCAGCGACCTTGCGGGCGGGTGCAAGGCCGTTGCAAGTCCCGGGTGCGACCATCCAGTCATGACCACCGTGACCAGCAGTCCAGCCATCGATCACTTCCTCGCCAGGATTCGGGGCGAGCACGACGGCCCGAGCCCTTGGGCACGTGGGGCGGTCCTTGATGCCGTCGTGCCCGGTTGGCGCTTCTCCGTATGCGGCGACGAGGCAATCCGCCGGCAGATCCGAGCCTGGTTCCGCGATCCAGGCACCCTGGAGGAACTGCGCCGCCATTCCATTGCCGCCGGAGAGGTCATCGAGCTCAGTGTGAGCTGGGTGGAGGATGGGGTGCCCCATGCCGCCCGCCAGATCCACGTCCTCGAGCTCGACCCGGACGGCCACATCGCCCGACACGACATGTGGTGCGGCGGTCGGTGGCCGGCGACGCTGTTGGCGGAGATGGAGGCGGGAAGCGATGCTGGTTGAAATGCAGACACCGGACATCAGCCCCCGCCCGGTCGCCTCCTCCATCGATGAGCTGCTCGCAGGCGCCACTGACCGACAGCCGTTTCGGCACAGCGACTCGAAGTCCGGTGCCGGCCTCGAACGGGTGACGATCGACGGCGAGTCATGTGTCCTGAAGCACGTCCACATCGATGACGACTGGACGATGCGCTTCTTCCACGAGACGACCTGCGTTCCACTCGAGGTCTGGCGCTCCGGGCTCATGGACGTTCTGCCTGCTCGGATCAGCCACGGGATGATCAGCGCCGCCGGTGGCCTGGGCAGGGACGGGTTGGGCGCCGCCCTCCTCATGCGCGACCTCGGTGACGCCCTGGTGCCCGCCGGAGGCGACCCTCTCTCCGTGGACATCCATCGACAGCTGCTGGATGGTCTCGCCGCTCTCTCCGCCCGCATGTGGGGATGGAAGGACACGGTCGGGTTGCTTCCGCTGGCCAACCGCTGGCTCGCCTTCGGCGACGCCGACATCGAGGCTGAGCACCGCCGGGGATGGCCCAATCCGGTACCCAAGATCAGTGCCGCCGGCTGGGAGCGCTTCTTCTACCGGGTACCGGCCGACGTGGGCTCGCTGGTTCGCGACGTGCGGGCCGACACGAATGCGCTCGTCGACGCCGTGTCGAGCACCCCGCTCACGTTCCTGCACGGTGACTGGAAGCTCGGAAACTTGGGGGTCGATGACGGGGGCCGCGTGGCGCTGATCGACTGGACCTACTGCGGCGAGGGCCCGGTGTGCTTCGAGCTCGGATGGTACCTGGCGCTCAACGCGGCGCGGCTCCCGTGCGACAAGGAGGTTGCGATCGGTGCCCTGCGAGCGGCCCTCGAAGCCAACGGCGTGGTGACCGACGGGTGGTGGGAACGCCAGCTCGGCCTCTGCCTGCTGGGCACGCTCGTCCTCTTCGGTTGGGAGAAGGCGCTCGGACCCGACGACGAGCTGGACTGGTGGTGCGAGCGGGCACGCCAGGGGGCCCGCCTCCTTTGACCTCGCTCGGCGCCGCCTACTCCGCCGGTGCCTCGGCCTGGGCCTCCGGTCCGGCCCCGATGTACGAACGGCTCGCCGGTCTCCTGGTGAAGTTCAGCCCGGTGCCGCTGGGTGGTCGACTCGTCTTGGACCTGGGCAGCGGCACCGGGGCAGGGTCGCGAGCCGCCCTGTCGATCGGGGCCCGCGTGATCGGCGCCGATCTGGCCCTCGGGATGCTGCTCAGCGGCCGGCACGACCGGCCGCCCGCCGCGGTGGGGAATGCCCTGGCCCTGCCCTTCGGGCGGGATGCTTTCGACGTCGTGCTCGCACCGTTCTCGCTCAACCATCTGGACGATCCGGCGGCGGGCGTCCGCGAGGCCGGGCGCATCGGTGGGCATCTGGTGGCATCGACCTACGCCGCCGACGACGACCACCCGGCCAAGGTCGCCGTCGAGACGGCGTTGTCCGAGCTGGGCTGGCGGCGACCGGCGTGGTACGAGGCCCTCAAGTCCGCCATGGCTGCCTGGGGCACGGTGGAGGGGACGGTCGCAGTCCTCGAACGCGGCGGGATGCGGCCCCTGGCAGTGGAGCCCAGAGCCGTCGAGTTCCCCGACCTCGTACCCGGCGACCTGGTGGCGTGGCGGATGGGCATGCCCCATTCCGCCGGGTTCGTCGAGACCCTCGACCCCGACGCCCGGCGCTCGGTCTTCGGACGGGCCCTCGAGCTTCTCGGTGCCGACCCGGTGCCACTTGTCCGCCGCGTGATCTTCCTGGCCGCGGCCGCCGTCTCCTCGTCCCACGTCCAAGGCGCCCGGTTGCCGTCGGCCGGCTGAACCCAGGTTGGGGCGCCGTTTCCGTGCTCAGCGCCCGAGCGAGGCGAATGTCTCGGCCATGTACCGGCGCAGCGCCTCGTGGTGCTGGCCGGCGCGGGCCACCAGCGCCCCCGCCCTGCGCTCCGCGTCCCTCCACCAGCGATCGACTCCTGTCACTGCGGCCAGCTCGGCCGTCACTCGCCATGCCTCGAGCCCGGCGCTTCGCTCGAGCTCATCCAGCACGCCGTCGAGCTCGTCGTGGTCGATCGGACGGCCGGCTGCCAATCGTGCCCGGGCCATGGTCGTCCGCGCCAACAGGGAGTAGCGCGACGTCCGCCGCTCGCCACAGTCTGCGACCACCCGGGACGCCAACGAGATGGCCCGATCAGGGTCCTCGGCGGCCAGCGCGTGCCGCGCCGACAAGGTCAGAAACCGCTGATGATGGTGCCAGGCCATCCCTCCGTCCCACTGCATCAGATCGGCCGTCCCCTCGATCGCCTTGCCGACCCCGTCGGTGTCGCCGGCCAGGAGCAGTCCCTCGATCAGGTCCAATCGGCCGGCAAAGTACATCTCGCTCATCGAGCTCCGCTGGCCACCGGCCAGGGCGAGCGCCCGCTGGGTACATTCGTCAGCCTGTTCGAGCAGGCCCAGATTGCGCAGCACCCAGGAGCGCAGGTTGTCCTGCACCGACACGAACCGGGTGCCAGGCTCCCCCGCCTCGATGGCCAGGGCCCGGCCCGCCTCCACCGCCACCAGCGCCTCCACCGGCCGGCCCTGCATGCCGAGCCCCAGAGCCCGGAAGAGATAGCCGTGGTGCAGCGCGAAGGGATGCCCGAGCCGGCTGGGATCCAGCAGCGCCCGGTCGACCAGTTCGCAACCGCGCTCGATCCTGCCCTGGTGTATGCGCAGTCCGCCGAGGAATACCTGCGCCACACCTCGCACGTCGGAAGGAGCGCCGGCCACGGCATCGCTCAGGCGCCGGTCGGCCTCGGGCAGGTGCCCGCTGGCGTGGAGGATGCGGCCGCTCAGGGTGTGGCAGCTGGCCCGAACGGCCGGATCCTCGCTGCGCTCAACCGCCTCCTCGGCGCGCCGGAGGCCGAGTTCGTAGTCCCGCTTGTAGTACGCGGCCCACCCGGCCACCTCCAACGAGGCCGGTCCGCCGCCGAGCTCGAGCGCGCAGGACGCGTCGGCTTCGGCGCCGTCGAGGTCGAAGCGGGCGATCCGGACCCGGGCTCGCGCCACCCGCGCCTCCACTGAGTCCTGCAACGAGATCGCTTCGCTCAGCAGTTCCTCTGCCAGGCGCAGGTCGAAGCGGCTCCCCGCCGTGGCCGCCGCATCCACCAGCGCAACCACGGCCGTGGCCACGTCACCGCCCAGCCGTGCGTGCCAAGCGACCTCCATCGGATCGTGACCGGGGCGACCGTGCAACACCCGCGCCGCCTCGCGGTGGGCGAAGGCACGGCGCGCCGCGGTGGTGTCCTCGGCCAGGGCCTCGCGGACCAGTTCGTGCCGAAAGGCGAGCGTCGCCGATCGCTCTTCGATGATGAGCGATCGCAACCCGGCCTCGAGATGTTCGAGCAGCGACGCCACCGGAAGGTGAAGCACACCGGCCAACAGGTCGACGTCGACTTCGGTGCCGAGGATTGCTGCGGCGCGGAGGGTCGGGGCCGCCTCTCCGAGACCGTCCACCCGGGCGGAGACTGCCTGACGCAGGCTGGTCGGCAATTCGGCCGAGGTGGCACTGGCCAGCTCGTGGAGGAAGAGCGGATGACCCCCGCTTCTGGCGTGCAGCTCGGGTGCCCGGTGTCGACCGAACAGGTCGACCACCGAGGTGAGGTCGAGGGGTCCCAGTCGCACGATCTCCTCGGTTCCGAGGCTGGGCCCCTCGGGACGCCGGGTGGCGACAACCAGGAACCGCGTGCTGCGCCGGACGGCGAAACGAAGCCACTCGATGGTGGTCTCACCGGCCAGATGCACGTCCTCGACGACGACGACCGACGCACGATCGCCGGCGGCTCGCTCGACCGTCGTGAGCAAGGCAGCAAACAGGAGCGCGCGGCCGGCCACCGGGTCGACCACGGTGGTTGGCCCGGGTTGGGCACTGCCCGTACTGAAACGGCCGAGCAGGGGGCCGAGGATCGGCTTGGCGTCGCCCAGGATGCCTTCCACGTCCGATGGCTCGACGGTGCGCAGGTGCGCCGCCAGCCCGTCGAGAATCGGTTGGAGAGGCAGATCACGTCCCAGTTCGTCGCAGCGACCCGTGACCACCAGCGTTTCTCCGGGCAACCGGTTCGACCAGTGGGAGACGAGGACCGTCTTCCCGATACCGGCCTCGCCCTCGACCGCCGCCAACACCGACGCTCCCGCCCGCGCTCGGGCCAGCAGGCGGTCGAGCGCGGCCAGCTGGAGCCCCCGGCCCACGAGCTCCGCCGGCGGATCGGATGCCATCGGGAGGAGGTCCGGGGCCATGGCGGCGGTGTCACGGAGGAGGATCGCCGCATGCAGCTCCTCGGTCTCGCGGCCCGGGTCGACGCCCAAATCCTCCGAGAGCTTCCCGCGGACTCGGGCGTAGGCGGCGAGAGCGGACGCAGGGCGGCCCGTGGCCGCGTAGGACCGCATGAGCACCCGCAAGGCGGCCTCGTCATAGGGGTCATGGTCGAGTGCGGCCTCAGCGAGCGCGGCCGCGTCGCCCCCGTCGCCGGCGGCCAGTGCCGCCTCGGCACCGATCAGACGTGCCCGGGCCACCGTTCGAGCGGCGGCGGCGCACTCCGCCTGGGCCCAGATCGGGTCGGGCTCGTCGGCCAGCAGCGATCCCCGCGCCAGCGCCAGCGCGGCCCGGGACGCGGCGCGGGCGGCAACCGGATTGGCTGCAGCCATTCGGGCCGCGGCCTCGTCGACGCGAGCCTCGAGCTCGGCGACATCGAACCAGTCGAGGTCCAACGCCCATCCGCCGTCGAGGCGGCGCAACCGATCGGCGCCGAGGACCGAGCGGAGGCGGCTGACCAGCACCCCGACCTGCTCGGCGGGCCGGGCCGGCAGCTCGCCCTCTGGCCACAGCGCATCGATGACCCTGTCCGGCGACACGGCCGAGCCACGAGCGAGGGCAAGCACCTTGACCAACGTCCGTGCCTTGCGGCTCCCCAGGGCCGAGCCCGGGATACCCTCGACGTCGAGACCGCCCAGCAGGTGCAGGCGCAGTTGGGACGGCCCGCTCATTCTCATCAGGCTACGTCCCGTATTTCGAGCATGTCCGGGTCGAGCGTCCCCGTCCACCCTGGTAGCGGGCCGGACCGGCATCGGCCGGGGAGGTGCCCATCGAGGTCGCTATGATCTGGGAACTTCACGAGAGGATCCGATGAGCCACCACCGACAGCTCAAGACGCAGACCCGGGCCCTTCTCGCCGGTTTGGGTACCTGTCCCGACGAGGTGGCGGAGTCCCTGCGGGCGGCCGGAGTGACCGGAGTCCCGATGGACAATCGCCGCTGTGCAGTTGCCCTCTACCTGGGCGCCCTGATGGGAGGGGATCCCCGGGTCCGCTCGGTGAATGTCGGTCGCTGTTCGCTGTTCATCGACACCGTCGCGCCACCAGACTTCCGCCCCGCCGGACGGTTGCTGGTCCAGCTGCCAAAGCCGGTGCGCCAGTTCGTCGCCGCCTTCGACACCCAGAGCTACCCCGAGGTCATACGGAATCCCACGGCACGTCCCTGCCTCGATGCCGCACACCAGACAGAGGTGCCGGTGAGGTGACGGCGGAAACAGCATCTGCTCGTTGACAATTGTCCTCCTGGGAGTGAGTCCTCGATCCCCGGCTAGCGCCTCCAGTTCTCCAACCGATCATCCAAGACTCCTTGGTAGTCACCGGCCACCCAATCATGGGTTGGACCGCTCGACGGGATCAACGAGTGGCCCTCGCCGCTCGTGCCTACCGCCATCACGGGGGATCGAAGGGTGCACATCGGCCCCAAGGCCTCATGGTCCGCTCCGACGCCCCAACTCTTCAGGTGGCGCCCGGGTTCTCCAGGACCATGGCCACGCCCCGGCCGGAGCCGACGCAGACGCCCAGAATGCCGTAGCGGACCTGGCGCAGGCGCAGCTCCTTGGCCAGGGCGAGGACGTAGCGGGTGCCGGACGAGCCGAACGGGTGGCCGATGGCCACCGCTCCCCCATTGGGATTCAGCCGTTCGTCGGGAACTTCAAAGCCGCCCAGCTGGTTGGGTAGGTGAGGTGCGATCACGCGCTGAATCCCTTGGCTGCGCTCAACCGGCTCGCCAGCCCCTCGATGGCCTCCACCAACCCCTCCGAAACGCTACCGGCGGCCTCGCGGTCGTCGCCCACGGCATCGAAGGCCCGCACCAGTCGGGCCATGGCGTGGGTCAGCTCGGAAGCCGCGGCTTCGATCTGCTCTGTCGTCGAGCTCATGATGATCGCCTTTCTGCTGGTGGCTCAACGGTAGCGGGACCGCGCTCCGACGTGCAGATCTTCCCCGGGTCGAAGGGCTGCGTCGAACGGCGGCATCCACCGGGCGGCGTCGGCGGTGTCAGCCCGGGCGGTGGAGCCCAGAACTCCTCTAGGTGGCTGGTGTCTTTCTCGGGTCTCGATTCGCGTTCTCCGAGGCGACCT